>DASPJL010000165.1:0-52939 GCA_035628645.1 Cytophagales bacterium | reverse complement strand
ACAGTGATGCGGCGGCGGCAATGAGGCGTGTGACCGGGATCTCTGTGGAAGGTGGAAAATATGTATATGTGAGAGGACTGGGCGATCGCTACAGCAAGACGGCCGTTAATAATGCTGAAATTCCCGGCCTTGATCCTAATAAGAATACCGTTCAGATGGATCTTTTTCCAAGTAATCTGATTGATAATATAGTCGTTTATAAAACTTTTAGTCCTGAGCTGCCTGGCAGTTTTACAGGAGGGTTTGTAAATGTGGCTACAAAAGACTTCCCCAACAGCTTTACCATGCAGGTTTCCGGCTCGATGGGATATAATACAAATGCCACTTTTAATAATGAGGCATTAACACATGATTTGGGTAAGACCCATTATTTAGGGTTCGGTGATAAAAACAGGGATTTACCGGAAGAAGTAAAGAATGGAGTGAGCAATTATTCCGGAAGTAATTCAGAAATGGCCAATGCCCTTGACAAACAAACCAAATCTTTCACAGGAAAAATGGGTCCTTCCAAAGGAACTCCTAAGCCTAATCATTCTTTTTCATTTTCTATTGGTGATCAAAAACCTTTGTTCGGGAAACCACTGGGCTTTATTGCCGGCTTGAGTTATCAAAGAAATTATGAACATTATGACAACGGAACAACCGGAAGGTATTTCTTGCCAGGTAATGCTCAGGTAGAAACAAATTTAGATACCACTTACCATTTTAACGATACAAGATCCACCGAATCCGTGCTATGGGGAGGATTGGCCAATATCAGCTATAAACTTAACGACAGGAATAAAATCGGAATTAACCTGATGAGAAACCAAAGTACTGATGCAAGTACAAGGTTTCAACAAGGTTTGTTTCCTTCAGCGTCAGGATCCCAAAACCCGAATTTTCAGCTTCAACTCAGGTCCATGATGTATACGGAAAGGTCATTGAGTTCAGGGCAATTGAAAGGGGATCACGTAATGGGTACAGGCAAAAATCCTGTTAAAATCGACTGGATTGCTTCTTATACCAAATCCACACAGGATGAGCCGGATCTACGGTTTTTCAATAATGTGAGAAACGAAATGCCGGACGGTTCTTATGTATATGATCCATACTCCAATAACATTACCCCGCCTTCAAGGTATTTCAGGTACATGGATGAGAACAACCTGGATCTGAAATTAAATGTGGAAGTGCCTTTCAACAATTGGGGACTGGTTTCTAAAATAAAATTCGGAGGCGCTTACCTGACAAAAGAAAGAAATTTTACAGAAAGGGTATTTCAATTTCGTGCAGCAAACCCATCTGCGTTACCTTTCAACGGAAATCCGGATGATTTTTTCGCTGAGGAAAATCTTGGAATCATCAACCAGGAAGGGAACCGATATGAGTTTGGATTGTTTATCAGGGAAGAACAAGCCACAGGCACTTATCTGGGTGAAGAAAGTGTGCCTGCCGGATATGCGATGGTTGACTTTCAGATCACAAATAAATTGAAAGTAGCTACCGGCGTTCGTTTTGAACAAACCGATATCTATCTGGAAAATGCCGATACTTTAATAGACGCTTCAAGACGAACTTCAAGCCTTAAAAGAGATGATTTTTTACCGGCTGCCAATGTTACCTATCAGTTGAAAAAGGATATGAATTTGAGGTTCGGTTATGGCAAGACCATTGCCCGTCCTACTTTCAGGGAATTGGCCAATTATGTAACCTTTGACTTTGCCGGCGACAATATAGACAGAGGTAATCCAAATCTTGAGAGAACAGTGATAGACAACCTGGATTTGAGATGGGAAGTTTTCCCGAAATCAGGTGAGCTGATATCCATGAGTGCATTTTATAAGAAATTTAAAAATCCGATTGAACGAGCCGTTAATCCTTTAACCACTGACCTTGCTCTGGAAAGACAATTTAGAAATGTGGATGAGGCAAACGTATATGGGCTGGAGTTTGAAGTCAGGAAAAACCTCGATTTTATAACACAAGCTTTGGATGATTTCAAACTGGGGGCAAATATAACTGTACTTAAATCTGAAGTTGATATTAATGAGGGAGAACTGGCTTTAATAAGGAATAATGATCCTGAAGCTTCAGATAAAAGACCTATGTATGGACAAGCGCCATATATTGTTAACTCATACCTTTCTTACGACAATTCAGAATCAGGAATCACGGCCAATGTAAACTTTAATGTAAGCGGAGAACGATTGTCAATAGTAGGTGTGGGCGGAACTCCTAATGTGTTTGAACGACCGGTGAATATGTTGGATGCCTCTGTGGGCAAATCATTTGCAAATGGCATCTCTGTCAGGGTAAAGGCTCAGAACCTATTGGATGCCGAATATAAATTCTCCCAGGAATTTAAAAACAAAGATTATGTATTTCAATCGTATAAAATAGGAAGGACATTTTCATTAAGTCTAAGCTATCTCATACATTAAAAATAATAATAATTAATTCTTAAAATAAAAGGCTGGGTTGTTGATCCGGCTTTTTTTGGTTGAACAAGCGTTTGCTTTAAGAATAACAAAGCGTTTACCCCTATAACAGCAAACGCTTTGCTATTACAGGGGTAAACGCTTTGTTACGATAAGTACAAGAAGATCGCTATAGTAGAGACAATCTTCTTGCAAAATTTAAATTATACTGTTAAAGGAAACGGAAGAGCACCTGTTCTGATTTGTTTACCGTTTCTTAAATTAGACCTTACTTCTAGTCTGTATGTTCCGGCAGATATCCCGGAAGGAATCATAAATATAAGCTCTCCGGGTTTGTGTCTTATTAAAGTTGTTGCTTTTGTCTCGGTTCCTGACTCTGCAATTATAAATATTCCCTGTGCAGGGTCTGCAGGGTCAAAACTTAACAGCGAGCCTTTAATATTGCCAACCCCTCCCGGTGTAAGATTTTGATTGCGGCTATCGCTGGCGATATCTTTAAAGTCAATCAATACCGGCATTGGTTTATCTGCCTTTACTTTTTCTGTTTTAATGCTTCCTTCAGATTCTCTGAGACGCAAACCTGGCGAAACATTAATTCTTAATTGATGTCGCGCAGGATCAAATGAATCGTCCGGGCCATTAAATACTCCGGTGATGCTAAATGAAACATTAAAAAGCGGAAAATTTATTGAACCTCCATCCTTTAAAATATTTGTAAGCGCTAAAGAGAATTCTTCCATTATGGAAAGTACTTCGGCTTTTGTTGCTGTGGATCCCCGATTGGTCATCATTGCAATGATGTCATCCATAGTTTTACTTGCTTCCGGTTGAACTACTGCCATGTAGTCATTTGGATCGCTGGTCATGTTGTTTTCAAATAAGGCGTATTTTACTGCCATAATAAATGAGGTTAAGTTTAAAAATTAATTTTATTTTGGTGATTTTCTTTTAAAAAAGTAACCCAATCCCTGAACGTTATCGCTTGTTTCATTCCTCTTTGAGAGAAGGATTTTTTGAATGTGGTGGAGATAAGGTTTGTGGATTTTTTTATAAAGGAATATATTGGAAAGGTATGTAGGGCGTAAAGACAAGGCATGCTGTAGAGACAAGGCATGCCTTGTCTCTACAATCGGGAATTGGAACACAAATTTGGACCATCATAACCAGCCATCTGAACAATAACCGGAATAGATTAAAGTGTCAGTAAGAGTGTAGAAATTGAAAGAACATATTCAGGACAATTGTGCGGGAATAGGTTGTTTTTTTATTTTTATTTGTATTTTGTCATTGTCATTGACCAAGCCACATTTGAAATTCATTAAAAATGTCTGATAAATTCCAAAATAAATATCGGATATCATCTTCACGCCTACAATCCTGGGATTACAGCAGTAAGGGAGCCTATTTCATTACCATTTGCACCAAAGACAGAGCACATTATTTTGGTGAGATTGTAAATCAAAAAATGAAATTGTCAAATGTAGGTGTGATCGCAGATCTTATGTGGTATGAAATAAAAAATCATGCAAAAGATATAGAATTGGGTGAATTCGTTGTCATGCCCAACCATATTCATGGTATTTTGATTTTGAATGGTGATGGGAAATCCAATATAGATGGGGATAGGAATGGTAATGTTACCGTAGAGACAAGGCATGCCTTGTCTCTACCGCATGCCTTGTCTCTACAAATGCAACCACCGGAACCACAACCACCCATCGGGCAAAATCGATTTCAAAATCAAGGGAAAAATACCGTTTCTTCAATTATTGGTTCTTATAAATCTACGGTAACAAAACACGTGAACAGGTTAGGTTTTGAATTGGCATGGCAATCCCGTTTTCATGACCACATTATCCGGGATACCCAATCATTTGAATATATTCAACAATATATTTTAAATAATCCATCCCGTTGGAAGGAGGATAAATTTTATTCGTAATGAAAACATTAGATGATTTGTCGTAGAGATAGCATGTGGGGTAGAGACAAGGCATATGGGGTAGTAGTAGAGACAAGGCATGCCTTGTCTCTACAACGGTGTCTCTACATTTATTTCAACCCAAATAATTCCTTCATTTTTTTAAAGATCTCGGTATTCTCAAATACTCCGGTAAACATTTCAGCGCCTGGTCCATAGGCGAAAATGGGAACCATTGTTCCGGTATGACCCTTAGTGTTAAACTTCATGGCTACTGTATTATAATCTCCGTTGAAAGAAGTTAAAGCCATTCCACCGGTTTCATGGTCTGCTGTAACGATCACCAAAGTATTTCCATCCTTCTCGGCAAAATCCAGCACGGCGCCAATGGTATTATCAAAATCAATCATTTCAGAAACAACATAAGAAGAATCATTGTCATGTCCACCCCAATCTATTTGAGAACCTTCTACCATCAGGAAAAAGCCTTTTTTATTCATGTTTAATTTATCTATCGCAAACCGGCTCGATTTGGTAAGAAAATCCCCACGTTCGGAATCCGCCCTTGCCACACTAACCTCTCCTGCAAAATAAGCCACCTTAGATGTTTTCTGTTTGGCGGGAAAGGCAGAAGTATATACAGAAAAGCCATTTTTCTTAAGACTGTCTGTCAGATTTAATCCATCCTTTCTATTGGTAAAAAACTTTAATCCACCCCCTAAAAAAACATCTACAGGAGAACCAATCATATCATAGGCTATTTCTTCCTCCATACTTCTTTTGGGTTGATGGGCGAAAAAAGAGGCAGGAGTGGCATGGGTAATGGAAGAGGTGGAAACCAAACCGGTTGACTTTCCGGCTTTAGAAGATATTTCCAGAATTGTAGGGACACTAATAGTATCTTTATCCATTCCGATGGCGCCATTGTAAGTCTTCACTCCTGATGCCATTGAAGTTGCTCCCGCGGCGGAATCTGTAATTTTACTGTCAAAAGAGGAGGTTTTAACAAACCCCGTATAAGGAAAACGTTCGATATTTACATTGTCCTTTTTGTAATAAATCAAAGATGAAACCTGAGCCAACCCCATGCCGTCACCAATCATTAAAATTATTTTTTGAGGTTTTTTATTTGCCTGAGAAAAGGCTAGATCTGTCTGAAGGAACAAGAAACCAAAGCTGAGAATTAATACAAATAATGATGGGGCATTTTTCATCTTCTATTCTGATAGGTTAATAGGTTTAACTTTCTTTTATTTCCAAAGATTCCAATAAAAATCCACAATGAAGATAAAATGAATGTTAAGTTTTGAAAGTCATTTCCATTTTTTGTCAATCTATATTCAAGTCTAATTCTTCAAGATAAGACAGAATTATAAATTAAGTCTAGATACGCCGAACATATCGCTATAAATAAAGGACATGGAAACAGTGTTGGATAATTCTAATATGGTGGATTGGAAATAATGTTTTACAAAAATCGGTTTTTAAGAAATATTTTTCTCTATATGAAAAGGGTAATCTACAAAAATTAATTTTTTGAATTTAAATTATTCTTTTTATCGTATTTATATTACAGAAATGAATGATTTATACTGTTGCCCAATTATTTAATATTTAAATAAATTTGCATTATATGAAGATGGCGAAAAACATAATTGGATTTGTTCTATTATTAGTATTTATTAATTCTGCTGGATTTACCCAGTCTTATAATACCGACCCTGCCTTTTCACCTCAAAACTATAAACATCCGAATAAGGCTAAAATAGAAGCCGAAAAAAAACAATCGCCCACGATTGTCAAGGAAGAGTATGTCAGGATTATTGATAATTACAAAACCTCGAATCGGGTATCAAAGAAAATCCCGATAACTGTCGCTGCAAATTTCTCTAGGCAAAAAGAAGAAATACAGCGTAGCTATAAGCAGAATTTTAATCCTCGACCAAGACTAGATCGGGATGAACAAATAAGGAAATTCCTTGAAGAAATGAGCGCAAAAAATAAGGAAGAAAATTCTAATGTAGAGAGCGATTAATTATTTCCGTTTCTTTTCTGATTCTTTTCCTTCTCCTATTAAAGTAAAAGGTTCCAGTTATTAGAATTGCTATTCCTGTAGGTATAAAAACCCAAGCAATAACTGTTAGAAAAATTGAAGTAGTAAATCCTAAGAAGGTTATCCCAGTGATCAATAAAGTTAATGATGTGCGGATATACGATAAAAAAGTCCTTTCATTGGCATAGCCTGTTCTTTCGGCAGATAAAAGATGGCGGATATCAAAATTCTCTTCACTCACGTCTTTTTTTATAAATTCTGCAAGTCGACTTCCAGTTCTTTAATCGCTAAAATGGTGTTTTCAGTTATTTTTCTTATTAGCCGTTTCATTTCAGGGGGATTTTCACTTGCTTTTGAGAGTTGTTCCAACTTAAGAATGTCTTCCCTCAAATCCGCAATACCCATAAATTGATAGGAAGGCTTCATTTTGTGAACCGTGCTTCTTACCAAAGCGTAATCCTCTTTGTGCCATGCATCTTCAATTGCTCTTAAATCATCACCAATGGTATCAATAAAGATGTTAATCATGTCTTTCATAAAGACGACATCGTTATTACTGAATTCTCTTAGATACTTAAGGTTAGTCACCTTTTCCATTTTGAGTTTTATTAATCTTTACTAAAGTTAAATTTTAAAAAGGAAAATTGCATATATCCTCTATGCTTTCCTTAATTCTGGGAGAATATTATCTGGGCTAGCACTAATTCTTTAAAATTTTAAATTCTACTCTCCTGTTGAGCTTTTTATTCTCCTCGGAATCATTTGGAGCTATAGGGTCGCTTCCTCCATAGCCCATTCCTGTCATTCTGTTTTTATCTATTCCTTTCGAGATAAAATATTCTATTACGGTTTCTGCCCTTTTTTCGGAAAGTTTTACGTTTAGCTCTGCCTTGCCTACATTGTCTGTGTGTCCTCCAATCTCAACCTCCATGTCCGGATTATCTTTCAGTATTTTTACCATTCTGTCCAGTTCCGGAAAAGACTCTTCCAAAATGTTGGCCGTGGATCTTTCGAAAAATACGTTTTTTAGCGTAATTGATTCGCCAATTTTTAGAGGAACAAGATAAAGGTCCTTTGTTATTTCTTTATAATCCGACAGACTTTTTGTGTCAATATTTTCATTTATACTCAAATATCCCGCTGCCTGGGCATAGAAAGCATAATTTTTTTCAGCAGGTAATACAAGGCTATATTCACCAGTAGTAGGGTCCGAAGAGGCATTTCCCACATTTTTCCCTTCAGGTAGCAGTTCATATTTTATTTCAGCCTGAACAGGTTGATTGGTTTTTGCATTATAAACCTTCCCTTTTATCAATATTACCGGTTCTGGTTTTGCTTCCTGAGGAACGGGTACCCTGTAAATATCAGAATGGCTTTCGCTATTAATACTCGAAACAAGATAAGCATAATCCCCTGAAGCCGGGATCACAAAGGAAGTTTCCATTCCGGCAGTATTGATGCTTTTTCCAAGATTTGCTGGTTTTGACCAACTTTTCCAGGTATCGTCAAGTCTTCGGGTTACAAAGATATCTTTGCTTCCAAAGCCACCATGCCCATTGCTTGAGAAATAAAGTGTTACGCCATCGGATGCTAAATACGGACTAACCTCATGAAACTTTGTGTTGATTTCCTTTCCAAGGTTTTGAGGTTGAGACCAGGTTCCGTCTTCTTTTAAGAAACTCACATGCAAATCTTCATTCCCATAAGTAAAATAATATTGAATGGCCATTACCAGCACTTTTCCATCTGTGGATAAGAAAAAATCTCCTTGTTTTGACTTATTTATAAAATACTCTATTTCAATTTTTCGGGGAATGTCCCATCCAGTGGAAGTTTTCCTGGCGATGGATATTCCTGAAGTATGGGATGGGGCACCGTTTTCCTCATACAAGTTGGGCAATAGAACAGTTTGGGCATCTGGGAGGATACTGGATACGTAGTTGTTCCCCATATTATTTAATGGACTTCCTATATTCCGGGCAAGTGACCAATTTTTTGCCGAATCTAATTCAGAAATCCAAATGTCTGATCCCGATTGAACTCCTCCGGTGTTGTCCGGGTGTTTAAGGCGGCTAAAATAAAGTGTAGAACCATCGGGGCTTATGATCGGATGCGATTCATAAGCGCTGGAATTAATAGTCGAATTTAGTTTTTCCGGTTGAATGCCTTTCTGAATCAGGGATTGAGCGTAGCTTTTCGAGAGGAAAAGAATGTGAAAAAGTATTGAACAGGAGATTAGCCTTCTCATAAAGGGTAAACTTACAAAAGGAAATTTTTATTTTGATTTGGACGGAAAGAAGGGTAAAAAAAAGAGGCTTTTCAGCCTCTCTGTATATTATTATCTTCCAAGTGCTTTGAGCATTGTTTCTCCAATTAAAGCCGGAGACTCTACTACATGGATTCCGCATTCCCTCATGATCTTCATTTTGGCAGCAGCCGTATCGTCTGCTCCGCCAATAATTGCACCGGCATGTCCCATTCTTCTTCCGGCAGGCGCTGTTTGTCCTGCGATGAATCCTACAACAGGCTTTTTATTTCCACTTTCTTTGATCCATCTTGAAGCGATTGCTTCGTAGCTACCGCCTATTTCACCTATCATTACAATGGCTTCTGTTTCAGGATCGTTCATTAATAATTCTACTGCTTCTTTTGTAGGCGTACCAATGATAGGATCACCTCCGATACCAATAGCAGTAGATATTCCTAAGCCGGCTTTTACAATCTGGTCAGCAGCTTCGTAAGTAAGGGTTCCTGATTTTGAAACAATTCCTATTTTTCCAGGTTTGAAAACAAATCCTGGCATAATTCCTACTTTCGCTTCCCCTGGAGTGATTACTCCGGGACAATTAGGACCTATCAATGTTACATTTTTCCCTTTAAGATATTCTTTTGCATAAATCATATCTTTGGTTGGAATTCCTTCAGTAATGGTTATGATAACCTTTACTCCTGCATCGGCAGCTTCCATGATGGCATCAGCAGCAAAAGCCGGAGGTACAAAAATTATTGAAACATTAGCCCCTGCTTTATCAACGGCTTCTTTAACGGTATTAAAAACTGGTCTGTCAAGATGCGTCATTCCACCTTTGCCAGGCGTTACCCCTCCTACTACGTTCGTTCCATATTCAATCATTTGTTGTGCATGGAATGTTCCTTCTGTTCCGGTGAATCCTTGAACTATTACCTTTGAATTTTTATTGACTAGAACGCTCATTATAGAATATTAAAATTTGCACAAAAGTAGGGTATTTTGATTCTAATTCAAACCTATATTCCTTTCTAATTAGGAAGAAAAGTGTTTAAGCTGAATTACTTCTTTTTCAGTTAAAAATCTCCAATGCCCCCTTGGAAGATCTTTTTTAGTTAATCCCGCATAGATTACTCTATCCAATCCTAATACCTCATATCCCAGGTGTTCAAAAATCCTTCTGACAATCCTGTTTTTCCCGATATGTATTTCTATTCCTAAAACCGTTCCGCTGGGGACAACAATCGAAAGGTCATCGACCATTGCTTTGCCGTCTTCTAAAACTACGCCCTCTTTAATTTTTTGAAAATCTTCGTCGGTGATGGGTTTATCCAATAGAACCTGGTAGAGTTTTTTTATATTATTTGAAGGATGCGCTAATTTTTCAGTCAAGTCGCCATCGTTTGTCAAAAGTAGAAGGCCTGTGGTATTTCTATCCAATCTTCCTACAGGATATATTCTTTCATTACAGGCATTCCTTACCAAATCCATTACCGTCTTCCTCTCTTCAGGATCGTCAGTAGTGGTTATAAAGTCTTTTGGTTTGTTAAGGAGAACATAGACGAGCTTCTCTCTTTTTAATGTCCTGTTTTCATATTTAATTACATCTCCGGGCTTTACTTTATAACCCATTTCCGTAATTACTTTTTCATTTACCCTGATCAAGCCGGTAGCGATAAGTTCATCCGCTTCTCTTCTTGAGCAAATTCCTGCATTGGCTATGTAGCGATTAAGTCTGATCTCCTCGGTTTCTTGATCTGATGGTGTTTTGGTTATATTGGCTTTCTTCCCTTTGTATGAGGGTGTTTCTTTTTTGTTTGCTGTATAAGGTTTAAATGGTTTTTTTAAGCCTCTATCCTGTTCCCCCTCTTTTGAGTCTCTGGAATTAGATTTTCCATATTGTCTTTTACCTGGACCTGATTCAGGAGTCTTTTCAAGTCTGTCGTCTTTTCTATAAGAAACTCTTAAATTTTTGGATTCTCGCTCTGTTTTTCGGGAGCCTCTTTTTTTCTCTTCTCTGAAAGAATCCTCCGGCCCCAGTTTATTAAATGACCGTTTGGCGTTTTCTCTTTTATCAGAAAAGGAAGACGTAGACTTTAAATTTTTGGAAGCGCTAGAGTTTTTTTTTACCTCTTTATCAGAGCCCTCTCCGTTTGGGTTGTTTCTTTTCCTAAGGTTCTTCCTGAATCCTAATTCTTTAAATTCCTTGTTGTTGGATTTATCCGAAGGGCTCTTCTTAAAAGTTCTTGGGGTTGATTCTCCGGATTCGACTGATTTGCCCGGTTTTGTTATTTTTTTTTGTCTTCCTGAATAAGATTTATCTGTAGCAGGTTTTGCCTTCTCAGGCTTAGGTGTTCTTTTTTTCATTTTTATGCAGTATCCCTACTGTATCTTTTTGTGAGGTTTTATTGACTTTCTTTTTTATCTCCTATTTCATTGGCCTCCGCAGAAAAATCCTTTGGTTGAGGCAAATCTTTTAAGCTGTTTATTCCAAAATACTCCATAAACTTCTGAGTAGTGGAATAGAGTAAGGGCCTTCCTACCGAATCTGCTTTTCCGGTAATTTCAACAAGTTCTTTATCTAATAGCTTCTGTATGGCATAATCACAATTCACCCCTCTGATTTGCTCTATCTGATTTTTTGTGATGGGTTGTTTGTAAGCTACGATGGAAATGGTTTCCAGAGCGGCAGTTGAAAGCCGTCTTTTTGATTTTTGCTTTAATAATATACTTATGCTGGCCTGGTAGGAGGGCTTAGTTAAAAATTGATAACCTCCGCCGATTTTATAAATCTGGAAAGAATATTCTTCCGCTTCATATTTTTTAATAAGTTGTTCCAAAGCTTCCTGAACGTGTTCCTGGGGAACTTGAGCTTCAAACATCTCGGTAAGGCAGTGGCAAATCTCCTCTTCTTTTAAAGGAGATTCAGCACAGAATATTAATGCCTCAATATGATTTTGAAGATAGTTCAACTATTGCCTGCTAAGTTTTGCTTCTATGGAATGCATAGTATGTGGCACAGCGCGCAATCTCTCTTTTGGTATTAATTTTCCTGTATCGATACAAATACCATAAGTCTTGCTTTTAATTCGGATCATGGCATTCTCAAGTTGAGTGATGAACTTTTGTTGTCTGGCTGCCAACTGGCTTAAATTCTCTTTTTCTGACGTGTCCGCTCCATCTTCCAGAATCTTCAAAGTACCAGCAGTGTTGTCCGTACCTGAGTCATTTCTTCGACTAAGAACTTCTTTAATATAGTTTAGCTCTTTTTTTGCTTTGTCTAACTTTTCACTTATTAGGACTTCAAACTCTTTAAGTTCTTCGTCAGAATATCTAAGTCTCTCTTCCTGATTTGATTTCATATACTAGGGAGGATTTAAAATGATGGCAAAATTAGGGAAAAAATTAAGGATTTTAATCTTTGTGTGATTTATTTATTACTAATCAATCCTTCACACGGGTGTTTCAGTTTAATTTTATTAAGTTTTTAATTCTGTTTTTAGATTTAAATTGCCTTTATAAATCCAATACCATCTTTACTGATTCTATTAATTTCATAAAGTTATTTGTTGGTAAAATACCGATATGAGAGGTTAGTCTTGTATTATCAATGGTTCTTATTTGATCTATTAAAATTTCAGAATCCTTATCAATTCCTCCAATATTCTTTGGAATAATAACCCTTAATATATTTTCCTTTTTTGAAAGATTGGTAGTTACAGGGCAGATAATAGTGGAAGGATGCCCGACATCGTTTAAAAGGTCCGTCTGAATAATTACTACCGGCCTTATTTTATCTGCTTCAGTTCCTCTTGATGGGTCAAGGTTTGCCCACCAAATATGGCCTCTTTTAATATTGGGTGTCATCAAACTTTTCGAAGTCATTTAACACATTCATGCTTTCTTTTCTACAGATTAAGCTTGCCTCTGCCATTTGCTTTGACAAAATTTCACGTTTTACTTTCTTGTTATAATACTCCAAAGCAATATTAATATATTTATTACGAGAAGTTTCTAATGACTTAGAAAGGCTTTCTGCTTCTTTTAATATTTCTTCTTCAAGTTTTAATGAGATAGGTATCATGCTTAATATTGTAAATGATATACTAATATAATATACCTTTTTAATTTAAAAAAGTTCTTTTGAAATACTTAATTTTTGTTTGCGGTTTGAGAAGGAAAGGGAAATATCTTCAAGCTTGATATTTTCCCTCCTTTACATAGCTAATAATCAATCTAATAATAGAGAGTTCTCTTTAAAAAACTGATCCTTGGTTAGCCAGAGTTCCTTTTTTACTTCCAACTTCCACTTCTTCTTTCCAAGATGCTTATTTTTTCTTCTTAGGCAGACCGAATTTATCTTTAAGCCTGTCGGCTGCTTTTTCTGCTTCTTTTTGCATTTCTTCAGGGCTATCTTGTTTCAGCACCTGTTCCACTTCTTTGGTTACTTCTTTTTTAGCTTCCTGTGTTTGTGTTTTTACTTCTTCCTTCACGGCCTCTTTTACTTCAGTTTTTACCGCCTCCTGCGTAGAAGCCGTGGCACTTTGCTCTTTATTGGAGCTCAGAAGACTTATTTTAGGATCTTCATAAGTTCCCAATACTTTAAAGTTCAGTTTGATGGTTTCCGGAATATCCACTTTTTGTCCTGTAGCCTGAGTGATCAACCCACCTACTGCTTTTCCAGCAGCGCCTGAAGGAACGTCGGAGCTGATATTATAATTTAATGTACCATCAATTCCCTGACTACCTCCTATGATCATTTTTTGAGTGCCCGCTTTCAGCTCAAAAGGCTCAAAATGAACTCTTCCGTCCTTAATCTCTGCCTTAATTTTTACATCACTTATATCAATCTGACCTGATCCTTTTGTCAATTTACTTACGGCATTAATTTTAGTGAGAAGGTCTAAGTTTTGAAGTTTAGCTTCTTCGAGATTTATTATTCCCTTACCATATATGCTAGGATAAACCGGCATCATATCCTGGCCGAGTTTTCCAGCAATGGCAAAGTCAGTAGAAAAATTACCGTCTACATTTTTAGCGGCGGGTGCTAAAGCTTGTACTGTATTGAAAGATTGATAAGCTTGTTTGATTTGCATCTTTTCAATGTCCAGCTTAAAGTCATAAGATGGATTTAGCGAATCCCTGCTGTCATAGGTTCCATTCATCACCATCCTTCCACCTAACGTATTAAAGGCTAAGTTGTCCAATCTTAATACACCGTCTTTTACAATAATATTTCCCTTCATATCACTTAAGGTCAAATTATCATAAAGTACCTGATTAATCGAAGTAGCTAACCGGAAATCTATATTTTTGGGTACTACAAATACAGACATAGGTTCTGAGGCTGTATCTGCATCCACTGTTTCTTCGTCTGTCATCCATTCATTTACATTAAACTTATTGGAATTGAAGTTCAGACTTCCTTTAATGACCGCATCAGGTTTTACTATATAGGCTATATAATTTGAAACATTTCCTTTCAAACTGATGTCGCTTTTTCCAGCAAAACCTTCAAAGTTATTTAATACCATACTCTGAGGATTAAACGCCAGATTAGCATCTGTAATAGAAACTCCTTGGGGTAAATCGGTACTCACGTATTTGAAATTCTTAACGGACATGGTACCACTTGTTGGCATCTGATCATATCTTCCGGCATCCAATGCAGACATTTTCCCTTTGGTCGTGATGTTGGCATAGATTTTCCCGGTTAATGTCATTCCTTCGATTGGGTATACTTTCATTAGTTTTTCCAGATCAAGTCCGCCCTTAATCCATACATCCCAAGTGTAATCGTTAAGGTTTTCTACAAATGCCTTCGCTTCCAGTTTTTCGTTCTCAAGCATCATGCTGAAGTTTTCGACAGAAACCTTTGTGTCCTCCATTCTTCCAGTAGTGTTATAAACTACAGAATTGAAGTTTACCTGCTCCAATGGGATAGGGAAATCCTTAGATTTTACATATCCGTTGGTCAGACTCATTCTCGCATCTATGGTTGGGATTTGAGTACTGTCTTTGTAAACACCTTTGGCTTTTAAATCCAGATCATAAAGACCTTTAAGCGCCAACCCTTCAATAGGAAACATATTGGAAAGATCTGCAAGGTTAATTTTTGCAATGATATTCGCGTCAATGTCATATTCATTTAACCCCTTTAAAAGGAAGCGACCTTTTACAGGATTTTTGCCCATATCCATATTAAAGGTTTTGATATTGACTACAGTATTGTCAAGGTTTCCACTTTTGTTATCCACCTCCATATCAATATTAATGTTGTCAATAGAAGTAGGGAGGTCGGCATACTTCATCATCGCATCGTCTACTTTTAGCTTTAGATTGAAAGCCGGCATTTTACTGTCACTGTACACACCTTTGGCAAATCCGTTAAAAGTCAGGTTTCCCTTAGTTGTCAAATCTTCATAGCCCTGAAGAAATACGCCGGGCACAAGAGAAAGAATATTCTTGAATTCATTCTTTTTAGCGCCGAATTTTAGGTCCATTTCATATGATGAAGTATCGGGCATGGCAAGGTATCCGTCAAATCCGAATTCAAAATCATTAAGTTTAATGTTGTTGTCCTTAAAAGTATATTTGGATTTTGGCATGTCCATATTCAGAGTAATATCCGCATCCAGTTGGTTTTTAGAAAAATAATCAATGCCATCATAATTAACCGTAAGGGCTTTCACCTGCGTTTTCGTGGAAAGATCAAAGATGTCCTGGGTAAAGTCCCCGCTTCCGCTATGGTCAAGGTCTACAATTTCAGCGTATGTTTTGGACGATCTGTCGTCGTATACTACATATCCATTGTTTATTTCCCAGCCCTCTACACTAAGAGCGAATTCAGACTCTTCCGAAGTAGTGTCCTCCATTGCCGTGGTATCTTCAATAGCGATATCATAATTGGCTATTCCATTTGGGAGCACTTTGATAAAGATCCTTGGCTCATCAAGTGTCACAGAATTAATCTTGATTTTATCTCCGGAAATGACGCTCATTAAGTTTACAGCTATTTCAAAAGAATTGATGGAAGTAAGCGTATCTCCCTTGAATGGCGCATTATTTACAATCCCAAACTCCTCCATAGACACTGTAAGATTGGGAAAGTGCCTGAATAAGGAGAGATTGAATTTATCTGCTTCATAAAAAATTTGTGCATTTACAGACTTCGCGAGTTCTGCATCTACTTTAGCTTTAATCTGATCTTTAAAAAAAATGGGTATCAGAAACGCTGCAATTAGTAAAAAAGCGAAAATTCCAAGAACTATATATATTACCTTTTTCATTTTTTGAATTGGTTTCCTGTTTAACTCTATTTTTAATTAATACTTAATATAACAAACTAAATCATAGTAACGATTCATACACTCGTTTATGAGTTAGAAACAAATGTAAAGGTTCACACATATGAGATCGCAAAGGTTAAAAAACGCAGAGAACGCAAAAACTATATTTTGTATTCTTTGCTTAAATACTCAATACTCAATACTCAATACTCAATACTCAATACTCAATACTTTCAACTTATTTGCAACTCGTTATTTTAAATTTTTTCCCCTGCAACTTTATTCCTTGCATTTATCGAGATGATCTTATAAAAATCTACGGGATTAAAGGGTTTACTGATCATATCTACCATGCCGGATTTCAGCGCCTTTTCTTTTACATTGGCTGTTGAAGAGGCCGTAAGGGCGATTATAGGCGTTTTACTATTTAAATTATCTTCAGCCTTAATTCTCCGTGTTGTTTGATAGCCATCAATTTCCGGCATTTCTATATCCATAAGAATTACATCATATTCTTTATGTTTCACTTTTTCAATGGCATCAAATCCATTATCGGACATCTCCAGGTCGACTTTAAACCGCTGACAGATATGAAAAACAACCTTTTGATTCATCATATTGTCTTCCACCAAAAGAATTTTGACACCATCCAGACTTTCAATAGTTTCGCTTGGTGCAGGTTTTAATTCCTGGGTTCCTTTTTCCGGTTTTTTCAGCTTAAGGCTAAAGAAAAAACGAGCGCCTTTTTCAAAGGAACTGTCAATTTCTAACTTGCCTCCCTGTAGTTCGATGAGCTTTTTGGTAATGGCAAGGCCAAGGCCTGTTCCTCCATATTTCCTTGTTGTTTCTGAACTGGCTTGGGTAAAACTTTCGAATATAAAATGCTGTTTTTCTAGCGGTATGCCTATTCCAGTATCAGATACTTCAAAGTAAAGCGTAACGGTTGTGTCTGTTTCCCCTTTGTTTTTGACAGAAATATTTACCCCACCTTCTTCCGTAAACTTTATAGCATTATCCAGAAGATTTACCATTATCTGATTCAATGTAGTAGGATCTCCCAAAACAGTTGCATCCGAATCCAGTTCTACGTCTACGTTTAATGAAAGCTGTTTTTTATTAGCTTTGTAGCTGTATATCTTCTTTAAATTCTTTATCAGTGTTTCTACATTGAAAGGAATTTCCTCAAAAGTTATCTTTCCTGAATCAATCTTACTGAAGTCCAGGATGTGATTAACAATATTGAGAAGATTGTCAGAAGAGATTTTCAGAATGTTTAAATATTCCAATTGTTCCTTCTTTGGCTCTTCGGCTACAAGCAGGTTCGTCATTCCGATAACCGCATTTAAAGGGGTCCTGATCTCATGGCTCATTGTGGAAACAAACTGTTCCTTCATGCTCATGGATTGTTCAGCTTGTTCTTTGGCAATTTTTAATTCCTGTTCTGCTTCTTTTCTTTGCGTGATGTCTAATACTGAACCATCGTAAAACAAAATCCTGTTATGTTCATCAATTACCGAATTACAACTCATTAAACCCCAAAACTCCGTTCCATCCTTACGGGTGAAAAGCACTTCTTCATCCTTATAAAATTTATTGACCTTAAGGTGTTTCATGAGCTCATTTCTTTTTTCCTCATTTATTTTGAGAAAAGGATTCTCCTTGTTATTGATTACTTCTTCGGGAGTATTGTAGTCAAAAAGTTTGGCAAAGTATGAGTTGGCATACATGATTGTATAATCTTCCGTAACCCTGAAAAGTCCCTGAAGAACATTTTTGTTGATTGAAGAAAGCAACATTTCGCTTTCCGTAAGCTTTTGATTCACCTGCTCCAAGTCTGTGGCCTGCTTTTCAATGGTCTTAATATTTAAATAATTCTTAAGGTGCATGGAAAACAAAAACCTTGAAACCAACCACATCATCAAAACAAGGGCAAATCCATTGATATGATGCGTGTATCTGATCAATGGATCAATCTGGAAATAAGAAAGCGAAAAAATGAATAGCGTATGTGTAATAAGGTAAAGCGGAAGAATGGTCCTGTTATAAAAGAACAAACCCGCACTTACCCAGGTAAAACCAAGAATATAGGTAGATATTGACCCGGTCATAAACTGGTCAACTATGGTAACACTGGTACAAATGAAAAGAGAGGCTGCTAAAAAGGCAATTTGTGTATTTCGATGGAAATCATTGATATCTTCCTGGTTTTTTGGCCATTTTTTGGTTATGACAAAAATGATCCCTGCCATAAAAACAACCGCCAACACGTGGATGATTGCCCAATATTGATACCCCGCTTTATATTCCCATAATCCATTTAAATAGAAATACAGATCAGGAACAAGACCTAGAAACAGATAATAAAGAAGAAGGATTATTGCAAAAATTCTTATCCTTTGAATGTTCAGAAGTGTTATTCTTCTATCGAACTCCTGCCTGTATTCGTCAGGGACTGTAGGAAAGAAATTATCAATGAAATTGTTTTTTATTTGAAAATAATATTGAAGCATTAGCTGATTTTAAGGATACTAAAATATGGATAAATAACAATTTAATATATAAAAAATTATCTTTTTTGCAAAGTTTGAAGTAGGAAGCACGAAGTTGGAAGTTGTTTACCCTTCCCACTTCCAACCTCCCACTTCCTTTTTCCTACTTTTACCCTTCCCAACTTCCTTTTACCTGGCTTCCTGTTTCTTCGTTGTTTACAATATTCAGATAAACGTCAATTTCCTGCTGCATCTCCACTATATGCGATATTACTCCTACAATCCTGTTCTCTTTTCTCAGCGATTTTAATGTTTCAAATACAATGGTCAGAGATTCCTTATCTTGTGAACCAAAGCCTTCATCCAGAAAGAAAAAGTTCTGGTGAGATTTATTTTGCTGCTGCACGCTTTCGGCCAGGGCCAAAGCCAACGATAAGGATGCCTGGAAAGTTTGTCCTCCCGACAAAGTCTTAACACTTCTAACCTGTCCATTGTTCAAAAAGTCCCTGATTTGAAAATTATTATTTTCCGTAAGTTCCAATCTTAACTTTTGCCGGGTCAGCTTATAAAACCTCTCATTCGCAGCATTACAAAGGTTTTTCAGGAAAACAGAGGAAACGTAATTTACAAATCCACTGCCTTTAAACAGTTGCTTTAACGTATTCAGGTCCTCTTTTCTAAAGTTCAGTTGTTCCATTTCTTTCAGGATCCTGGTTCTCTCTTTGGCATTTTCCTCAAGCGTGGTGATTAAATTGTCAAGTCTTCCTATTTCTTTGTTTGCCTGGGCAATCAAACCTTTTTGCTCTTCAATTGTTTTTAAAAGTAATTGATGGTTTTCTGCTTTATATTCCTTATTTAGCGTTTCCTTTTCAACCTCTCTCAATTGATTTAATGAAAGGCTTAACTGGTTTTTATAACTTAATACATTGTCATTTTCTTTTTCGAGGTCAATTTTTTCGGAAAGAATTTTTTCTACTTCTTCTAAAGTAAGGAAAGCCGACACGCTCAGTTTCTGCTTTAAAGTATGATTGTTGGTTTCGTATTCATTTAGAACTTCTTTTTGATGTTTGAGTGTTTCATCAAGTTGACCTCCCGTTTTAGCAATTTCCTGATTTAAGGAATTGATAGCGGTGGAAAGAAGTTCATGCTGGTGAATGATGGTTTTGTATTCTTCCTTAATTTTTTCTATTTCATTTTTTAAAAAAGATGCCTGGGTATCTTTAAAATCAATAAAATTTAAATGTTTAAGCTGGTTCTTGTAGGTGGATTGTTCTGAAATTTTATTTCCTAAACTCAGGTTCAGTTGATTGAGTCCCTGGCTGTACTTGTCTTTGTTTTTCTGATTTTCCTCCAGGGAATTAATAAGGCTATCAAGGGAATCTTCTAATTGAGTAACCTCCTTTTGAATTTTTTCTCCGGCCTTATATAAAAGCTCAATTTTCTCCGGCTCATTGGGATCAAAAGTCTTCCAGATAAACTTCTCTTTATGCGCATCCAGTTTTTGCTTTTCAGCCTGAAGCTTTTTCTGCTGCTTGTTAAGCTGAGTGTTGAGGTTTTCTATTTTGAAAATGTTGGCTTGTTCCCGGGTGATCAGTTCCTCGCATTTCTTATACGCTTCAGCCAATTCTACTTTTTTAGTCTTTAAGTCTGCCAGCTGAAAGCTTACATTTTCAATGTTTATAATATTTGGATGATGCAATGAACCACACAACGGACAGGGATCATCCAATTTTAGAGCAGAAGCGAAACTTTCCAATTTGCTGTGTATGGCTGCGTTTTCAATTTGGGCAGATACATTTTCCTGCTTAATATAAAATTCTTCTTTTTTTAAGTTAAGAATCTCGATGAAATCATGTGGTTGCTTATTTTTTTCATCCAGAGAAAATAGTTGTAAAAGATCTGGAGGAATACTTCTCGATGTGGGATTATTTATTATTTCAATTGATTTTTGGAGTTCAGAAGTCTCAGAAAGAATGATGCCTATATTTTCATCCAGGTTCTTTTTTACAATGAACCAATCATTTATTTCTTTTAATATCCCCAGGTCCGGAAGCGACGCTTTCTTCTGATTAATAGATAATTTAAATTTTTCCCTTTCCTTGGTTAATTTTTCTATAGTTTCCTGTATATTGTCAAGGAGGACAGTACCTTTTAAAACCCTTTCCTTTATTATCTCGATTTCTTTTTCCAGGCTCAGTATTGAAATTATTTTTTCAAGCTCTTCTTGTTTGATCTTTAGCGTGTCTTTTTCCTGAAACTTCTTCTCCACCAAAACAAATTCCTGCTGCTTTAAAAGCAATTGATCTTTTGCCTGACTTATCTTTCTATTAAATTCTTTAATGTCATTCTCAGCAACTTTGATCTTCTTTTCTTCCTCAAGTTTATAATCGAGAAGGGGTTTGAAATGCATTAAACAGTGCTCATAATTTTTGATCTTTTTCTCTAAAGAAGCATAGAAGTCCTTTTGGTTGTCAAGTTCCCCCAGAGTCTTTTTTAAGGTAAAAAGCTTGTCAAAAAGTTCTTTTAAATGGCTGAGCTTTTGTTCCTCCTGAATTTTTTCTTCCAATACGCCATTTAATCTGGAGGTGTCTTCCAGAATGGTGTGCCGTATTTTTTTTTGATCTTCTATTTCATCGGGTGATATTTCGCCAAGCTGTTCAAGCTTTCCTTTTAGTATATTTATCTTTTCATTATTCTTTTTCTCGAGGGAAACTACCTGACGATAGTATTCAAAACGCTCCAGGTGGAAAATTTCCTTGAGCATTTCTGTCCGGTCCTTATCCCCCAGTTGAAGGAATTCGCTGAATTTTCCCTGAGGAATAATAATTGTTCTTCTGAAATTTTGATAGCTCAAACCCACCGCCTCTTCCATTTCAGAATGTTCAATCGGTATCCATTCGTTGTTTATCTTTTTATAAGCTTTTCTTTCAATGGAAGGTACTTTTTCAAAAATTGTTTTATGTCTTTTGCAGGAAACAATACTTTTATAAGTGCCTTCAGGATTCCCGGCCAGAAAAGTGAAATCGATAAAAAGCTCTCCACACTTCAAATTCATCATGTTATAAGCCCTGTTATCGCGGAGGTTCAGCCGTTCCGTTTCTCCATAAAGTGCAAAGGAAATAGCTTCCAGAATAGATGATTTACCACTTCCCACAGCACCAAATATTCCGAACAATTTTGCATCTGTAAGCTTAGTAAAATCAATTATTTGTTCTTCCTGATAGGAATAAAGGCCTTTTAAAATGAGTTTTAAAGGAAGCATGAAAAGGAATTGTTAATGGTTAGTTTTTTTAAGCTTTGAATGTTAAAGAAATTAAAGGAGATGTAAAACTTTTGTCAAATGTAGGAAAGGGAATTTAAGTAGAAAATGATGAATGTTGAATTTTAAATTTGGAATGAAGGGTATTTAATGTGATAACTGGTTTATATGTAGATGTGCTAATCAGCGCTCTACAAGAGTAAAGTAAATCACAATCTGTTTAACTTAAAAAAGGAAGAAATTATTTAACTGAAAAACAGAGATCCTAATAATACTTTTAGATTGAACTATTCACTATTCGTAAATCGTCATTTAATCAATTGTTTTTATTCCTTACTACTTTAGGTTCGCTAATGGCATTATCAATCATTGGAATTAGCTCCAGGGGACTATCAGGAGGTAGCGTAGAATAGAAATTTCCTGTTTTATCAATGATGCAATTTTTGGGGAATCTGGTTACTTTATACAACGAAATAATCGGATGATCCATGCCTTTCCCTTCTGTAAAACAATGATAACCCTGAATTTTATAACTTGTTACGGTTCTGTAAAGAACCTCCCTGCTATCGATGGAAACAGACAGAAAAACGACATTGTTGTTATCTTTAAAATGCTCTTTAACAACTTTTAATTTATTGATTAATGTGTGGCTGGGGCTGTTACCAGAGAACCAAAAGCTAAGATATACTACTTTTCCTTTCAGGTCGCTTAAGGATACTTTCTTTCCATCTAAATCTTCTACAGTAAAATCGGGTGCTTTTTTGCCAATACGGAAAAGCTCAAATTCTCTCTCCATAAAAGGTTTAAATTCGCTGGTAGAGTGATTTGCAAATGTTTTTGTTATCAATGAATAAATCCCTTCCTGGTCATTTTCTTCTTCCATGTCAGCCAGGATAAACTTGCTAAGTACAGGTACCTTGAATTTTTCATCAAGCTTTGAGTTCAAATATTTATATTTTTCTTCCAGGCCTTTTTTGATTTTTCCTGAGGACAATAAGCCTTCATATTCTTTAGCCAGTACATAATAAACTCCCTTTAAATAACAGGGAGACAGGTAATAAGAATTATTGAAATTTATAAGATTCTTTAATTCATTTTTTGTTTTTGCAGATAAAGGAGCAGACACTGAAGTGCCCACTTTCTGAAGGTTTTGATTAAGTATTCTTTCCAGACCGTAATACCTGTTTAAAAGCGCTACGCCTTTAATTTCACCTTTTAATAAATTATAGGAAGCAGAAGAAATGCTAAACATTACCTCTTCAAGGTTTTTAAGTAAAGCATTTTCTAATGAGTCTACATAACCGTAATAACTTTCGAAGGATTTAGCGCTCTTTGAATAACTTTTTATTTTTTCTGAAAGCGTTAGCGTTAATGCTTCTTTGTAATTGCGACAAAGCTCCATTTTTTTACTGCCTCTTCCAGAGAAAACCAACGTGCTGTCAAAGTTTTTGGAATCATAATCGATGGAAATTTTATCATTGGGTTCTACAATTCCTTCAATTATATTCTTACCGTCCGAAATTGTTAAAAAAGTAGAATAACTGATTGGAAAAGATGTAGAAAATGAATTATTCTTTCTGGCAATCTTTATTTCCGTTTTGTTTTTGGTGATGGAATTAATGGTCAATGTGCAACTTAAAGTATCAACGGTAGGGTTGGTAATATTTACTGAAATTGCCGCCATTTCCTGGGCGGATACGTGAAAAATCAAAAAGAATAATACAATAGAAGCTCCAAAATTTTTTAACATAATCGTTACTATTACCTCAATATTTCCATTGAAATTTAACTCTATTAGTTGTAAAAATCTAAAATTAAACCCTTCCTTAAAGGAAATTTATATTATTCATGGAAGAAGTGATATTTTGATTCAGAATCAATAAATAGACTTTTAATAAATTTAATCAACGGAACTTAACGACAGGTTATTTTAGAAGTTGTTAAATCTGGTTTTCGTTATAATCAAGCAATTTTTTTTCCTAAAAAGTAATTGCTAAAGGAATAAATATTTCAAGTATTCTTCTGTTAATTCTTCTAAAAAAAATCGATTTTCTTGCTATCATTGATTTTGTTTATTCTAATTGTGTAAAATTTACCTAAAGCATAGAAAAAGCTATGAATAGAAAACTAAGAATGGGAATGATAGGTGGAGGAAAAGGCGCCTTTATAGGAGGAGTCCACCGAATGGCAGCTAATCTTGACGGACAAATTGAACTTGTTTGTGGAGCATTTAGCAGCGATCCTCAAAAGTCAAAAGAATCAGGTGAAGAGTTGTTTCTTTCTCCTGACAGGGTATATGGTTCTTTTGAAGAAATGATCAGGAAGGAGAAGGCATTGCCGGAAGGTGAAAGAATGGATTTCGTTTCCATAGTTACTCCCAATCACATGCATTTTCCACCGGCAAAGCTTGCCCTGGAGAATGGATTTCACGTAATCTGTGATAAACCCATGACCTTCAATCTTGAAGAAGCCAGGGAATTGGAGAAAATCGTAAAAGACACAGGACTTTTGTTTGCACTTACGCATAATTATACCGGATATCCCATGGTTAAAGAAGCCAGGGAAATGATTAAATCCGGAAAGCTTGGAAAGATCAGAAAGGTGTCGGTGGAATATCCACAGGGGTGGCTTGCAACAAAGGTGGAAGCTTCAGGTTCAAAGCAAGCAGGATGGAGAACAGATCCTTCAAAGTCAGGAATTGCCGGGTGTATGGGAGACATTGGTACACATGCAGAAAACCTGGCGGAATACATTACAGGATTAAAAATCACGGAGATGTGCGCCGATCTTTCCACGTTTGTTGAAGGGCGGTTATTGGATGATGACGGTCAGGTGTTGCTAAGGTTTAATAACGGCGCCAAAGGGATACTAATGGCAAGTCAGGTTTCTGTTGGTGAGGAAAACGGTTTGAATATCAGGGTATATGGAGAAAAGGCAGGTTTAAAATGGAGACAGGAAGAACCTAATACTTTAATAGTAACTCATTTAGATAAGCCGGTCGAATATTTAAGAACAGGAGGTGGCACTTTATCTGAAGCGTCGAAACTGGCAACCAGAATTCCTGCTGGTCATCCGGAAGGATATCTTGAAGCTTTTGCAAATATTTACAAGTATTTTGCCGTTTCACTTAGGGCTCGATTAGGTGGTAAAGAACCGCAAAAAGAATTTTTGGATTTCCCTACAGTAAAAGACGGCGTGCGAGGAATGGTATTCATTGATTCAGTGGTAGCATCAGGGAAGAGTAAAGAAAAATGGTATAAGGTAGGGGAATAAGAAACTTCACTCATTTACTCAATCTCTCATTCACTCATTATAAAATAAAGTCGAAACAATTAAAACAAATGCTCAAAAGATGAAAAACATTAAAGGACCAGCTATATTCTTGGCCCAATTTATGGGTGATGAAGCTCCGTTCAATTCTTTGGAAGGGATTTGCCAGTATATGGCAAAACTAGGTTATAAAGGTGTACAAATTCCAACCTGGGATGCCAGATTGATCGACCTTGAAAAATGCGCTACCAGTAAAACTTATGCTGAGGAATTAAAAGGAAAAATAAAATCTTTTGGATTGGAAATAACTGAACTTTCCACGCATTTACAAGGGCAGTTGGTAGCCTGTCATCCGGCTTACAATGAAATGTTTGATGCTTTCGCTCCTAAAGATCTTGCAGGAAACCTTAAAGGAAAGAAAGAATGGGCCATCCAGCAATTGAAGTGGGCAATAAAGGCGAGTGAAAATTTAGGTATAAATGTACTTGCTACTTTCTCGGGAGCGCTTTTATGGCCGACTGTTTATCCCTGGCCACAAAGGCCACAGGGATTGGTCGAGACAGGATTTAAAGAGCTCGCTTCTTCATGGAAACCCATTTTGGATTCAGCAGAAAATTCAGGAGTGGATATTTGTTACGAAATTCATCCGGGAGAAGATATCCATGACGGAGTTACTTTTGAAAGATTCTTAGCGGCAACAAACAATCACAAAAGAGCAAATATTCTTTATGATCCCAGTCATTACGTACTTCAGCAATTAGATTACCTTCAATTTATTGATATTTACCATCCGTATATTAAAATGTTCCATGTAAAAGATGCAGAGTTTAATCCTACAGGAAGATCAGGTGTATATGGAGGATATCAGGATTGGATTGATAGACCGGGAAGGTTCAGATCCTTAGGTGACGGGCAAGTTGATTTTGGAGGAATATTTAGCAAACTCGCTCAATATAATTATGATGGATGGGCAGTGGTAGAATGGGAATGTGCAATTAAGCATCCTGAACAAGGGGCTGCTGAAGGTGCTGAATTTGTCAAGAGCCATATGATAAGGGTAACAGAAAAAGCTTTTGATGATTTTGCAGGTGCGGCAGCGGATGAAGCGTCTAATAAAAGAATATTAGGAATAGAATAATTATCTTTAAAAAAACAATTCAATATTAACTAAACAACTATAAAAATGAGATTATTAACTCTAACACTTGCAACAATTGCATTTACTTTTTCTTTCGCCTGCCAAAGTCAAAAGTCTTCTGACAAATCAAAAAAGGGCTGGATCGTATTGTTTGATGGAACCAATCTGGATCAATGGAAAGGCTACAATAAAGAAAACGTACCTGATGGATGGGAAATTATAAATAAAGAATTGGTTTTAACCAAAGGTGGCGATGGCGATATAATTACAAAAAACGAATATGAAAACTATGAGCTAGAACTGGAATGGAAAATTTCAGAAGGTGGCAACAGCGGTATTATTTTCAATATTAAAGAAGATCCCAAATTCAACAATACTTATGAAACGGGACCTGAAATGCAAATTTTGGATAACGAAAAACATCCCGATTCAAATCAGGGAAAAAATGGTAATAGAAAGGCGGGATCTTTGTACGATATGATTCCTTCTTCCGTCAAAGCCAATCCTGCAGGGGAATGGAATAAGGTGAAAATTCGCATCAAAGATGGGAAGACCCAATTTTGGTTAAATGGCCAAAAGACAGTTGAATTTGAAATGTGGACGGATGAATGGAACGAACTTATTGCAGACAGCAAGTTCAAAGATTGGCCAGGTTTTGCAAAATACAAAAAAGGCCACATCGGATTACAAGACCATGGCGATAAAGTTTTCTTTAGAAATATAAGAATAAGAGAAATTTAAAGAACAAGCGTCATTATCAAATCAGGGAACTCCCAGTTCCCTTTAATTTTTCTTATATGGATAAAATGAACACAAGACGGTCTTCTATTAAAAAAATAGTTGGAGGAGCAGCCATGGCCTTCTTTTCTACAAATTATGCTTCTGCCGCTCCTGAAGCATTGGAAAAAAAGTTTAAGAGTCAGGTTAAGCACAGTGTCTGTAAATGGTGTTATGACAAAATTCCATTGGAGGAGTTTTGTCAGAGTGTAAAAAAAATTGGCATACAATCTGTGGAATTGGTTGGCCCTGACCAATGGCCGATTTTGAAAAAGCATGGTTTGGATTGTGCAATGCCCGAAGGCGCAGCAATAGGCATAGACAAAGGCTGGAGCGATAAGAGTTATCATGAAAAATTGATTTCTAACTATAAAGAGGTAATCCCCCTGGTTGCAAAGGCTGGTTATAAAAACCTGATTACTTTTTCTGGAAACAGAAGGGGAATGGATGATGAAACCGGCCTAAGCAATTGTGCAGAAGGAATTAAAAAGATCATTAAAACTGCTGAGGAAAATAATGTAGTGGTAGTAATGGAACTTTTGAATAGCAAGGTAGATCACGGGGATTATTTTGCAGATCATACGGAGTGGGGAGTAGAGTTGTGTAATAGAGTTGGATCTGAGAATTTTAAGCTCCTTTATGACATCTACCACATGCAAATAATGGAAGGGGACGTAATTGCCACCATCAGAAAACACCATAATTATATAGCACATTATCATACTGGCGGTGTCCCGGGAAGAAATGAAATAGATGAAACGCAGGAATTGTATTATCCCGCAATTATTCGGGCGATTTTAGATACCGGATTTAAAGGTTACGTAGCGCAGGAGTTTATCCCCAAAAGTGAAGACAAGTTGGCTTCCCTGAAAAGAGGCGTGGAAATATGTGATGTTTAAAATCAATATTCATTATTAATTGAAGCTTATTTTAAGAAAGCAGGCTTTATAGAGTCCGGGGAAGGAAGTTTCCCGGATCATTTTCATTGTAATTACTGTTATGGCTTAGTTGGCCTTTAATAGTAAAACTTTCAGATTAAACATAAATATGGAGATACATCCTATAATACAGGAATTTAAAGTTTCATACAGGTATCCTGTTTTTTTTACAAATTCATTATTTGACGTTAAAAATCCACTCTTTAAAGACACTATAATAAAGTCCGCGAGCACTACTCCAACCAAATTGTTTTTTATAATAGACGAGGGGGTAAAAGATTCAAATCCTTTATTAATAAAAGATATAAAGAATTATACCTCAAATAATTCGGATCATTTAACAATTGTTTCTGATCCGTTAATTGTTCCGGGAGGTGAAGAATGTAAAAATCAACCAGAGTTAATTGATGTTATTAAGAAAGCAATTAATGACCACAAAATTGACCGTCACAGTTATATTGTGGCAATTGGCGGGGGAGCAGTACTGGATATGGCAGGATTTGCCGCTGCGATTTCACACAGAGGGGTCAGACTAATTCGTGTGCCGACTACGGTCTTGTCACAGAATGATTCTGGGATTGGTGTAAAGAATAGTGTTAATGCTTTCGGTAAAAAAAATTTTCTTGGCACTTTTGCACCCCCTTTTGCCGTTTTTAATGATTTTAATTTTCTCACAACCTTGGATAATCGAAATTGGCGCGCTGGGATTTCAGAAGCAATTAAAGTAGCGCTGATTAAGGATAGAGTTTTTTTCGATTTCTTAAAAGCCAATACAAAAGGATTGGTCAACCGGGAAAGGGAGCCAATGCAATATTTAATTTATCGTTGTGCGGAACTTCATTTAAATCATATTGCAAGTGGCGATCCATTCGAGATGGGCTCATCAAGGCCTCTTGATTTTGGACATTGGTCTGCTCATAAGCTTGAGCAATTGACAAACTTTACAATTTTACATGGAGAAGCCGTGGCAATGGGGATTGCCTTAGACGTTGCCTATTCATACCTGAATGGAATGCTTTCAAAGAAAGAACTTGATGAAGTTGTTTTTTTAATTTTAGATCTTGGTTTTGACGTATACCACCCTGCATTGTCGACTAAATTAGATGACCCGGAAAATAAAGAAAGTATTTTCAAAGGACTTTCAGAGTTCAGGGAACATTTGGGTGGAAAGCTTACCATAATGCTTTTGGAAGGATTGGGAAAAGGTAGGGAAGTGCATGAAGTCGATTTCTCAAAAATGACGCAAGCTATAGGAATACTGGAAGAATACAACAAAAAATTGTGCTGATCTTATAAATTGAGGTTAGAGATTATTTTGATGATTTTCGAAAAGAAAAAAACTTAATTTATATAATCGGAAAAGAAAAATTAGCAACCATTGGCTGATAGCTGACTGCTGATACCTATTTCTATGAAAATAAAAGGCTACGGACATCTGACTTATTGTACCAATATTCACCCTGGCGAAACATGGCTTGAAGTTTTTAAAAGCTTAAATGATTATGTGTTGCCAATAAAGGAAAAAGTTTCTCCGTCCCAACCTTTTGGGATAGGACTTCGGCTATCAAATGCAGCAAGTCTGGATCTTATAAAAGGAGAAAACTTGAGGGCCTTTAAAAGTTGGCTTGATGAGAAGCAGCTTTATGTCTTTACCATGAATGGATTTCCCTATGGCGGTTTTCATGGAGAGCGCGTAAAGGATAAGGTTCACTATCCGGATTGGACCTCACAGGAAAGACTGGCCTACACATTGAGACTTGCAAAAATTCTTGCTTATATTCTTCCTGAAGATTTGGAAGGAGGTATTTCCACTTCACCGATTTCTTATAAACCCTGGATCGAAGAGGAAAAGGAGTCAAGGGAGAGAATAATGAACCTGGCTTGCAGACATTTTTTTCAGCTGCTCGAAGAACTTATTAAGATAAAAGAAAATACAGGAAGGACGATTCATATTGACATTGAACCTGAACCTGACGGTTTATTGGAAGACTCAGAAGAACTGGCAGAATTTTTTAAATTTTATCTTATCCCCGATGGAAAAGAGTATTTAAAACATAAACTGGCAGTTTCGTCTGCTGATGCAAAATCGTTGATAAAAAATCATATCCGGGCTTGTTATGATGTATGTCATCATGCCCTGGCTTATGAAAATCCTTCCGAAGTATTTAAAAAATATGAGGAAGTGGGAATTAAAATTGGCAAAATCCAGATAAGCGCTGGATTGAAGGTTTTTTTGAAGGATAGGGAGCAAAGAAAGGAAGTACTTGGGAAGCTCAAGCTTTTTGAAGAAAGTACCTATCTTCATCAGGTATTGGAAAGAAAGGGGAACAAGAAGTCAAAACAATATCCTGATCTTCCTCAGGCTTTAAATAATATTTTGGAAACAGAGGGAGAAGAGTGGCGGGTGCATTTTCACGTTCCTTTGTTTGTTGATAATTATGATCTTTTACAAAGCACCCAGACTGATATTATCGAAGTATTAAACCTTCATAAAAAGAACCTCTTAACATCACATCTTGAAGTAGAGACCTATACGTGGGATGTGCTTCCCACTGATTTAAAACTCAATCTGAAAGAATCCATACAAAGAGAGATGGAGTGGGTAATTAAACAACTTTCTTAAAGGAAACAGAGAGAACCATTCGTTGCTCATCATTTGTACTCAGTCATTTAATGAAATCCTTTGTGTAAAATATTGGGCTGTCGGAAGAATTACTTATCTTGCATTCCTTCTATTATTTTCGATAATGGAACCAAATAATTAAAGATCACATTTAATTAATAGAGGTATATATTAATTAAATGTGACGGAGAAAAAACAAGTTATATACACATGAAATGAGCATGAGCGAAAGCTCACCCCAACGAGGATGAATATCATGCGGATTTCATGTGACAATTAAAAAAACAATATACAAACATGAATCAAACTACCACCAAATTTAAACCCGGTGTTTTGCATGGCGATGAAGTTCAGGAGCTGTTCAATTATGCCAATAAAAACAACTTCGCTTTACCTGCTGTAAATGTAGTAGGCACAAATAGCATCAACGCTACCCTAGAAACCGCCCGAGACGTAAATTCCCCTGTCATTATTCAATTTTCTAATGGAGGATCCTCCTTTATGACAGGTAAAGGCATTAAGAATGACAATCAAAAATCTGCAATAGCCGGCGCTATTTCAGGTGCACAACACATTCATCAAGTTGCAGAACTTTATGGAATTCCTGTAATAATCCATACTGACCACTGCGCAAAAAATTTGCTTCCATGGATTGATGGCCTCCTGGATGCTAGTGAAAATTATTATAAGGTACATGGAAAGCCATTGTTTAGCTCTCACATGCTTGACCTTTCAGAAGAACCTCTAGAGGAAAATATTCATATCTGTAAGGAATATTTTAAAAGAATGAATAAAATGGGCATGCACATCGAAATTGAGCTGGGTGTAACCGGCGGAGAAGAAGATGGTGTGGACAATACCAACATTGACAATTCTAAATTATATACTCAACCGGAAGAGGTTGCTTTTGCTTACGAGCAATTAAAACAAGTAAGCGACAGATTTACCATTGCGGCTGCTTTTGGAAATGTTCACGGCGTTTACAAATCAGGAAACGTAACCTTGACACCTATAATTCTTAAAAATTCTCAGGATTATATACAAAAGAAATTTGGAACAGGAAGCAATCCGGTAAATTTTGTTTTCCATGGTGGATCCGGTTCTGAGAAGGAAAAAATTACAGAAGCGATAGAATATGGGGCAGTGAAAATGAATATTGATACAGACATGCAGTGGGCTTTCTGGGAAGGTGTGAAGAATTATTATGAAAATAAGAAGGGGTATCTTCAGGGGCAAATTGGTAATCCTGAAGGAGAAGATAGCCCAAATAAAAAATATTATGATCCAAGGGTATGGCTTAGAGAAGGAGAAAAAACTTTTGTCGCAAGATTAAAAGAGGCTTTCACCGACCTTAATGCTCTCAACCGAAATATCTAAATTCTTAATATCAAGTTTTAAGAAGCCCTTTCCAGGGCTTTTTTTATGTTCCCGAAAGTTAGATTTTGTAAACCTTGGGCATATGTTTTTATTATTCCTTAATAATAAAAGAAAACATACATGCTTTATGGTCCGGCCTATTTTTTATTTCCCTTAAGGGAAATATTTTTCCCAAGGTGAGAAAAATATATTTTTATAAAAATGCTTATGTACTGCAAGGGAGAAGTCTTTTTAGGTATGAAAGGAATACACTTTTTTGATTAAAGTACATTTTTGGGAAAAAATTTATTTTGTACAATTTTTTTAAAGGATCAGGAGTTAACTTTAGTGTATAGGATTTTTCCTTTTACGATATTGTTAATTTAATGTTTATTAAGAGATGAAGTTTTTTAGGGAAATTAGAGTTTTAATAGAAGATTCACTACAAACCGGCAAAGAAATTATTTTTTTTATAGTATTGGCCAACCTTGCTTTAGTATTTGGATATATGTTGAAGGGCTATGAAGATATGGCCGGATTAATACTTAGAATGTCTTTTTTAACCATGTTTATTCCTGTTTTATTTACAATCAGAAAGCATTTTCTAAACTAATTTTTGATCCGAAAGGCTCAAAGGAAGAAGAGATGTTTTTTATAAAATCCTAAGGTGATTGATCGCTTTAGGGTTTTTTACTTTTTGTGTTTCTTCAGCTATTCTTCTACCTCTAGATCTTCCAATCTATATTCTTGCGAAGTGAGTGTAAAGTTTAATTTTTTAAATCGTTTAAAAATCTCCTCAAAACTCATTTCCCTCTTAAACTTTTTTACTTGAAGTCTATTGCCTGTCACATTTAAAGGATGTTTTTCCTTGTCTATTGCATATAAAGTGACAATAGGATTATGGTCGTAAATAAAGACTCTTAAAGCTACCGGTTCATATCGAAGAGGATCATAACCCGTAATCCCGGAAGCAATTGAATTAAAATTCTGATCTTCTTTAAAATTTACTGATACTACTCCAACAAGATCATCGTACCTTGTTTCATTGGGAGGAAGATTTCCATTATTCATAATCAGATAGTTTAATCTTTATGAATTCTATTTACGGATGTTGGTCAAAAAGGTGCCGAAGGAATATTGTAAATGATATTTATGGGTAAGTTTAGGGGTAATCGGGCTTTTTAAATGAGTTCCTTCAAAACAAGGGACTTTTTCAGGTATTGTTCACCACGCTTAATTCTCAAAAATATTTTCCTGCCGGGTCTGGATTGGAAAAGAGTATTTATATCGCTCAAATTCATGTCGGTCCTGTCATTAATTTCCACAATTACATCGCCGGTTTGAATTTCAGCTTTGTCGGCAGGGGAGTTGGGCCTCACATAATCTATTATATAAGTTTGAAGATCTTCTCCTGTGCAAATTATATCTATACCACTCATATTAAAATAAAATGGACGATGCCTCCTGCGTTGCTTTTCCAAAATCATATAACCGCCGGCATAATTAAATATTACTTTATATCTGCTCAGAATATCGGCGCCCAGGTTTCCATTCCTCTCATTGGAAGTTACTGATTCTGCTAATTCAGTGGAATCAGGGAAGGAGGAAATAATGTTGTCAATAACAAAGTCGCCCAGTTTCAAACTTTTAACTCTTCCGATGTATCCGTGTATATCTCCCGAAAGCCCCCTTCCTAAAAGGGAAGGGATTACTTTCTCAGGAAAAACGATTTTTGGATGGGTGCCCTTATATAAGGCAAGAGCATGTCCTGCTCCGGTATCCACAATTAATTTCACAGGAATAGTAGAGTCTCCTTTGATTTTTAACTTCGCTGGAATAAAAGGTTTTGTATCTTCAACTTCTAAAGGAATGAGCTCGCCACTGCCTTTATACCTGTAGCTGGAAGGCTCGTGTAGTTTCAAAAATCTATTCTTATAATTTATTTCCACTACAAATCGATTAAATATTTCATATCCCAATATCCCGTGTACTTCTTTTCCAATAAATTTAGACAATGAAAAAAGATCATCTGTTAATATAATTAATAGCTGATCTTTACCATCCAGCCCGGCTATTGAGTAGGACAAACCTGTAGCGATCAGGGCATTTAATTCCTGAGTGCCTCCTAATCCTCCGATTTTAATCGGACGAACTGTCTTTGCCTGAATAAGCAGCGCCATCTTTGAATCTGTAAGTATGGCAGATCGCACTCCGGTATCCAGAATGAAATTAAGGGTTAAAAAATTGTTGTATTTTATCTTAACTATTATAAGGTTGTTGTATAATTCGAAAGGAACAATTATAGACTTCCTGTTATTAGGCAGGGTTAAGCCATAATGATATTGGGAAAATGATAGAAAAGGAGTAACAAGAGAAAATATTAAAAAAATCAAGAATATGATATTTCTCCTTTTCATCTGTCAATGATAAAAGTGGTAAATGCCAGTGTCTTAGAATAAAGGTTTTTATGCTAAGGCTAATATATTTATTAAAAACAGATAATTGCAAATTTTAATCAGAATAATTAAAATCTAAATTCTTTTACTGTATCAATAAAGCATTTAACGTTCTCTTTAGGTGTATCAGGATATACGCCGTGACCCAGATTGGCGATATGCCGGTGAGGACCGAATTTTTTAAGCATCTCCATCGTGTTTTTTCTGATTTCTTCATGTGAACCATAAAGTGCACATGGATCCAGATTTCCTTGAAGTGTTTTGCCTGGTCCTATAATGGATCTTGATTCTTCAATGTCCATGTTCCAGTCTAGTCCAATGGTGCTGCAGTTAAGTTTTCCCATTTCCTTTCTGGCAAAAAAGGCGCCTTTTGCAAAAACAGTAACCGGCACTTCTTTAATTGCATCACAGATTTGAGCAATGTATTTTAAAGAAAATTCTGAATAATGATCAGGTGGAAGAATACCGGCCCATGAATCAAAAATTTGTACAAGATCTGCACCTGCTTTAATCTGGGCTTTAAGATAATTGATAGTGGATTGGGTGATTTTTTGAAGGAGCTTGTGTGCCAACTGAGGATTATGATAAAGCATTTTCCGGGCAAAGGAAAAGGTTTTGGAGCCTGAGCCTTCTACCATATAACTAAAAATTGTCCAAGGTGCACCGGCAAACCCAATAAGGGGAACGTCCCCTGCCAGCTCCCTTTTTACAATTTTAATGGCTTCTAATACGTAATTTAATTCATCTTCTCCGGTGCAAATTCTTAATTCTTCAGCCTCAACTGCGGACCGGATCGTTTTTGGAAAGTAGGGTCCTTTTTTTTCTTCCATAAGATAAGGCAGACCCATAGCTTCAGGAATAACTAAAATATCTGAAAAAATAATTGCTGCATCTACACCTAATATTCTAACCGGTTGAAGAGTAACTTCTGCTGCTAGTTCCGGGGTTTTTACAAGTTCAATAAAATCTTTAACCGAGCTTCTGACTTCCCTGTATTCAGGTAAAATCCTTCCCGCCTGTCGCATTACCCAAACGGGGGTTCTTTCACAGGTTTCTCCATTTGCTGCCCTCAATAATAAGTCATTCTTAAGCTTCATCATTCGTAATTTGGATTTCCGGGATAGGATTTTTCTTTAATTAAAATTATTAAGTTTTATTAAAAAGTGTTTTTATCTGGTCGTCTGGTTGATAGAATATCAGAACCTTTCATAGAATTTATTTCTTTCGTAAAAATATTTATTTGTAAAATACAACCCTGCTTCTTCAGTCATTAATTTTTCCTTGTCGTTATTTTTTTGTATAATGTCTTTTTTGATCTTAGTTCATATTTGCAAAGATGTAAATATTTCGACCGTAAAGAGAATCTGATTTAAGATTTCATTGTGTTTTTTTTACACAAGTTGAAGATTAAAATGTTGGTGAATATTAGGAAAATAGGGCATTTATCTGATGCTTTCCTCGTATAAAGCCAAACAACTTATTTAGCAATTTCGTAAAGAAAAATCGATGTCTAGACTAATTATTGTATCGAACCGGTTACCCATTTCCGTAAAAATTGAAGATGGTAAATTCTCATACGAACCAAGCGCAGGAGGATTAGCCACAGGCCTGAAAAGTTTTCATGAAACTGAAAAGACTTTATGGGTGGGTTGGCCCGGCCAAACATTTGAAGAAGATGACGAGCAGAAATATATTGTCAAGAAGCTTTCAAAAGATAATTTAATTCCGGTCTTTATTTCGGAAGACGATTATAAAGATTATTATGAAGGCTTTTCTAACCGAACTTTATGGCCCTTGTTTCACTACTTCTGGACTTATACCGAGTATGACCAGAAAACATGGGAGACTTATAAAAGAGTAAATCAACAATTCTGTGATGAGATAATTAAAATAGCCAAGCCTGGAGATCAATTTTGGATTCAGGATTATCAATTGTTGCTTTTGTGCGGTATGCTGAGAAAACAAATCCCAGATGCTTCTATTGGCTTTTTCCTTCATATTCCATTTCCGTCTTATGAATTGTTCAGAACGCTTCCCTGGAGAAGGGCCCTATTAGAAGGAATGATGGGGGCAGACTTGATCGCTTTTCACACCTTTGATTATGTAAGACACTTTTTGAGTTCTGTGAGCCGAATCCTGAAACTTGAAAATAATTTAAGCAGGATCCAGCTTTCAGAAAGGGTTGTAGATGTAGAGGCTTTACCTATGGGGATTGATTTTGATAAGTTTGCCAATGCTACAGATAGTGCTGAAACAGAAGAGGAAATTAGAACCTACAAAAAAAACCTGGGGAATGAAACATTGATCTTGTCAGTGGACCGGCTTGATTATTCAAAAGGTATTCTTCAACGGCTTCAGGCTTTTGAGTTTTTTCTTGAGAAATATCCTCAATATTTAGGGAAAGTTTCACTAATAATGGTATTGGTACCTTCAAGGTATGGAGTAGAAGAATATCAACAATTGAAAATTCAGATTGATGAGACCATTGGCCGGATAAATGGTAAATACAATACCATTCAATGGACTCCGGTTCATTACTTTTACAGATCTTTTAAATTTCAAACCCTAGTTGCCCTTTATTCCCTTTCCCATATTGCTTTAATTACGCCTTTCAGAGACGGAATGAACCTGGTGGCTAAAGAATATGTAGCTACAAAAACCGATGGCAAAGGTGTACTTATTTTAAGTGAAATGGCCGGTGCCGTGAAAGAACTTTCCCAGGCGGTTTGTATAAATCCCAATGATATTAACAGTATCGTAGACGGATTGTACACCGCCCTTAACATGAGTGAAGAAGAGCAAATCCAGCGAATGGAAACAATGCGGGAGATCGTAAAACGCTATACTGTAAACAGATGGGCGGAATTATTTATCAGAAGAATGAAGGAGGCTAAGAAAAATACTATGAGAATGTTAACAAAATTTGTAAACGAAAATACCATTTCCGAAATTATTTCATTTTATACGGATTCCGAAAAGAGATTATTCTTACTGGATTACGACGGAACCTTAGTGAATTTCCATGAGGACCCGGCAAAAGCATTGCCTGACTCCGGAGTTTTAGAACTTTTGGAAAACCTTACAAAAGATAATCGAAATACGGTTGTTATTATAAGTGGTAGGGACAAAACCATTTTGGAAAGAATATTTGGTCATATGAAACTTGATCTCATCGCTGAGCATGGGATCTTCAGCAGAAAACATGGGAAACCCTGGGAATGCCAATTGCCCTCCGAACCTACCTGGAAACCTGACATCCGTGAAATATTAGAAGCATTCGTGGACCGGACTCCGGGATCATTCATAGAGGAAAAAGATTTTTCCCTTGTTTGGCATTATAGAAAAGTTGACAGGGATCTTGGAGCGATGCGTACCCATGAATTGGTGGATCGGCTTTCACATATAATTCCCCAATATCACTTACAACTACTTGAGGGTAATAAAGTAATAGAAGTAAAAAATTGGGAAATAAATAAAGGCCGGGCTACTTCAAGATGGTTAAAGTCAGCTAAGTATGATTTTGTAATTGCAGTTGGCGATGATTACACCGACGAAGATATTTTCAGAGCCTTGGAGCCTGACCATTTCTCAATAAAAGTAGGCACTGCTCCGTCTGCTGCCCGGTTTCACTTAAAAACAGTGAATCAGGTTCATGACCTGTTGGACAGGCTGGCTCAGGCTGGATCGGAACAAGAAAAACATAAAGCCCAATATTCGAAAAATTAACCACTCAACTATTATTTACATTAACTATTTGATATTTTTTATCCATAGTACCTATTTTAACGTTTTTAAACTTTACTTACTAGGTAAAAAAGCTTTCTTTTAGACAAAGTTGAACGATATTTATTATGGCGCAGGATATAGAAAACGCTTCCCCCGAAAAAGTTGAAGAATACTTTTTAGAAGGACCCAAAAAAAGAAGATTTGAATTTTTTTACATTTTTAAAGTAGCTGTAGAATTTATTAAAGGGTTTAGAAAACTCCATTTCGTTGGCCCTTGTATCACAGTTTTTGGCTCTGCACGATTTAAGGAAGATCATCCCTACTACAAACTCGCCAGAGAGGTCAGCGCTGAAGTGGCGAAGCTTGGCTTTACTATAATGACAGGTGGAGGGCCTGGAATTATGGAAGCGGCAAACCGGGGCGCAAGAGATGTAGGAAGACTTTCTGTTGGGTGCAACATCGAACTTCCCTTTGAGCAATCCTCTAATCCTTATATGGATGTGTGGGTAAATATCAAATATTTCTTCGTCCGAAAGGTACTATTATTGAAATATTCCTATGGTTTTATTGTTATGCCTGGCGGTGCGGGAACCCTTGACGAACTGTTTGAAACCATCACCCTCATTCAGACTGGAAAAATCAAAGCTTTTCCTGTAGTAATTATGGGAAAGAAATACTGGCAAAAACTCATTGATTTGTTAGAATTAATGGTAGAGGAGAAAACCATTTCCGATACGGATCTGAATTTATTTTTAGTTACGGACTCTGTTCAAGAGGCAGTAGAGCACATTCAGAATTGTACTAAAAATGACTTTGGGCTGAAGAAAAAGATCTTTAAGCAGAAACCTATCGGCGTTTTGGGTGAGAAAAATTCCTTCTCAAAGAAATTAGAAGATATGTATAAAGAGTTGGTTGCTTTTTGGAGCAAAGGGTACGATGAAAAAAATGAAGTTTCTCCCCCAACCTCTTTTTCCTAAGCATTTATTTCTTTAATCTTATTTTCCAAAGCCTGGAAAATAAGATTAAATTCCTCATGAACTTCTTCTTTTATACTTTTATTCATTCGGGCTTCATTTGAAGTTAAGGATTTTTCTATTTTTTCCATCAATTCAGGGAATCCCGGAATTTTAAATAGTATAATGTTGCCTCTTAAATTATGATGGATTTTTTTAAATGCATCTAGGTTATTGTCTGAGATAGCATCCATAATAAGCATATGATTACTGATAAAATCCTCATTAATCATTTTTAATATTGTTATAAATTCTTTTGGCTTGCCTATAAAGGCTTTTGACAATTCTTCGAAATCCAGGAAAAGCCTATTGTTTTTTGAAGGGGTTGGCATATGATTAACTCAAATAGATGTAATATTTTGTTGAAAGTATCAAAACAATGAAAAAGACCTGTTAGATTTATTAATTATCCATTCGATCATCTTAATCCTTTAAATGGACAATAAGTAAACATTTTACTGTTTTAATCCTGCGAATATTTTTTTGAAAGATTAAAGGTGAATAATTGTCCTTCAGATAAATATAAGCACTGTAGTAAAATAATATTCTTTCTTTTAATATAGTTGTAGATTTGGAATCTTACAATTAAGGATTTGGAAATACTAAAGACAATTGAATTAACCAAAAGTTATTCATCTCATAAAGCGCTGGACAAAGTAAGTATAGAAATACCACAGCAGTCGATTTACGGATTGCTGGGTCCAAATGGAGCAGGGAAAACAACTTTCATCAGAATAATAACGCAGATATTTGAAGCGGACGGGGGAGAGATTTTTTTTAATGGTGAGAAGTTGTCATCCAAGCACATCCTGGATATGGGCTATATGCCAGAAGAAAGAGGCTTATATAAAAAGATGAAAGTAGGCGAACAGCTTATTTATCTTGCGCAATTAAGAGGAATGAAATATGCAGAAGCGCTGAAAAGGCTGAAGTATTGGTTTAAAAAATTTGATATCGGAGCCTGGTGGAACAAAAACGTGGAGGACCTTTCAAAGGGAATGCAGCAAAAAGTACAGTTTATTGCTACCGTACTCCATCAGCCTTCTTTAATAATCCTTGATGAACCATTTTCAGGCTTCGATCCGATCAATGCGAACCTGGTCAAAGATGAAATTTTAAGGTTAAGAGATGAGGGAAGTACTATAATTTTTTCCACACACAGAATGGAATCGGTGGAAGAACTTTGCGATTCCATAGCCTTGATCAACAAGTCAAGGAAAATATTGGATGGTAAAACCAAAGCCATTAGGTCGGCTTATAGGTCAAATACTTTTATCGTTGAAACTGACCGTTTTTTGCCTGTTTTGCCGGAAGCCTTTGAAATTTTGGAAATAGAAAGTAAAGTGGACCATCCGGTTAGGACAGTTGTAAAGATTAAGGAAGGTTCCTCCAATCACCTTGTTTCAAGTATATTAAATGATGTTCAGATTTTTTCCCTTAATGAAAAAGTGCCTACCATCAACGAGATATTTATCAGCAAGGTAACGGAGCCGATAGAAGAAAGAGTGGCGGTTGCAGGTTAACAATTCAGGAATAATTTAAAAGACATTAAATGAATAAAATTTTTTTAATAGTAAAAAGGGAATATTTGACCAGGGTAAAGAAAAAATCTTTTCTTATAACCACATTTGTATTTCCGCTGTTGATGGCCTCGGTTTGGATTATTCCTTTTTGGCTCGCCACGCAACCCAGTGAAGAAAGAATAATCGAAGTAGTTGATGAGGATGGAATTTTTGAAAGCCACTATAATGAAAGATCCAATATAAAGTTTGTTCACTCTGATCTTCCATTGGAGGTAGCAAAAATTCACTTCATTGAAGAAGGATATTCAGGTTTGCTTTATATCCCCGAGTTAGACCTTGATGATCCCAAAGGAATAACCTTTTGGTCGAAACAAGCGGAAGGATATGAAGTTCAGGGAACAATAGAAAGTATTCTTGAAAATGAAATAGAGAGAATAAAATTAAAAATGGCTGGAATTGATAGCGGGATACTGGACAAAAGTAAAACAGACATAAGCCTGGAAACTAAAAACTTTGACGGTAATAATGAAAAGGAAAGCAATACGGCAACCGCTACCTGGCTTAGTATCATTCTAGCATTCATAATCTACTTTATAATTTTCTTATATGGCGCTCAGGTGATGAGGGGAGTAGTAGAAGAGAAGACGAGCAGGATTGTGGAAGTGATCATCTCTTCCGTAAAACCCTTTCAGCTAATGCTTGGCAAAATTTTGGGTATTGCAGGAGTGGCTTTTACTCAGCTTTTACTGTGGATAATATTGACTTTTGGTTTTGGCGCTTTATTTATCAACCTTAGCGGAGAAGGTCAAAAGCAAGCGGTGACACATCAAATACAGGACCAGCCCACTTCGATGGAAGAAAATTCCATGATGTTAAAAGCTATTCAAAGTATTGAAACAATCGACTTCCCATTGATTTTGGGAATGTTTGCTATTTATTTTATTGGGGGGTATTTGCTTTATTCGTCTTTGTTTGCTGCGATTGGATCGGCAGTGGATAGCGAGACGGATTCGCAGCAATTTATGCTGCCGATCACGATTCCTCTTGCAATTTCATTTGCTGTTATTTCGGCAATAATCAGAGAACCTCATGGAGCATTAGCATTTTGGATGTCGATGATCCCGCTAACTTCTCCGGTTGTTATGACAATGAGACTGCCCTTTGATGTTCCTGCGTGGCAGTTATTACTTTCAACCTGTTTTCTGATAGCAGGGTTTCTATTTACTACCTGGTTTGCAGGAAGAATTTATCGGGTAGGAATATTGATGTACGGGAAAAAGGTGAATTACAAAGAATTGATGCGCTGGTTTTTCTTAAAACTTTAACCTTACTGGAATTTCCTTATCAGATACAAAATAAGGGAAATAATAATACTGATGATTATACTTGTTACAATAGGAAAATAGAAGGTAAAGTTTTCTTTTTTGATAGTTATATCGCCTGGAAGTTTTCCTAAAAAAGGGATCTTATTAGAGTATAGGAGAATAATTCCAATCACAACAAGAGCCAATCCTCCAATTATGATAATCTTACCTAAATTTTCGAATTGCGGATTCATAATTTAAAAGAGAATGTCCAAAAGGTCTTCTCAGCAGGACGGGAAAAACTTTTTGGACATTCTCATAATGATCTTATAGATTGTAAGTAAAGCTATTCCAGGAAATTGCTTAGAATTCCTCCTTCTTTATTCGCGTTTCGGCCATAAGGCGCTAATGCTTGAACCAGTTTTCTTATAGGCATGGATTGAAGCCAAATCCTGCCGGTTCCCCTTAAAGTCGCCAGAAACATTCCTTCTCCTCCGAATACCATAGACTTTAATCCTCCTGAAGCCTGAACATCAAAATCAAGTTGAGTTTCAAAAGCAACGACACAACCGGTATCTATTCTTAATGTTTCGTTATCCAGGTATTTTTCTATGACAGTTCCTCCTGCGTGAACAAATGCTTTTCCATCCCCTTGAATTCGCTGCAAAATAAAACCTTCACCTCCAATCAATCCTGACCCAAGTTTTCTGTTGAAGTGAATATTCATTTTTGTGCCTAAAGCCGCACAAAGAAATCCATCTTTTTGAACGATCAATTGGTTGCCGGATATTTGGGATAAATCAATAGGGATAATGGTTCCAGGATAAGGCGCTGAAAAGGCAACTTTTCTTTTAGCTCTTCCATGATTTGTAAAATGTGTCATGAACAGGGATTCGCCTGTAAGTAGTCTTGAACCGGCGGAAAGTAATTTATTCAGGAAACCTTGGTTGGCAGCAGAACCATCTCCCATTTTGGTTTCAAACTGAATACCTTCTTCCATGTATAACATAGCTCCAGCTTCAGCAATAACTGTTTCACTTGGGTCAAGTTCTACTTCTACAACCTGAATATCGTCTCCAATAATTTTGTAGTCTATTTCGTGGGAATTGGCCATTTTTGTTGTTATTAGTTATCCTTATTTTTTTTTGTTTTCTTTTTTACCTTCTTCCTCCTGGTCAGTTTCCTCTTGCTCCGAATCCAGGTGCCGAAGTTTTTTATCATCAACATTTCTGTTTAAGAATTCATTGATTTTATCTACATCATAATTGGTAATAATTTCACCAAATGAATTGATCTTTATATCAAATCCCTCTAATTCAGGGTTTACGTTTGGTTCTTCCTTTTTTGATAGTTTTTTCTTAGCCATGATTTTAATGCTTTGTAACCGGTATTTTATTTAACGCAGTTTCTATGCGTTGTATGGTCTCTTGTCTACCAATTTCTTCAATTATCTGCATTAGATCAGGGCCAGATCCAACCCCTGTTATTGCCACACGTAAACTTTGCAATACTTTTCCTATTTTAATTCCTTTATTATCAAGTACTTCTTGTAAAGCACTTTTAATATTTGCTTCATCAAAATTACTTATGGAATTGATTTTCTCCCTAAAGGAAGATAAAACGGTCACGACCTCCTCATTCCATTTTGTTTCAACTACTTTTTGATCATAGATTTTTGGCGCTTCAAAGAAGTAGGTGGATTGTGTGTAAAGTTCCTGAGGGAATGTTACCCTTTCTTTCATAATCCCGGCAATCCTTTCTGCTTTAGAAGGATCGCAGGAAATATTCCTTTTGTTTAATTCACTAAGTAAAAATTTGCTCAGCGCTTCATTTGATTTTTGGCGAAGGTAGTATTGATTATACCATTTTGCCTTATTGATATCAAATTTACTTCCTGACTTGCCTATTCTTTCAATAGAAAAGGAATGAATCAAGTCTTCCATAGAAAATATTTCTTGTTCTGTACCTGGATTCCAGCCAAGAAAGGCAACGAAGTTGATCATTGCTTCAGGGAAGTAGCCCTCCTCTCTGAATCCTGCCACCATTTCCCCGGAGTTAGGATCCTTCCATTGTAAAGGAAATATTGGAAAGCCATGTTGTTCTGCATCTCTCTTGCTTAATTTTCCATTTCCATCCGGTTTTAAGAGTAATGGTAAATGAGCAAACTGAGGCATAGTGTCTTCCCAACCTAAAAATTTATACAATAAAACATGCAGAGGCGCGGAGGGCAACCACTCTTCGCCCCGGATTACATGGGTTATTTTCATTAAATGGTCATCCACAACGTTAGCCAAATGATAGGTAGGCATTCCATCCGACTTCATCAACACTTTATCGTCAATTGTGTTGGAGTGGACCATTACCCAACCTCTTATCATGTCATTCAACCGGATCTCTTCTTTCCTTGGCACCTTCAATCGGATCACATACGGCTCGCCAGCGTCAATTTTTCGTTTGACTTCTTCTTCAGAAAGCGTTAAGGAGTTCTTCATCTGATGTCTGGTAATGCTGTTATATTGAGGATTATCAACTTTTGCAGCTGTAAGCTTTTGTCTCATTTCCTCCAGTTCGTCAGCGGTATCAAAGGCGTAATAGGCATTTCCTTCGTTCACCAGTTTTTGTGCGTATTCCTTATATAAATGTTTTCTTTCAGATTGTCTGTAAGGTTTATCAGGGCCTCCCTGCTGTATTCCTTCATCTGGAGAAATTCCACACCAGGCAAGAGATTCCATAATATATTCTTCTGCTCCCGGCACAAATCTGTTTTGATCGGTATCTTCTATTCTTAAAATGAATTTTCCCCCTGATTTTTTTGCAAATAAATAGTTGTATAGAGCTGTTCTTACTCCCCCAATGTGTAATGCACCTGTAGGACTTGGTGCAAACCTTACTCTCACTTCGCTGTTTGTCATTATCTTATATTTTAATCAAAACTACATCACGATTAACTATTTTAGAATTATGACCCGATTTTTCTCTAAAAAAGTCTCTCTTTCATTTGGAAAAATTAAAAAAGGCCGATAAACGGCCCTTCACTAAAATGGTTTTTAATATTACCGCACAGCAATACAGGATATTTCAACCCTGGCATCTTTAGGTAATCGGCTTACCTCGACCGTTTCTCTTGCAGGTGGCTCAATTCTGAAATATTCCCCATAAATTTTATTTACAGAAGTGAAATTATCAAGGTCATTTAGAAAGATGGTGGACTTTACCACGTTCGAAAGAGAAAGGCCGGCTTCGCGAAGAATCGCCTCAATATTTCTCATTACCTGATGGGTTTCTTCTACTATATCCTCATTGATCATTTTACCGCTGTCGGGATCTAGCGCCACCTGTCCTGAAATATAAATGGTATTGTTAATCATGATCGCCTGACTATACGGCCCTATAGGGGCAGGAGCTTCCTTGCTGTAAACTACTATTTTCTCCATTTTTTTGGGTTTTCTGAAAATTAAGTAATTTGACTTAAATGTTCAAAGTGATGACATCCTTTTGAACAGGCAGTTCGCTATCTGCCAATGGAGGATGTCAACGAATATGTGTGTCTTTATTCCACTGTTACAGATTTCGCAAGATTTCTAGGCTGATCTACGTTGCATCCTCTCAATACAGCAATGTAATAACTTATCAATTGTAAAGGAACAACATTAATCAAAGGACTCAAAGCTTCATGAGAAGGAGGTACCTCAATCACATAATCTGCCATTTTAGGAATAACCGTGTCGCCTTCGGTAACGACTGCAATGACCTGTCCGTTTCTAGCTTTAACCTCCTGAATATTGGAAACCATTTTTTCATAAGTACCATCTTTAGTAGCGATTACAAAAACAGGTAAATTGTCGTCAATCAAAGCAATCGGTCCATGTTTCATTTCTGCAGCAGGATAGCCTTCTGCATGGATGTAGGATATTTCCTTAAGTTTTAAGGCACCTTCCAAAGCCACAGGAAAATTAAAACCTCTGCCTAGATATAGACAGCTTGAACAGTCTTTAAATACTTTAGCTATTTCTTCAATCTTAGGACTTTTGTCCAATACCTTTTGAATTTTAGCAGGTATGGTTTCTAATTCGATCAGCAATTGATAAAATAGCTCTTCTTTGATGGTGCCCTTTTTTCGTCCTACCAATAAGGCAATCATGATGAGCACGGTAACCTGAGCAGTAAAAGCCTTGGTACTTGCCACCCCTATTTCCGGACCGGCATGTGTATAAGATCCTTCATGAGAAGCCCTTGCGATGGATGAACCTACTACATTACAAACCCCAAATATTATAGCTCCTTTGGATTTCGCCAATTCAATGGCTGCCAAAGTATCTGCAGTTTCTCCGGATTGAGAAATGGCAATTACTGCATCACCTTCTTTTACTATCGGGTTTCTATAACGGAATTCAGAGGCATATTCGACTTCCACTGGTATTCGGGTAAATTCCTCAAAAATATATTCTGCAACTAAGCCGGCATGCCAGGAAGTTCCACATCCTAAGATGATGATCCTGTCTGCATTAACCAGCTTATCGAGGTATTGTCTTAAGCCGCCTAGTACAAGGCTGTTGTTGACCGAATTAACTCTTCCGCGCATGCAATCTTTCACAGAGTTAGGTTGGTCAAAAATCTCTTTTAACATAAAATGCTCGAACCCTTTCTTCTCAATTTCCTCTAATTCAAGATCCAGCACCTGGATGTAGGGCGTGGAAGGAAGGTCTTCAATTGTTTTTATGGAAAGTTTATTGTTGTTAATTGTGGCGATTTCATAGTCGTTTAGGTAAACAACTTCGTTGGTATATTCAATAAAAGGAGTGGCATCAGAAGCTATAAAGTATTCTTCTTTTCCCATGCCTATTACCAACGGACTTCCTTTTCTAGCTGCCACCAATTGGTTTGGATCATTTTTGGAGATTATTACAATCGCATAAGCCCCTACTACTTTAGAAAGCGCAATTCTTACGGCTTCCTCCAATTTACAATCATTATTCTTTTTTATGTCTTCGATAAAATGAATGAAAACCTCTGAATCCGTATCGCTTAAGAATTCATGTCCCTTATTAATCAGCTCTTTTTTTAAGGTGTTATAGTTTTCAATTATTCCATTGTGAATAATGGCATAATTCTTACTTTCAGAATAATGAGGATGGGCATTTACATCAGAAGGAACACCATGAGTGGCCCATCGAGTATGGCCAATTCCTATAGAACTGGTAAGGTCAATTCCTTTTAAAGATTCTTCCAGGTCGTTGACCTTTCCTTTTTTCTTGTAAACGTTAAGATTGTTGTTCTCGAGAAGTGCGATACCGGCGCTGTCATATCCCCGGTATTCCAGTCTTTTTAATCCATTAATAATTATTGGATAGGCCTGACGATGGCCTACATAAGCTACAATTCCACACATAGTTGCTAAAAATTTTTATTTTATTAATCCCGCCGCTAATCTAGCAAAGTATAATAAATTTTTAGCTTTATTTTTTGGTTTTGTATTACAGCTTTGTTTAAGGAAAGGTCTTTGTTTATAGTACCCCGACTTACTCCATCCAGTTGACTTATAGAATAGGAAAAATACGGGGTGACCATATTACCAGGAGCTTCAGGGTATAAGATTAATTCTGTTGGATATTTGTTTTCCTCATCATTTAAAATAGCTTCAATATAGGAAGTAATGTCGGCTTCGTATTTTTTCTTACCCTCGGCATTATTATATTGAATATTATAGGCATTCTCATTAAATAGTTGAGGATTTCCAGTAGTGCCGAATTGAACTACCCTTAGATTCTTAATAGCAGGTTTAGCCGTATCAAACTTTATTTGTCTAGTACTTACAGGATCAATTACTAAAGAATCCATTTTATTCCAACCAGACTGAATCAAAAAGAGATTTGAAGGAGGTGAAATATTGTCTTCTACTTCAGGTACAATTTCAAGAACGGCCTTGTTCACAGCTACTTTTCTTCCTTCTACTAATTTTCTAACACCGGAAAAGGATATTTTTGTCATATAACCTGTACTGGACTGAATAATCGTCGTTTCGGGTGCAATTGTTGGTGTAGAGGTTCTATCTATATGATTAAAATGATAATTTGATATAGGAAAGGTAATATCAGTTGTGTCGGTAGCTGTGGTATAGGTTAAAACAAATCTTGAGGAATCGCGATTAATCCCAAAAACGGTACTGTTGCCTTCATCACCTTTAATTAATATTCCCTTGAAGAACCTTCTGAATTCCAATTGATTTTTTGTAGTATCAAAAAAATCAATAAACTCTCTACCTAAGGCTTCATTTAATGTTATATCTAAATTATTATCGGAAGGAAGAATAATTTCATTTTCTGTATTTATTAATTCTCCAGCTTCCGGACCAATAGAAGAGAATGAATATTCCCGATCCCTTAAGGAAAAAAAGTTTAGTGAATCTTTAAGTTTATAGATATTTATTTTTTGAGGCCCATCTTTTGGACCAATATTATAATCCAACTTTAAGTGAATCTTAAATTCTTTAAGCTGCGCTCCTACAGGAATTTTACTTTGAGAGGTTAGAACCTCAGAAAACGAATGGGCTTTTATTTGGCCTAAATGTTCATCCTGATATTGTCCAAATAATAAAAAATCATTTCCACTTTGCTCGGAAGAAGTGCTAAAAAAATCTAAAATAATTTGAGAAGAGGTTATTGAAAAAGTATCTGTAAAATGGGTTCCTATTTTATCGGGGGTTGAATCAGGGTCTAATAATATTTCGTTGGCATCTTTGCAGGAGGAGAAAAATAGGGCTCCAATAATAAGCAGGAGCCCGGTTCTTTTAAGATATAAGTTCATTATACAGGTTGTAGTAGGAATCAAGAAAGTGGTCGTTTTTTTCTATAAAATCTATTTTTTTATCATTCTCAAACTCACTGAATAAACTATTTAAACTTTCGCTGACTTTTTCATCGGATTTAATAACGGCATCTGCATACTCAATACCAATTTTGATAAATCCATGATAATCGGCAGACAGAAGATTTGCAAGCATAGCATCTTCAATGTCAAGCATTTTTACTTTGTAAAGTAATGTATTGTCAAATTTATGTTGAAAAGCATTTTCATTATAAATGGTAAACACAGATTTTGTATCCTTAAACATTGGGTCATTCTTGTAAGTTGTTTTAAGATACATTGGAATTAAGCTTGTCATCCAATCATTGCAGTGAACAATGTCCGGAGCCCAGCCTAATTTTTTTACAGTTTCTATAACGCCTTTGCAGAAAAATATTGCACGCTCGTCATTGTCTGCATAAAAATTGTTTTCTTTATCAAAGAAAACAGATTTTCTGTGGAAATAATCTTCATTATCTATGAAGTAAACCTGAAGCTTTGCCTGAGGAATAGAAGCTACTTTAATAATTAAGGGTTTTTCTTCATCTCCAACAGCAATATTAATTCCTGAAAGCCTTACTACTTCATGTAATCGATTTTTCCTTTCATTAATTAACCCAAACCTAGGTACTAAGATCCTTATTTCCATCCCTCTCTCCTGCATTGCTTGAGGCAGTTTTCTTACAAAATCTGCTACTTCAGAGGTTTGTAAAAATGGATCAATTTCACTGGCTACATAAAGAATTCGAAGTTTTGACATATGTGTGAGATTTTACTATCTATCCAATAATGGGCGTACAAAATTACAAAAAATATCTGATTTTTCCATTATTATTCTATTATAAGATGTAGTTTTGTTTCGAAATTAGTGGGCTTATGCCCTTTTTTTATGGATATTATTTATGACATTCCTACAGTAAAATCCAAGCTCAAATTCTATAAAAATCAGAACTTAAAAATAGGTTTAGTCCCTACTATGGGTGCCTTGCATAAAGGCCATCTGGCACTGGTGGAAAAATCCCTTGAAGAAAATGATATTACCTGCTGCAGCATTTATGTAAATCCGGCGCAGTTTAATAACAGTAGTGATCTTCTAAAATATCCCCGGCCAATCGAAAACGATATTCAGTTGCTCAGTGAAATTGGCTGCCATGTGGTTTTTAATCCGAACGACAAGGAGATGTATCCATTTCAGCCACTGATCAAATTTGATTTCGGACACCTGGAGAATGTAATGGAGGGGAAATTCAGACCGGGACATTTTAATGGTGTGGGAATAGTCGTTTCTAAGCTCTTTAATATAATACAACCCGATAATGCTTATTTTGGCCAAAAGGACCTTCAGCAGTTTTTGATTATAAGACAATTGGTAAAAGAGCTTTCTTTTGACCTGAAGTTAAATTCCGTTCAGATTCAAAGAGATCCTGACGGTTTAGCCATGTCTTCAAGAAATGTACGGCTTAACACTGCTCAAAGAAAGGTCGCACCCAAAATTTATGAAGGGCTGGAACTGGCTAAAAAGTTATTGTTGACCGGTAATTCTATTGCCTTAACGCAAGATGAGGTAAAGGCATTTTTCAATTCATACCCAGAGATTTCCTTAGAATATTTTGAAGTTGTACATGGCGAAACTTTACAAAGCTTAACTGATTTTTCTGATTATATTCCGGTGGCTTTATGTATTGCTGCTTTTGTTGGAGATGTCAGATTGATCGATAACTTACTTTTGTTTTCTTGAAAATGTCATTAATATTTGCACTTTTTCTAATAATATTTTGTAATGCAGTTGAGGTTGTAAGCGCATGATACTTGACAACTGATAACTGATAACTATAAAAATGTTCATAGAAGTATTAAAATCGAAATTACATAGAGTAAAAGTTACTCAGGCCGAGTTGCATTATGTCGGCAGTGTTACCATAGATGAAACTTTAATGGAAGCTGCCTTCCTTATAGAAAATGAAAAGGTTCAGATTGTTAATATTAACAATGGCGAACGTTTCGAAACCTATGTTATTAAAGGAGAAAGGGATAGCGGAATGATTTGTCTGAATGGTCCTGCCGCACGAAAAGTGCAAATAGGTGATGTGATTATTGTTATTTCCTATGCATCAATGGAATTGGAAGAAGCCAAGAAGTACAAGCCCGTCCTGGTGTTTCCCGATGCAAATAACCGTTTAATCAGTTAAATAGTGAATTCGAATGTAAAAATTGCTCTTCAATATATTATTTCTTTAGCAGCTGCGATTCTTTTATTATGGTTTCTGTTTCAACAAATTGATCCAAGAGAAATCCTGAATAGAGTCCAAAACGCCAATCCTCTTTATATCTTTATCTCATTCATTCTTCTTATTATTAGCCACGTCAGCAGAGCAATCCGGTGGAAAATTCTGATTGATCCACTAGGATACCGACCATCCGTTTTAAATTCTTTTCTTGCTTTAATGTCCGGTTATTTTTTGAATTCCCTCGTGCCTAGATTGGGAGAAGTGACAAGATGCGCCGTGCTACAAAGAACAGAGAAAATTCCGGTAACTGTTTCTTTTGGAACTGTAATTACAGAGAGACTTGTTGATTTGCTCATGTTAATGCTGCTTTTTGTATTCACCTTTATCCTGGAGTTTGAAAGGCTAAGCGATTATTTTTTAGGGATCTTTCAAGAAAAGTTTCAGAACACAGAATCTGCATATAAATTCGTTATAGGATTTGTTTCAGTGGCATTATTAATTCTGTTCAGTTCCGTTCTTATTTACAGGATATGGAAGGAAAAACTTCATCAGAATAAGATATTCAATAAAATTTTCAGTTTTGGGAAAAGCATAGTAGATGGGATGTTAAGTATTCGGAAAGTAAAAGCAAGAAAAGCCTTTGTTTTTCATACTATAATGATTTGGGCAATGTACTACTTTGCATCATTTGTGGTTGTATATTCGCTTCCACAAACATCCAATCTGTCATTTCTTGCGGGCTTCTCCATTTTGCTTATGGGAAGTTTGGGAATGACAGCTCCTGTTCAAGGTGGTATAGGAGCATTTCATTATCTGGTAAGCGGGGTACTTATACTTTATGGAATTGCTAAGGAAGATGGCGTTGCCTTTGCCTTTCTTATTCATACTTCTCAATATGTGTTTACATTGGTAGCAGGTGCATTATGCTTTATATTCACGTTTATCAGAAAAGGGAAAAAAACAGATCTAACCTATGAATACGGCAACCAAAATAGTTGAGAAAGAAGTTTTACTTCAAAAAGTTAAAGATTGGAAACTTGCCGGGGAGAAAATAGTGTTTTCCAACGGTTGCTTTGATATAATGCACCTGGGGCATGTTGATTATTTGGAGAAAGCAAGGAATCTTGGGGATAGACTTATTGTTGGACTAAATACAGATAACTCAGTAAAAGGCCTAAAAGGAGAGGCGCGTCCGATTGTTCCTGAATATGCACGTGCAAGAATGTTGGCAGCATTGGAATTTGTTGATGCTGTCATTTTATTCGGGGAAGAAACACCTTATAACCTTATTAAGACAATTTTACCTGACATTTTGGTAAAAGGGAGTGATTATACATTGGAAAGTGTTGTTGGTGCGGATATTGTTATGACGAATAATGGAAAAGTTGAATTTATTGATTTAGTCAATGGATTCTCAACTACAAAAATTATTAATAGAATTAAAAACTTAAACTAAATACGAAATGGGAGTTTTATTTATAGGTATTATTTTTATGATCATTGGTTGGGCTGTAAGTTCCAAGCTTAAAAGCAAGTTTAGGAAATATAGCCAGATAGGTTTGATGTCAGGACTAAGCGGACGGGAAATAGCTGAACAAATGCTAAAAGATAATGGAATTTATGACGTAAAAGTGACTTCTGTTGAAGGAGAGCTTACCGACCATTATAATCCGGCAAATAAAACCGTGAATTTGAGTCCTGATGTTTACCATGGAAGATCTGCTGCCGCGGCTGCTGTGTCCGCTCACGAATGCGGACATGCTGTTCAGCATGCTACAGCGTATAGTATGTTAGAATTCAGGTCGGCAATGGTGCCCGTTCAAAACATAAGCGCTACGGTAATTAACATCATTTTTATGGCAATGATTTTTGGAGGATTTCTTATTCAAAGTTTCATGCCAACTGCCATGCTGATCATTATTGCTTGTTACGCAATTTTTGCACTGTTTGCATTAGTAACCCTTCCGGTAGAATTTGATGCAAGTAAAAGAGCCCTGGCCTGGATAGAAAGTAGAGGGGTAGTTACCTCAGGCGAGCATGACATGGCAAAAGATGCTTTAAAATG
>DASPJL010000164.1:0-12816 GCA_035628645.1 Cytophagales bacterium | reverse complement strand
ACGATTGATACAGAAACTATCATTGAGTCCAAAGCCAAAAGGAAGGAAGAAACTGAGCACCGTTACTTGCAAATGCTCATCAAGCGCATGGCAGAATCAAGAGGTTACAAAGCAATCATTGAAGAACTTACGCCTGACGGTGCAGGACGAGTTGATGTTCATTTAGAACGCAACAACAAAAAAATAGCTTGCGAGGTATGTGTGACTACTCCGAAAGAATGGGAACTACAGAATATCAAAAAATGCCTGGCGGCTGGATATGATATAGTGGTATCCATAGCAAATGATAAAAAGGTGTTGGACAATATTAAACGGCAGGTTGAAGCAACCATTGCCAAAAACCTGCATAGGAGAATCTTATTATATGAACCTGAATCATTCTTCGCATACCTCGATGAAGCGACAGCTAAAGAAGCCTCAACAGAAACCCGAATGAAAGGATACCGCGTGAAGGTTGACTATGATGTTACTAACGAAAACGAAAGGAAAAATAAAGAGGAACAAATCCTAAGAGCAATATCAAAATCCTTTCGCAAGAAGAAATAGTGATGTTGATACTGTTGTTTTCACTTAGCATTCGATTTCACTCGAATTGTTTAGATATGAACTTTCCTGAACCTTTCTTTTAGCAAAGTCCAATTCTTAATAACTTGCGCCTCAGATGGTGCAACTTCTCGTGGACAATCAAAGCCCCAACAAAAAATTTGCATTTACCAGCGATGCAGGAAAAATTGCGAAAAATCGAAATTTACTTAGATCAGTACCATTTTCCCATTCCATTAAGGTTCTTGGACCTAATAATGGCACTGTTTCTTTATTTTCGGTAGGAAAATACATTTCAGTAGTAAGAATTGGTGCAAATGGAACGCCTGATAAAATGTATTTTTTTGACTTTGATTGGGATATATCGAAAAGTGAACTCCAGATTCTTTTACAAAGTGTTTACAGCAGTGAATTAGAAAAAGAGTGGTTTAACATACAATGGATTTTATATTCAACATTCGACAAAGAAATGGATAATGTTGAAATTCTAAAACAGTAATACTCTTGAAACACTTAAATTAAATTCAAATAACCGTTGAATTTTAATTTAATTCAAAAATCTTATCCCCTCCAGTAAAGCTATCAATTAATGTAGATACAGTATCTAACTTCTTGCTTGTAATTGACAGTTTTCGTAGATATTCAAGAAACTCTTCACTCCCGTGGACTATATTAGTTGAATGAATAATAAACCCATCTTCATGAAAAATCCTTAGCACATCAAAATGGGGATGTTTATATTTCAAGTGATAGCCCGAAGACGCAACAGCATGCCGTTTATCATTTTTTACAATAAAATTCCAAAATCCCGGGTGAAAGTTTTCTGACGATCCATGATGTGGAAGCTGACCCATATGTAACGATTTTCCGGTGAATTCGGCATGTTGATTTTCTTTCATCAGTCGTTCAAAGGTAGATAGTTCGCAATCTGATGTTAACAGATAATAGTCATTTCCTTTGACTAAGCTAAATAATGTAGATAGATAATTAGCACTACTACTTGCCCTTTTCTTATTTTTAGCAGGCTCCAAAGCTACCAATCGCATGTAAGCCTCCACTTCATCCGGGCTTGGGGATAAACATTTTAAAATTATACCTTCAGCTAATTGTTGCGACCAATTTTCGGAAATAAACTCAACCTTTTTAATTATCCCTTTCTTTTTTAGTGTATCGACATTTTTAACCAAGGTTTGTAAGTCCTCCATGTCCTCGGTATTTATCTCTGTCCACTTAAGGTGCGTATAAAAATCGTTTCCTTGATTATTAAGTGTATGGGCGAATTTCTTTACAGTTATATCATTTTCTTCAACATGCTTGAGCAAACCGTTATAACCAGAATAATGGTCAGAATGTGGATGGGATAGTATTAGAAACTCTATTTCACTGTACGAAGTTCCAATATGATCTACAACTGGGTTTGTTTTATTTTTTTTGTTGCAATCAATAATACCTATTTTCCTCCCAGTATCATCATGCCATTCAAGGATCAAAGAGTCTCCTTGGCCTACATTTTTGAATGTTACTTTCATACTTAATCTCCCGTAAAGAATGCAGTATTTTCAAGGCCCTCAAAATAATCCTGAACTTGGAATAAATCGCTTCTGTCTTGCTTTTCTTCTACGACATCAATTAATCTTGCGCCCGGTTTGGAATAGATTGATATTTTTACAAATACACCAGTTTTGAGCTCTGATAAATTTGAAACTAACTCACGATCAAATTTACGTGTTTGAAACACTGGATCGCTAGAACTTATTTTGCAGTTAATTAAGACACCATCATCCTCCACTGAAACAATTTCCCCAAAAAAATCGTCCTGTGTAATTTGCTCATATGAAGGTATTCTCCTAGTTATTTCAGATACTTTCTTTCTTAATAACTCCTCTTGACCGGTAAAATGGTTTTTTTGCCATAGCTCAATATGATTAGGCTTTAATTTAAGTTTATCCAGAATATCTAACAAGGAATCGACTTGGTCGGTATCTCTTGACCATATTACCAAATCGTATTGGGTATCTTTTGGTATAATAGACTCTACCCATTGGGCAGGCATTTCCGGATCAAAATCTTTTTTATAATACAAATCAAGAAATAATAGCTTTACCGTTTCGATTGGGCTTTCTGGAAATACGGCAAATTCTGGATTAGCATTGAAAAAGATACTTCCTGCTTTCAAATCCCTGACTACCATATCTAACTGAGTTATTTGAGCCTCAATGTCATCAACAAATGCAACGCGTGGACCTACACTCATATCTTTTTAATTTTTGTTAAATACCAGTTCTACAACTGCTCCAGTATACTTCTGATCTATATCTGCAAGCAGATTTTCTTTGTAAATTTTTAATTTGCCATATTTCATCATAATGGTATCAACGAGATACATTCCTATCCCTATTCCTCCCTCTCGCCTCGAAAAAAATGGTGTAACAATTTCTTCAGGCGTATCTTTGAAGCCCGGCCCATTATCAGCCACTATAATACTTACTATTCCGTTTCTTCTTATTGCCCGATATAAGATTGTTTTATCAGACCTATTAACTGAATCAAGCCACCATACACTATTTTCAGTTAAATTCATTAAAACAGTAATTAAAAATCTCCGGTCACATATCACTGTCTCTACACCCTCCTCAATTTCTACTATCGGGGTAATCTCTCGCAATTTAAATTTTAATTTATAATTTACAAGTGCCTGATCGATAGCCTCCTTTACATCTACTGGTTTACTACCGGCAGACTTTAGCACTGATAAAATTCCTTGAACGTAACCATCAAGTTCGATAACTTGATTTTTAATACGCTGTTCATTGAGTGGGACCGTATTTACAGTTTCGTCCATTCTCGGAACAAGTTTTTCAATTTCGTGGAGCGCAACCGATGCTGTCATTCCTATGCCAGCCGGTAGTAATAAAGTTTCCTTTGTTTTCTCATAATCTTCCTCTATGCCCGCAGCCTCTTCAAGTAATTTTTGTTTCTTGTCAGGATCTTGTATATCAGCATCATTTATTAAATTGACAAAACTTTGATAACGGTCTTGAAATGTATTTTTAGGAGATGCCTTTCTATGCAGGTTACGCCACTTAGTTCTATCCTTTAGTCGTTCTACTCGAAATTCATTTAATATGAATTCTATGACAATTTTAAAATAATCAAAGCTATCATTATTTATAAAGCCTTCCCGATTGGTTTTTTCGATTAGTGATCCTGAGGTTTCCGAGTCAAGATAAATAAATCCAATATTCTGATTATTTGAAAACCATGATTTATTATTTACACGTTTAATATCCAACCCAAGCCAATCATTTCCAGCTTCACCATAGTCATACACTCTTAAATCGTTTTTAAAAACCTTAATACCGTGTTGGTCCCGAAGTGTCTTTTTTAATACATCCGGAGTATATGTAAAATCTCGCAATGACTCTGAGTCAAGATCATAGGAATATAACTCTATCAACATTTCGCCGAATGGAATCGGCTTCTCTATCTTAGAGTTTGCAATGTCGTCTACTTTGTCAGATTCAACCCCGCCGTTAATATAAAATTCTCTGAATACCGGCCGCATTTCTACTCTTACATTTCGGTCAAAAGCTTTATCACCCCGGATAGTTCTTGAGCCTATTTCAGAGTTGTTTTCGAGATGAAATTCATATTCAAATGAAAAGTTATAATCTCTGTCAATAATAGCTGTCAGCTTATAAGGAGCTTGTGCTATTATTTCATTAATATCGGGAAATCTGTCAAGCCAGTTATTATTAAAATCAAGCGAGATTGAGAACTTTCCTGGATCATTTTTAGGTGATACCATTGATATAGTTTGACGCTTCAATTGCCTAGCCATACCTCTTGTCCAAGTCTCCTTAAGACCCGTTATTTCAATTTTAGTTCCTGAATCTTTCCTGAAATAGAAGCTATCGACATCGAAATTTTTTTTCCATGTGATATTAACATCTGAAAGGTATTTTGATTGAGTAAACTTAGTCCAATCAATTTCTAAATGAATTTCATAATCAAGGAGTTTTTTTTGTAGAAACTTGCCAGCATCATCAAATATGCAAGTAGCAGGTCGGCTTTTTAGCTTTATTATACGGCCAAGTTTATGCACAGCGAAACGGCCAACCCCTTTCTCCCCCATTGGAACGCGATGGAAAATTGGACTGCGGATGATTTGGCGTCTGCCATCTTCACCAATAGGTTTCCTATGCGCAGTTCCAGGTTCTAACCATACATTTTCCAATATCTCTTCTGTCATCCCTAAACCGGAATCAATAATTACAATTTCAGAATTATTAATATCTGTTATATTATTAAAACTAACACTTACATCTTTGGCGTCAGCATCGTAGCTATTTTTAACCAGCTCATAAATTGCCATGACAGGATCCCGAATCAACTCTTCCCCAAGTAATGTGAGAATATGGGCTTTAGGCCTAAAATTTAGTTCGCGGACATCATAATTATTTGATTCAGGTAGTTCTTGATCATTCTTTGGCAATTCAGCTTCCATATCTGTATCTGCCATTGGGATTTTATTAGGGTCAATTAACGCGTTCGTATCCTTGGCTGTCAAATTAAATCTTTCCAGAAAAGCATCCTGCTCTTCTTTACTTTTTAAGTTAAAACCCAGATAGGTTAGTTGCTCCATTTTGACTAAAATGACAAGACTACCCTCTTCTAATGATTTGTTTAACCTCGTTATTCGATATTCCCCTCTTGTGCCGACACCATAATATTTAAGTCTGCAATCTGGCGCTACTGTTCCATCAAACCAGTCAATTTTCGCAATTTCTTCTCTGTTTGTTCCTTTAATTCCTGGCGTATCAAAAATAAGACTTACAGCCTTTTTAGGAATATACAGCCCGGCTTGATGCGCACCAGTAGTTCCGGCATCATTTGGGCTAACAAATTTGCAGAAACTATATTTGCCGATTCTAACGGCATTTATCGCGGCGGTCAGTTCTTCAGTCATTATGGACTTTGAGCTTTTAAAGTTTGAATATATTAAAATAGTAGTCTACTTTTTCTGTAAAGGTTTTGTTTTTCTTTAACTAAATTAATGAAACTTTTTAGAGTTTGTATATTCGACTGTTGAGAGGGATGATATGTGCTAAGTAATGGCTCAGGGATAACCAACTGTAAATTATTGGCTCGCATTTCCTCAGTTTGATTTCGACTGATTGCCGGTTCAAGTGTAATGAGGTGCTTTTGTTTTATTCTTGCAGCTTCGGAGAGAACTTGCCGCCATCGGTCTTTTGCTGATGTCTTGAGACCCAGCATTGTTAATAAGTCATCATTAAAAGACTTATCGTGATAGTGAACTGCTCCAGGAAAAATGAAATCTGGTTTATTATTTCTTTCCGTTACAGCGCCATGTGAATGCTCAATTTTATTTAGGGTAAAAATAACTGCAAGATTGTTTTCGAAAGCAAAACCTGCTCTAGCCTTCCGGCGATTCTGAATACTCAAAGAGAGCTTTACAAACTCTTCCACATCTGTTCCGTATTCATCAAAAGTTTTTTGCAATTGAGCTTTTACAATTACCTTTTCCAAAGTCTTAAACAATAACTCCTCGCGTTCCAACCAAGCCAAAAGGGTTGTATCTGGTTCTTCAATCGGAGAAACCTGCCCCACGGTTGAACGGGCATACTCGGAAAATTCTTTTGTAGTAGGAAATTTATCTCCAAATTTTTGCACTAGTTCATCAACATAATCTGACGCAGTTTCATTTTCTTCCATCCCAAGTGAGGATAGTATATATCGGCCAGCGAACCCGATATCCCTTTTATCATTTTCGAAATTTTTTATGACGAACCTATTCCTTGCTTCCTCAATACCAAATAGCCAAAGAAGTTGTTCTTCCGATGTAGAGTTTTGAGGGGCCACAATTACTGCAAGTGCATTCTCCCCAGTTTTCCCAATTACAACGAGATCACCTGCCTTAGATAAAGACATTACTTCATTACCCGAATAGTACAACCGATATTCGGTTCGCGTAGGATGATTTTCCCGGGCATCATACCAAGTCATGAACCCCGAAGATTCAAGCATTCCATCCTCATCATCTGATAGATAGATAAATTTAGTTTCAAATTTATGTTTTTCGGACCCGAAGATTGTCCGAAAATCATTTATTCCATTAAACTCATGTTGATTTGACGCATTAGGAGCAACTTCGACCAGGCTCAGTCGTTTCACGCCCACGGCGGAAAAAAAACGGGATAATGGACTAGACATTTGCTTAACTATTTTTTAATTGTGTAACAACTTGTTCGCCTATTGCTTTGATTAAGGGCATTACAACTGAATTACCGAATTGGCGGTACGCTTGCGTGTCAGATACAGGTATTTTTAAGGATTTTGTTTTACTTTTTGTGTTTATCGGGTAAATTGGATAGCCTTGGAGTGCAGCCGCTTCATGTGGTGTCAATCTTCTCGGATTTTTATTTTCTTGGGGTATCAATATTTCTGCTCCGTCCTTGTGGTAACGTGCACTTATTGTTCTAGTTACGCCATCTAAGTTCGCAAGGCCAAATCCAAAACCGTTCCCTTTTTCTTTATGTTTTTGTGCGTATTCATTAAGGTATTTCCAGAGGTGATCCGTTAGAGTATATTTTGGTGGAACTTCGTTTTGTAGAATAGTTCTAAGACTTTGTTTTTTAGACGGATATTGTATCAAATCAAAATTAAATTTTACATGGTTTCCGAAAATTCTTTTATCAAAGCCAATCATAAAAGTCCTTTCCCGATGCTGCGGAACAAACGCTGCTCCATCGATGACCCTTTGATCAAATGAATAGTCAAGATTGAGCAACGTTTGTTTAATTATCCTGAAGGTGTTTCCCCTGTCATGACTAACGAGATTTTTCACATTTTCCAAGAAGAATGCTTTTGGGCGATGTTTTTGAATAATCTCTTCAATGTGAAAAAACAGGTTTCCTTGCTTTTCATCTTGAAAGCCATGTAAGCGACCAAGGCTATTTTTTTTTGAGACCCCAGCCAATGAAAATGGTTGACATGGAAAACCTCCACAGAGTATGTCAAACTGCGCAGGAATACACTCTTTTACTCGTTCATCGGTAATATCTCCGAACGGAAAGTCACCATAGTTTGCAAAATAGGTTTGCTTGCTATATTTATCCCATTCGGATGTGAAAAGGCATTTACCTCCTAAATTTTGCAAGGCCATTCTAAATCCACCGATACCAGCAAACAAGTCAATAAATGTAAATTTTACCTGGGCAGACTTAGGGGGTGGAAATGGAACAGAATTGCTATTTGTGAGCTTCCACTGAACCTTTTTATACAATGAGTCAATAGAACCGCCTTCGATTAAGTGTCCATATTTTTGAATCAGCGTTATTGCATCACTATAAACTACATCATTGGTAGAATGATAGTGACTGAGCAATGCTATCTCAAAATCATCTGGAAAAGACGAAGTTCTTACTCTGATATCGATTGGACGTTCTTTCCGTTTAGCTTCTTGGGGCATTTTATTACACGGTTACCCAAGCAAACTAACTACTTTTTCATTAAATAGTAGACTTGATTTTATCCAGCAGAGCCGAAAGAGTATCCTCTACAGCATTTTTCTTTAGTTCACACTCCCAAATTATAATGATACGCCATCCTAAAGCATGTAGTACACCAATATACTTTTTATCATTAGCTATATTAGTTGTTATTTTGTTGAGCCACCATTCTGTTCTTGTTTTTGGGATAACAAAATAGCGGCATCCTTGATGTCCATGCCAAAAACACCCGTGGACAAAGATCACAGCTTTATATTTTGGGAGCACTATATCTGGTTTACCTGGAAGCCGTTTATCATGCAATCGGTACCTAAACCCCTTTTCAAAAAGGTATTTTCTAACTAAAATTTCCGGACCCGTATTTTTGCTTCTAATCCGAGACATATTGAAGCTCCGAGTCTCCTTTGAATGTTTATCTGCCATTCCGACAAGACGATGAATATATAGACCTTGGATCGTTTTAAGAATGCTCTGATTCTTCAGAAGGTAAAGGAATATAATTATGTAGTCCCGTTTTCGATAAAAAAACTTCCAGTGCGAAACTATAAATGTCTACTTTTTCCCTATCACAAACCTTAAAACATTGACCCATCAAAAAATTAATTTCTTCACCTCTTTCCTGAGAAAAAGAGTTCTCTCCTGTTTCAACATTGACATATTGCGTAAAGTCATCATCAGGATGAATATTAACTCCCGCCTCAACCAACTCAATAATGAATTGCTCTATATCAGCTAAATTATTTATTTCCTTAATCATATCTATATAAAATTGCCTATTGTTATTTCATAAAAAAGTCATAGCTTTTTCTAACCTCTATGAAGTAGTCAACTCGAATCAAATATACGGAAAAGGCTACAGTTCATCATACTGTTTACTACTTGGGTTGGTTAAAGTGTTTAAAGACCAATATAATGATTAGGACCGGAGTATCAAATCTAATCGCGCGATTATATTCCTATTAGGCTTTCTTAAGTTTCTTTCCCAACAACAAACCGTGGAAGCATTTACTCCAAGCAATATACCAAGGTTCTTATGACTTAATCCATTCTGATACCTATATAGAAGTATTCGAGCTCCTAGGGTTGAAGAATCTACACTTATCGGTATGTAGTCAAGGAATTTGATAATTTTAGGCATATGATGCATTTGAGGCGTCGCACGATTATTCTCCCAATACGTTACACTATCTTCACTGACACCTATCAGTTCTGCAACATCCTTTTGCAGTAATCCTCGTTCGAATCGTTTTTTACGAATATGTTCACCAATTGTAATGGGAACAGAATTTACAGTACTACCAGTGGGTTTCAAGGATACATATACACTTTCACAGAAAGCCAACGCAGGTATGCCCCTGCGGCTATTACAACCACCCCGAGAAGGACTGTGTGTGTGCGCCGGGCGTGGTGCAAAAGTACCTGAGCAAGGTTTCAGGCCCGCTGCTCGACCGGATTGATATTCATATAGAGGTGACGCCGGTAAGCTTTGACGAGCTTTCGGGCGAGCGTAAATCAGAGCACAGCGATACGGTAAGGGAGCGGGTAATACAGGCCCGCGAGATACAAACCCGGCGGTTTGACGGCAGTAAAACCGTGTTTAGCAACTCACAGATGGGCAGCAGCCAGGTGCAGGAAATTTGCAAAATAAACCCCATTGGCCAAAAGCTGCTGAAAACGGCCATGGAGCGCCTTCAGCTCTCTGCCCGTGCCTATGACCGCATCTTAAAGGTATCGCGCACCATAGCCGACTTAGCCGCCAGCGATGAAATACGCCCCGAACACCTGGCCGAAGCCATCCAGTTCAGGAGCCTGGACAGGGAGAACTGGGCGGGGTAAGCCGCCGCTTATTGTTTATCACTCACTATTAACCATTTAAGTGATGGTCAGTGCTTATCAATAAAAGGCTAAGAGTAGCACCGGCCAGCAATTCCTTTGTCACCCCGGCGTAGCCGGGGGGCGATAACTCGAAGGGCGACAAAGGAATTGCAGCCACAACAGCTTTTTTGTTACGAGTGTTACGCTGTTACGGCCTTCATTAAACCCAACAACCACCTGCGTTTTACCTGTAACACTGCCTTTCAAAATCCTGTTACCGGTTTACTTTTTTTTCCAGGTGTTACGCTGTTACGATCTTCATTAAAACCAACAACCACCTGCGTTTTACCCATAACATACCTTTCAAAATCCTGTTACCGGTTTACTTTTTTTTCCAGGTGTTACTCTGTTACGACCTTCATCAAACCCAACAACCACCTGCGTTTTACCCGTAACACTGCCTTTCAAAATCCTGTTACGGGTTTCTTTTTTTTTACAGGTGTTACGCTGTTACAGCTTGCCCTAAGCGTAGCCGCAGGGGCCAGAAAAATGGACACAAAGACCTCAAAGAACTTTCTTATGTAGTAATAGGAAAAAGCTCTTTTTGTGCAATAAAAATTGCGGTTGGTGAGAATACCCAACCGCGGCTACGCTGGTTGAACGGTCATTCCCCGGGCAGAAAAATAACCGGGGCGGAAACCGACGATAGTCATGCTGAAATTTGTTCAGCATCTCAACGCTCAAAAAGGAAGTGATACAACCATTAATACCATTGAGAACCTGAATCCGCCAGTTGGCGGACAGGTTGACTATCGTCGGGTTACACCGGTCTTGCGTTATTTGCATCCTCAGCCCGCCGTGGCAGGGTGTTCTCACCCGCCACTCCTGCTCAGAGCACGGATATTCCTCACCACCCATAGCGGTTGGTAAGAACACCCAACCGCAGCTACCCTGGTTGCACGATTATTCCCCAGGCGGGACACCAACCGAGGCGGAATCCTGTTACCGGTTTACTTTTTTTTCCAGGTGTTACGCTGTTACGATCTTCATTAAACCCAACAACCACCTGCGTTTTACCCGTAACACTACCTTTCAAAATCCTGTTGCGGGTTTACTTTTTTTACAGGTGTTACGCTGTTACAGCTTGCCCTGAGCGCAGCCGCAGGGGCCAGAAAAATGGACACAAAGGCCTCAAAGAACTTTCTTATGTAGTAATAGGAAAAAGCTCTTTTTGTGCAATAAAAATTGCGGTTGGTGAGAACACCCAACCGCGGCTACGCTGGTTGAACGGTCATTCCTCGAGCGGAACAACAAACAAGGCGGGAAGTAATAGGAAAACATTGAAATTGTGCAATCCCTGCCGTATACCCACAATTCTTTGTCGCCCTTCGAGTCCTCCCGACAAGTCGGGACCTCCTTTAGGGTGACAAAGAATTGTTAACCTGTTCCCCACCTTGTTAAGTTTTATAATACAGGCCAGTATTTAAACGGCGATACATGGCACCGGTCAGCCCCCTTTTGTCACCCTGAGGATTTTGCTTGCAAAATGAGACTCGAAGGGCGACAAAAGGATGGCGAGTAATTCCTGACAACCAAAAGGGGTTGGTGAGACAACCAACCGCGGCTACGCTGGTTGAAATCTACCAATGCGGGTTTATCGCTGTTTATTATGTCTGCAAACTTTTTCATAATTACACCTTGTTGTTATACAATTACTTTGGATAAAAAAAACTAATTTATATAAGCATCAAACTGCCATACTGACGGGTTGCAAATTTTGCAAAACTCTTTTCATACGGTCGCATTTTTTAATAATGTAATAGTGGGTTGTATAAATAGTTTTGATATACCAAACTATGAAAACAATTTATCTGCTTGTTGTAATAGTAAATTAACTATGAAATTATTTTACCTGTTTATTATTTGCCTTTTGTTTCCCTCATGCTACCGTGGATCGTATACATACATTAATCAAATGCATAACGAACCTGCCTTTACAAAAACCGGTGAGCTTCGCGGACATGCAGCAATGGGACTGAAACATTTTGAAGCACTTGGGGCGGTGTCCGTAAGTAAGCACATAGGACTGCACGGAAGTATGTATACAGCAGGCACAAGGAGAATATCAGGCGAAGCAGGAATTAATTTATTCGCATCTGTAAATAATAATAAATATGTAAGTTTGGCAGCAGGTTTTTCTAATGGTTTTATTATAGGCAAATACAACTGGGAGTTATCCAAATTAGAAGGAGGCGGAAAAGCTGAAATACGGACTGATAGTAGATTTAACGGCTTTTACCTGCAGCCTTCATATTACCAGTTTATTGACCCGGAAAAAAGAAGTAAGTTCTCATTGGGCACCAAAATATCTTTGGTAAAATTCAGCCATTATGATAATACAGTATTAATAACTCCCGAAAAGAATCCCTTTTTCATCGTAAAATACAGGGGCACACCCAAAATGACACTGTTTGCACCATTTATGCAGTTTAACAGGGTAAGTGAAGACGGTGCTTTTGAATTAACTGTACTTACCGGTTTTAATGTTATTAAGGGATTTAGCCCCGACAAAATTGAAATGCCAGATAACTATCCAGATCAAACATTGGTAACTCCATATACTTTGCGGGATAAACCCTATTTAAACAACCGTGTGGGTTACTCGTTAATTTTCTTTAATATTTCCCTGGGTATACGGCTGGATTTGCTACAATAGTTGTACTAAAATTGTTTGTACTCATGAAAAAATTTTATCTGATTTTAATTACTGCAGTCACCTTTTCATCTTGCATTGTACATAACCCCACCACATATATACCGGTTATGCCCAACAATCCGATGTTTGAAAATCCTGATGAAGTCTCCATAAGCGGGGGGATTAGCTTTGATCATGTAGAAGGTCAATTTGGTATTTCACCTATCCGCG
>DASPJL010000163.1:0-14872 GCA_035628645.1 Cytophagales bacterium | reverse complement strand
AACGCTCTCATTCACTCAATGGCTAATCTGCCATCAACGCTTCTATTGGTTTTATTCTGGCTGCTTTTAAAGCGGGAACGAGTCCTGCCAAAGCCCCCGACAAAATCAATATTCCTGTCGCTACCAATGCAATCCAAAGGTCTACTTCGGGCCTGGTGAAATAAGGAAGCTGCGCTCCCGATTTCTCAATTCCATACCGTATCAGGTCCAATAATCCTGTGCCAGCTATTAACCCGAAATATCCGGATAAACCTGTAATAATCACCGATTCCATAATAATGAGGGAAACAATTGAAAAAGGTGTAGCGCCAATGGCTTTTCTGATGCCTATTTCCCTGGTCCTTTCCTTAACAATGATCAGCATGATATTGCTTACGCCTATTACTCCTGCAATCAAAGTGAAGATTCCCACTACAAAAACAAATATTTTTATGCCAGTAAAAAGGCTGGTAAAACGCTGGAAATTTTCTTCATTGTTATACATTCCGATTGCCTGAGGATCGTCAGGTGAAAAGTTGTGACGGGTAGCGAGTACTTCCTTGATCTTTTTTCCGAGTTCTGCGGCCGAAATGGTATTATCGGTGGTAACTGTAAAGTTCTGTACCTGGTTTATCTGGTTGAATGTTGCCTGAAAAGTAGAGAAAGGAGCGTATAGTCTTTCCTCATTTCTTCCGTTGTTTCCAGTATTTGTGAATGTGCCGACTACCTTAAAATAGATGCCCCTTATATTGACATACTCTCCGACCGGGTTCGCATCTCCAAACAAAACCTTGGAAACTTTCTCTCCTATAATCACCACCTTTCGTTTCTCCACCATGTCATTTAAATTGAGCATTCTTCCGCGGCCAAGCTTTTCTCCGTTCACTTTAAAAAATTGGTAATTGGCGCCAAATACAATATAGGAGCCGTTTTTATCCTTGTAATTAATGGTATATTCTCCCCATAATCCATTTCGTGGGGAGATTAGATCTACTTCCTTTATTTCATTTTTAATGGCTTCAATATCCTGATTGGTAAAGCGGATGGTCCTTCCGGGCTGCATGCCTTTATAAGGTATAGAAGTCCTGCCGTCCCATATCCAGAGATTGTTTATCGCCTGGTCGCCGAATTCACTATAAATCCCATTTTGCATTCCAGTACCGACGCCAAGTAAAAGTACCAGCATGAATATCCCCCAAAATACACCAAAGGCAGTAAGAAAGGTGCGAAGCTTGTTCTTCTGCATCGTAGCCCATATTTCCTGCCATTTATCGATATCAAACACCTTAGTAATTTTAAATGTTAAATTTTAAATGTTGACTGTTAGGCGTTTCCATTCGTCAATCGTCATTCGTAGTTCGTTATTCTTTAAATGATCATTCCGTCCTTTAACCGGATCACCCGGTCCGTTTTTTCAGCTATATCGTTTTCGTGAGTAACTATTATAACGGTGATGCCTGTTTTGTTTACCTCTTTTAAAAGTTCCATCACTTCATAAGAAGTCTGGGAGTCAAGAGCTCCTGTAGGTTCATCTGCCAAAATTACTTTAGGCTTGGAAATTAATGCCCTTGCAATGGCCACCCTTTGTTTTTGCCCTCCCGACAATTCATTCGGATGATGATTTGCCCTTTCTTTCAGCCCTACCTTTTCAAGATATTCCAAAGCTAATTTATTCCTTTTGCTTCTGCTTACCTTTTGGTAATAGAGCGGCAGCGCCACGTTTTCCATGGCATTTTTGAAGGAAAGAAGATTAAAGGATTGAAAAACAAATCCTAAATACTGGTTGCGATAATAAGCGGCTTTCGTCTGAGAAAGATCTTTAATTGAAGTGCCGGCCAATGAATAGCTGCCTGCATCATAATCATCAAGTATGCCTAAAATATTGAGAAGCGTGGATTTTCCTGATCCTGACGAACCCATAATAGATACGAGTTCACCTTGTTCTATTTTCAGGTCAATGCCTTTAAGAACTTGTAAAGGTTCTTTTCCTATCCAGTAAGATTTCTTTATGTTTTTTAGCTCGATCATTGTGCGGCAAATATCTACAGTTGGATTTTATAAAAAATGAAGAATTACATGAGTGTCGAGAATATTATGTTTTATATCCGATTTAATTGTATAAGCGGTGAACGAATATTCTGTCTTGCTTTAACTATTACATTAATTGTGATTATTACCCCCTCGTTCGATTAAAAATTCACTAAAATATTTATGGTAATATTTCGAAATCTCCTTTACTAAAATTGTCTATTCTATCTGGGTTATACTTACAGGAGCACAAAACGAATACTAAAAAATAAACAGGATGTAAATATAAAAATAGAAGGATTGTGATAAGAATAAAACAATGATTATTTACCTGATAAATTTAATTTTTATAATTTACCTGAGGAATTCAGTCTTTTCGGTTTAATTCCATTTTCAGTTTATATTGTTAGAAAGCTTTTTTCATTATGCACCTAGAATTTAAGAAGCTTATTGTATTGTTAAGTTTTGCCTTGATACTGCCCCTTGCTGCTTTTGCTCAAGAGGTAAACAGCATAGGTGTGCCCTATGTGGAGAATTATTCCAAGTCAACCTACCAATCGGGTAACCAGAACTGGTCGATCACCAAGGATCAAAACGAGATAATGTATTTTGGTAATTCAGAAAGACTACTTGTTTTTGACGGCGAGTATTGGAATAAGTATTATTTGCCTAACCGGTTAATTATAAGATCCGTGGTTGCAGATAGTAAAGGAAGGGTTTATACCGGAGCGTTTGGCGAATTTGGTTATTGGGCTTACAACAAAAAAGGAAAATTCGTATACCACTCGCTCTCTAAGCTTATTCCCGGAAAGACGCTTCCAAAAGATGAAATTTGGAAAATTTATATAGATGGAGACAGGGTGATATTTCAGTCTTTTGTATCCATCTTTATTTATGAAAATGAAAAACTTACCGAGCTAAAAGCGGATAGTCCCTTCCTGTTTTTATTTAAAGTCGGAAACCGGTTTCTTGTGCAGGTGATTTCGAAAGGACTTTTCGAATTAAAAGGAAAAAGACTTGAATACATTTCCGGTAGTGATGCTGTTGCTCAAATGGAGATACTTTCCATTCTTCCATTTAAAAACAGTAAATACCTGATTGGCACCTCAAAGAACGGCCTTTTTCTCTATGATGGTGAAAGCATTGAAAAATGGAACAATCAGGCAAATGAATTTTTAAGTACCTATCAATTAAATAATGGGGTTGTACTATGGGACAAGTATTTTGCCTTCGGTACCATCCTGAACGGCATTATAATTATAGATGATAATGGCCGGGTCATACAAAAAATTAATAAATCCAGTGGTTTGCAGAACAATACCATCCTCAGTCTTTGTATCGATAACCAGCAAAACCTTTGGGCAGGATTAGATAATGGGATTGACCGGATAGAACTTAACTCTCCGCTTTATTTCTATTTTGATAAAACAGGGAGTTTTGGGACGGTTTATTCAAGTATTGTTTTTGACAATAAAATTTATCTTGGAACCAATCAAGGATTGTTTTACAGTGAATGGCATTCTACCAAAAACGCAACATTCAGAAATTTTGATTTTAAACTAATTCCGGGTTCTCAGGGGCAGGTCTGGGATCTTGCTTTAATCGACGGACAATTGATTTGCGGACATAACAATGGGACTTATCTTGTCAAAGGGAGTTCAATTGAAAAGATATCTGATATCGGTGGTGGATGGACAATTAAGAAGTTTGATGGAAAACCTGAGCTGTTGATCCAGGGAACTTATATAGGATTGGTTCTATATAAAAAGGATATAAATGGACAATGGACGTTTTTTAGAAAAATTGATGAGTTTGTAGAGCCTTCCAGATATGTGGAGCAAGATAATAAAGGGCAGGTATGGGTGAGTCATGCCTACAAGGGAATATTTAAACTTACGCTTTCAGAGGATCTGACTACCGTCATATCCAGTAAGAATTATGATGAGAAGTCTGGCCTTCCTACTACCTATAATGTCAATATTTTTAACCTCGAAGACCGGTTGGTTTTTTCGTCCGATTCCGGATTTTATGTATTCGATGCCATCAGTGATAAGTTTTTCAGGTATGAACAATTAAATCAAATGCTCGGGTCTTTTTCCCGGTCAAATAAGATTATTAAAGCGAGTGAAAAGAAATACTGGTTTATCAATCATGGTAATGTTGCCCTTATAGATTTTACCCAGCCAGGTAAACCCGCAATTGATTCTGCCAGGTTTAATATGCTGGAAGGTAAAATGGTGCAGTATTACGAAAATATCAGCCAGATAAGTAATTCCCTTTATCTTATAAGCGTGGATGACGGATTTGCCATATACAATGATTTAAAAGCACAATCCATTCAGAAAGAATCTATTCCACAAGTGTTGATAAGAAGAGTAGAATATGCGATTGATAATTCCACTAAGGTGGCAGAAAATGGCCAATTGCTGGAAATGATAGAGATACCATTTCTAAAGAATAACATCAGGATTTCTTATGCACTTCCCTATTATCGGCAAGGGGAGATAAAGTACCAGTTTTTTCTTGAAGGTTATTCCAATCAATGGTCGGAATGGAGCAGCCTTACCGAAAAGGAATTTTCAAATCTTAATCATGGAACCTATCAGTTCAGGATCAGGGCAAAAGTAAAGGATGGGAAGACTTCAGAGACAGGAATATTAAACTTTAGGGTACTTTCTCCATGGTATCTTAGTAATTGGGCGATAGTATTTTACATCGTTTTTTCTATCGGTTTTGCCATTTTCCTCCGATACCTTTATCTGATGAATCTTAAGAAACACAGGGTGGAAATACAACAGAAGCTTCAAAAAGAAAAGGAAGAATACTTAAAGCAGGAGGCAATTGCCAATGAACAGAAGATAGTGAAGTTGAAAAATGAACAGCTTCGCAAAGACCTTTCCGGGAAGAGCAGGGAGCTGGCTAATTCGGCAATGAACATTGTGTATAAAAACGAACTGCTGGAAAAGATCCGTCAGGGGATTTATGAGTTAAAAGACAGCCAGGGTAAAAGACTTTCCGAAGATCAGTTAAAGAAAATTCAAAAAATAATAGATGAGGGAATGAACGACGAGCGGGATTGGAATCTCTTTGAGCGGAGTTTTAATGAAGCCCATGAAAATTTCTTTAAGAAACTAAAAGCAAATCATCCGAAACTTGTACCCAACGACCTTAAACTTTGCGCTTATCTGCGAATGAATATGAGTAGCAAAGAAATGGCCTCCTTGCTCAACATTACTTTAAGGGGCGTGGAGATAAGACGGTACAGACTAAGAAAAAAACTTGATTTGGACCACGATAAGAACCTTGTGGAGTTTCTCATGGAGTTGTAATGACTACATCATTACCTCTCATGTTTATTTTTTTTAACTTTTTATATCGGATTTTATTTACAAAAGACTTCCTTTTTTCAAATTATTAATTGCCCCACTCAAAATGGCTTAGTCATTGATGAATGTTGAATAATTCCCTCTGTATAATATTATTTTTACAATTCTTTTAGATATTTTTTTTATCCGTGATGTAGAGATGTAGAGCCTTATTTTTTATCAATACGCCTCAAATACGTTCATTTTGAGAAACCCTTATTGATAAACGCATGAGAAAAATATTTACAATTGTTTCTATTGCAATAGCCACAGTAAGTTTTACTGGTAAAGCTATCTCACAAGCAACGCCTCAGGATGCCACTTCTCAAAATACCAACATCGAGGGAACTGTTACAGATGCAGAAACAGGCGAGCAATTAATAGGAGTAACCATTCAAATTAAAGGAACTACTGTTGGTACAATCACAGATATCGAAGGTCATTATTTGATCCAAGCATCACCGGATGATTCTCTGGTCTTTAGTTTTATCGGATATGTGACGCAAACAATAGGCGTAGGTAATCGCACTCTTCTGGACGTTCAGCTTTCTACAGACGTAGAGACTTTATCAGAGGTAGTAATTGTAGGCTATGGAACACAAAGAAAAAGCGACCTTACCGGTTCAGTTTCTTCCATAAGAGGAAAGGACCTGACGCAAATTCCTTCCAACAATCCCATGCAAGCTTTGCAGGGAAAAGTAGCCGGAGTCCAGGTGACCAGTTCTACAGGAGCGCCCGGAGCTGCTCCGGTGGTAAGAATTCGGGGAGTAGGTACTTTCAATAATGCATCCCCAATTTATGTAGTAGATGGAGTAATCCTGGATGATATATCTTTTTTAAATCCTGCTGATATAGAATCTATGGAAATATTAAAAGATGCTTCCGCTACTGCCATTTATGGTTCCAGGGGTGCAAATGGGGTGGTTTTAGTTACCACAAAGCAGGGATCAAAAGAGGATAAAGCCCCGATTGTTACAGTGAGTGGAGAATACAGCATCCAGAAATTACATAAAACCATTGACCTGTTGAACGGAAGAGAGTTTGCAACAGTGGCCAATGAAATTAACCCAGGCTCTTACAATAATGTAAATGCTGTTCCAAATACAGATTGGCAAAGCTTGATTTTCAGAGATGCACCCATTCATAACTACCAGGTTTCAGTAGCGGGGTCTTCTCCTAAAATACAATACTATGTGGGCGTAGGCTATTTTAATCAGCAGGGAATTATTCCAAAATCGAGTTATGAAAGGGTTTCCGTAAGACTTAACAATACCTTTCATTTAGCGGACAATGTCAGACTGGGAAGCAATATAAGTATTACACCCTATAAGCAACAAAACACCAATGCATTTTCTCCCTACATCGCATACCGTGCCCAACCAGTGGTGAGCCCTCGTCAAATGGACGGAAGTTATTCCCCGGTAGCAGGTGTTGGAAATGTCTTAGCGGATATTAATTACACCAATAACTTCGATAGAGCACTTCGGTCAGTGGGTAATGTGTTTGGTGAGGTTGACATTATTAAAGGGTTAACTTTCAGATCAAGCTTTGGGGCAGATCTGGAGTTGAAGAAAAATGAAAGTTTTACGCCTGCTTTTTTTGTTTCGCCGCAACAACAAAATTCCACAAGTGATTTAAATAAAACCAACACTGACAGGCTTTCCTGGTTGTGGGAAAATACTTTGAATTATACAAAAGATATTGGAAAACATAGAATAAACGCGCTTGTGGGGTATACTATGCAAGAAGCTTCTTCCGAGTTTCTCAAAGTAGCAGGTGAGAATATTATTAGAAATGGAGAAGATTTCTGGTATTTCGACGCAAGCAATACAGTGGGGAATTTAACTGAAAACAGGGTCGAATTAGATCAAAACTATTCGATGACCTCCTACCTTTTCAGGTTAAACTATGTCTTTGACCGTCGATATCTTTTTACTGGATCCTTAAGAAGGGATGCTTCATCTAAGTTCAGTAAAGAAAATCGGGTAGGTTATTTTCCTGCCATTGCTTTAGGATGGAACATTATTAATGAGGCATTTATGCAAGACGTTAGCTTGCTCACCAATCTTAAACTCAGAGGAAGCTGGGGAATTGTTGGTAATGAAAAAATTGATTACAGCAGACGGTTTTCTCCGGTATCTAATGTTTTCGGTGCAGTGTTTGGAACCAACGAGACGCTTTATCCGGGGTCAAGTTATGGCGTTTCGGGTAATCCTGATTTAACGTGGGAAAGCACCTACCAAACAGACGTAGGATTGGAGTTTGCTTTATTTGAAAATCAACTAAAGGGGGAAATAGATTATTACAGAAAGAGAACGGATGATATCCTGATAAGTCTGCCTGTTGCTGGCTATCTGGGTAACGGCGTAGGCGCCACCATAACTTACAATGCTGCGGAAGTATTAAATCAGGGAATAGAATATAATCTGGGATGGAGCAGTGAAATAAATGACGTTACCTATAGCATCTCCGCTATGGGAACCACCATTAATAATAAGGCTTTGAAAGTGATGGGAACAGGCGGTCCGGGAGATCGATTGTTTAACAGCGCGCAAACAACCAGAACAGTTCCCGGTTTACCTATTGGCGCTTTTTATGGTTACAAAACCGATGGCATATTTCAAAATCAAACAGAATTGGATAGCTACCCCCATACTTCTCAAGCCGGCGTTGGAGACTTAAGATTTGTAGACGTAAATGGTGACGGATCTTTAACACCTGACGACCGGACAAATATAGGTTCCTCAATTCCTGATTTTATTTATGGAATTAATCTGGAAGTAGGATATAAAGGCATTGGATTGTCTGTTGATTTTCAGGGACAGGCAGGAAATGAAATTTATAATGCCAAAGAAACTGTACGTCCGGATCTCTACAATTTTGAACAACATGTATTTGACAGATGGCGGGGTGAGGGAACTTCCAATACTGAGCCAAGAGCTACTGCCGGAGGTTACAATTTTCAACATTCTTCAAGATTTGTTCAGGACGGATCTTTTTTAAGACTCCGAAGCGCTACAATAAGCTATGATTTGTCACAATCTGTTGCCGAAAAGGCCAAAATGAAATCTGCAAGGATTTATATACGCGGAACGAACCTTCTTACCTGGACAAAATTTACGGGTTATTCCCCGGAAGTGTCCGGTACACAGCCAGGAGCCACGGGAACAGGTGTTCTTGACAACGGAATTGATTATGGAACATACCCCGTTTCAACAGTATACTCTTTTGGTTTAAATCTTACTTTTTAAATGATTGTTTCCATGAAAAAGCTGAAAAACATATACTCAATCTACATAAAAACATTCCTCATTTTGTTGCTTGTTACTTTAGGAAGCTGCAACGATTTTCTTGAAAAACCCCTTCAGGGTGCATTGACCCAGGAAACTTTCCCAACCACTGAAAGAGATGCTTTGTTGGCTACCAATGCGGTTTATAATATCATGTTAAGAGAAAATTATAACTATGGACTCTTTCCAATCATCGATATTATGTCGGATGACTCCAGGAAAGGCAGTAATCCAGGTGATGCGGCTGCTACGGTAGGTCCCTTTGAAAACTTTACCCACGTCGCTACTGAAGAAACACTAAGCCGCTGGTGGAGTACCCTTTATGAAGGAGTGAAACGAGCAAATGTGGTAATAGAAAGAGTGCCGTCAATTCAAATGAATGAACAATTAAAAAGCCGTTATATTGCGGAAGCGAACTTTTTAAGAGCAGTATTTTATTTTGATTTGGTAAGGGCGTGGGGTGGTGTTCCCAAAGTTACTACGACAAATACCTCTCGCAATTTACCACGTGCTTCTCAGGAAGAGATCTATAATTTGATCGAGCAGGATTTGCTTGCAGCCATTCAAGTGCTCCCGCAAAAAACCGAATATGCTGCCGCAGATGTTGGAAGAGCAAGCAAAGGAGCAGCAAAAGCATTGCTGGCAAAGGTATATTTGTATCAAAAAGATTTCGTCAATGCCGAGAAATATGCACTGGAAGTAATCAACTCCGGGTTGTATGATTTGGAACCTGACTTTGCCAATGCAAACAGCAAGGCAGGAGAACATGGGCAAGAATCTGTTTTTGAAATCGGCGCCCTGGGTGAAGAAAGCATTACAAGAGGAGGTAATCAATTTGGTAATGTTCAAGGAGTTAGAGGCGCGCCTAACAAGGGTTGGGGTTTTAATCGCCCTTCGATAGCCTTAATGAATTCTTTTGAGCAAGGAGATCCACGTTTGGATAAGACAGTTATTTATTTAGGTGAAGTATTGGATGGTATAACAATTTCCGGGGATACAGATACTCCAAACGAAACAAGAGATGCAAATGGAAATTTAATAGAGATTGAAACCTATAATCAGAAAGTCTGGACACCTGGTAATGATGTGCCTAGTGCGTTTGGTTACAATAGACGGTTGATCAGATACGCTGAAGTACTTTTAATCGCGGCTGAAGCACTTAATGAAAACGATAAACCGGAGGATGCTTTAATTTATCTTAATGATGTTCGGGAAAGGGCAAGAGAAGGAAATCCAGCCATTCTTCCGGATAGAACGGAAACAGACAAGGATGTTTTAAGAGACCTTATTCTTCATGAACGAAGGGTAGAACTTGCTTTGGAAGGACAACGTTTCTGGGATTTGGTACGAACAGGCAAAGCACCCTCAGTTTTGGGTCCTCTGGGATTTATTGAAGGTAAACATGAACTGTTACCCATTCCGCAAAGTGAAATGGACCTCACGCAAAACATCTGGGAGCAAAACCCACAATGGTAAAAGAGCTATTATTTAACTTAAACTATAAAACAAATTATGAACAATTTTAAATCTATTTTAATTAGATCGATGGTGGTAGTAATATTTGCCACTATCATAATAAGCTGTAAAGACGATGATGAGGGTGAAGCGGCTTTTGAATTGTCTGCTCTAACAGCAAATGATATCGATCTTAATGGTGCTACAAGCCCCAGTGATGTTCCTACGGATGCAATAATTACGGCAACTTTTGCAGCAGATGTAGATCCTGCATCAGCTACGACAACAAATGTTAAGCTAATTAGAGACTACGATGATGCTGAAATTCCACTTTCTGTTTCCGGCTCGGGTAAAACCCTGACAATAGACCCCGTTGACCCGCTAGGTACTGGTACTTTGTATCTCCTTCAATTAGGTGCTGGATTGATGTCAAGTGGTGGCCAACCTTTTGCTGCAGTGGAAAGAAGTTTTACGACTGCTGGAACTTTTGCTCCAGCAGGAGTTGTAGCTCACTGGTCCTTTGAAAATAGCGCTGAAGATATCGTAGGAGATTATGATGCTGCCGCTGAAAATGTAATTGATATAACTTATGCAGCTTCAAGAAGCGAAGCTGCAGGACAGGCGGCTGTATTAAATGGAACGTCCAGTATCATTGAAGTCCCCAATGGATCTCAATTATTAAGCTCACAATTTGCCGTGAGTTTTTGGGTGTTTTTAAATAACGATGGCAAAACAACGGGAAATTTTACTTTTGGAATAGGCAATTTTCACGGACTGCAATTTGAAATGGCAGCCGATGCAAAGTTCTTTAAGTTCGCCCAAGGAATTGAACTAGAAGATGGAACAACGGTGACAAATGACTTTGCATTTGATGCAAACGGAAAAACAAATCAAAATCTTGCAACTGCTGATGAGCAAAAAGGGATAGATAATGCTACTACTTTGGACAAAGAATATGGAGGAGATGGAATTCAACAACTTATAGCAAATAAATGGGCTCACATTACTTTTGTTTTTGATGGTGCCAATAAAACAAGAGCTTTATATATTAATGGTGAACCAGTTATGAAGCAAGATCTTAAATTATTAAGTGGAGCTAGCGTCGATGCAGGATTAAAACCATTGGCAACAGCCAAAGGATTAAAGTTTATTCCTGTTGATCCAAGTTCAACAGATGGCACATACAATGATAATCTAGCTTTTGGATGGTGGCAAAATAGAGACGCAGGATTTGGAACTGCTTGGGGTGATTGGGCCGTGTTTACTAATCCAGGAGCTAACCATTTCAGAGGTATGTTGGATGATTTTAGATTTTTTAATACTGCATTAACTGATACAGAAATCCAATTGATGTACAATTCAGAAAAACCATAATCATTTAAATAAGGGTTAATAAGGTGGTGCTTTCTATGCTTTGCGGGAAAGCACCCTATTTTAAATTTCCTTTATAGCATCATAATGTCATCGTTCATGACTCTGAGGAACACTTAGTGCGCTTAGTGTCTAAGTGGTAAAAATTGAAAACAGGTTATTGACAAAAAGTGAATTGCTCATTTAATCAGGCAGCTTTGAGAAAATTTATATTGATATTATTTCCGTTTGTTCTTTTATTTATTTCTTGTAAGGAAGACGATAAAGATCCTGATATTCAGACAGGTAATTTGCAACTTAGCAGTATTCGTGCGGGTGCACAGGATTTGTCTTTTACAGCAGATAATTCGGAAGTTGCGGTAGATAAACCCATTGTACTAAGTTTTAGCGCAGCTTTGGATTCAGGCACAGTTCCCGCTTCAATTCAGTTACAAAGTGCGGATGGACTTGTAGAACTTGATTTTTCTTACCTTGATGACAATAGGACCATTTCTGCAAAACCTAAGCAAAATCTTCAAAACAATAAAGCCTATACGCTTTCTATTTCCGGAGACTTAAAAGGAGAAAAGGGTGAGTCATTTTCCGGATTTTCATTAGACTTCACTACCGTCCCGGCAAAGCTTGAACTGGTATCCCTGCAAATAGGAGGAAAAAATGGTTTAGGAAATGAAAGGATAACAGATATTCCGCTTGAACTAACTATTCAAATGGAATTTTCAATTCCTCTAAACGCGGAAACTATTGCCGCTCAAAATTTTAATTTAAATGGCAAGTCGGTAACTCCTTTATCTTTTACCTTAAGTAATGAAAACAAAACCGTAACCCTTACAGGAAGTAACGACCTGATTCATTTCGAAAAATATACTTTCACCATCAACAAAAACATTAAAGGTATTGATGGGGAAAGCTTTACCGGTTTCTCAAAAGATTTTTATACAGCCATTGACCCTGAACCTAAATTTCCCCTGATTTCAGATGATGAATTGCTTACTTTGGTTCAAAAACAAACTTTCAAATACTTCTGGGACTTTGGCCATCCGGTAAGCGGAATGGCAAGGGAACGAAATTCATCTGGAGATGTAGTTACTACTGGTGGAACAGGTTTTGGTTTGATGGCTATTATCGTCGGAATTGAACGAGGATTTATAACCAGAGATGAAGGAGTCGCCAGGTTGCATAAAATCATTAGTTTCCTCGAAACGGCAGACCGTTTCCATGGCGTTTGGCCGCATTGGTTAAATGGCGCCACAGGGAAAGTTCAACCTTTCAGTCCGAATGACGACGGCGGGGATTTGGTGGAGACTTCCTTTCTGATCCAGGGGATGTTGGCTGTAAGGCAATATTTATCGTCTGCTAATTCAGTAGAAAATGAGCTGATCCAAAAAATAAATACTCTATGGGAAGGCGTGGAATGGGATTGGTACACAAAAGGCGGGGAAGATGTACTGTACTGGCATTGGTCGCCAAGGGTAGAATGGGAAATGAATCATCAGATCAGGGGATATAATGAAGCTTTAATCACTTATTTCCTGGCTGCTGCTTCGCCTACACATCCTATAGAAGCTTCTGTTTATCATAATGGATGGGCACAAAATGGTGCGATTGCCAATGGTAAAACTTTCCTGAATTATACCCTTCCGTTAGGGTTTGATTATGGCGGTCCGTTGTTTTTCGCTCATTATTCTTTCCTTGGATTAAATCCTCAGAATTTGACAGATTCTTATGCCAATTACTGGGATCAGAATGTAAACCATACTTTGATTAACAGGGCGTACAGCATTCAAAATCCTAAGAACTTTGTAGGATATAGCGAGCAGATGTGGGGACTAACAGCAAGCGACAATCATGAAGGATATTCTGCCCACTCACCTACAAATGATTTGGGCGTAATTACGCCAACGGCAGCCATTTCGTCCATTCCTTATACTCCTGAATATTCTATGGAAGCAATCCGGTTTTTCTACTATACGATTGGTGATAAACTTTGGGGAGAATATGGGTTTTATGATGCTTTTAATCCTACGGAAGGATGGTATGCCAATTCTTATCTGGCCATAGACCAGGGGCCAATTGTAGTAATGATCGAAAATTTCAGGACAGGACTAATCTGGAACCTCTTTATGACGGCACCGGAAGTACAAACTGCCAAGGATAAGCTCGGATTTAATAACTGATTGATTGTTCATAAAATTGACTACTATGAATTATAAATATTTAGCATTCTTCTTACTTTTTCTTTGTTCTTTTGTTGCCGAAAGTCAGGAAATTAAGATAAAGAAAAACCTATCCGATGATGAATTACTGGAACTGGTCCAAAAGCAAACCTTCCGGTATTTCTGGGATTTTGCACACCCTACCAGTGGAATGGCCAGGGAAAGAAGTAATGTAGCTTTTGACTATGGAAATGAGGTAGTAACTACGGGAGGAACGGGTTTTGGATTAATGGCCATCATTGTGGCAGCAGAAAGAAAATGGATCACCCGTGAACAGGCAGCAGAACGTGTATTAAAAATCGTGAACTTTCTCTGGAAGGCCGATATGTTTCATGGCGTTTTCCCCCATTGGCTTAATGGAGAAACAGGAGAAGTTATCCGCTTTAGTCCAAAGGATGATGGAGGAGACCTGGTGGAAACTTCTTTTCTTTTCCAGGGCCTGATTTGTGCCAGGCAATATTTCACAGCAGATAATCCAACGGAGACGCAATTAAGAAATAAAATCCTTTGGATGTGGGAAGGCGTGGAGTGGAACTGGCACACGCAGGACGGGCAGAATGTACTTTACTGGCACTGGAGCCCGAACAATGGCTGGAGCATGAATCACCAGATTAAAGGTTGGAATGAATGTTTGATTACTTATGTGCTTGCTGCTTCATCACCCCGTTATTCCATTGATCCTAAAGTATACCATCAGGGTTGGGTAAATAATTTTTATTTCAGGAACGACAGGGAATTTTATGATATTAAGCTTCCTTTAGGATTTGATTATGGCGGGCCATTATTCTTTTCTCATTACTCCTTTCTTGGACTGGATCCTAAAGGGTTAAAGGATCAATATGCCGATTACTGGCAACAAAATGTAAACCATAGTTTAATTAACAGAGCCTATTGTATAGACAATCCTAAAAAGTACAAGGGGTATGGGGAAAAGAGCTGGGGGCTTACGGCAAGCGATAGTCACCAAGGGTATTCTGCCCATTCCCCTACAAATGATTTAGGAGTAATCACCCCGACCGCTGCATTGTCTGCTTTTCCTTATACTCCGGAACATTCAATGGAAGCCTTGAAGCATTTCTATTATGATCTGGGCGATAAGATCTGGAGTGAATATGGTTTTGTAGATGCATTCAGCGAGACACATAACTGGTATGCAAAATCACATTTGGCG
>DASPJL010000162.1:0-12952 GCA_035628645.1 Cytophagales bacterium | reverse complement strand
TGGAAGGCCTAACAGAGAAGCAATAAAAGAGTGACGGCAGGTTTGTTCGGCTACTCCGTTTCTTGCATCGATCAGTATGATCGCAAGCGAAGAATTGGAAGCTCCGGTAACCATATTCCGGGTATATTGAATATGACCTGGAGCATCAGCTATGATAAATTTCCTTTTTGGAGTGTTAAAATATTTGTAGGCAACGTCAATGGTAATTCCTTGCTCTCTTTCAGCCCTAAGTCCATCGGTTAATAATGCAAGATCTACTGAACCATCATCATTTTTTTTGTTTTTTTCAATCGCTTCCAATTGATCGATCATTATCGACTTACTGTCATATAATAACCTTCCGATCAACGTACTTTTGCCATCGTCTACACTTCCGGCAGTAATAAATCTTAATAAATCCATTAAAAATATCCTCCTTTTTTTCTGTCTTCCATTGCAGCTTCAGATGTTTTGTCATCCATTCGGGTTGCCCCTCTTTCGCTTATCCTGGTAGCTTTTATTTCATTAATTATATCATCAATTGTGGATGCTTCTGATTCTACAGCAGCGGTACAGGTCATATCTCCTACGGTACGGAATCTCACTGTTCTATCTACAATTTCATCTTCCTCATCAAAATAAACAAAGTCAGCCAATCCCATTAATCTGCCGTCCCTTAAAATACATTTTCTTTTATGTGAGAAATAAATATTTGGCAATTCTATTTTCTCACGTTTAATATAATTCCAGACATCAAGCTCAGTCCAGTTGCTAATCGGGAAAACACGTACATTTTCCCCCGGATTGATCTTGCCATTATAAGTACTCCACAATTCAGGTCTTTGAAGTTTGGGATCCCATTGACCAAATTCATCTCTTACAGAAAAAATCCTTTCTTTGGCTCTTGCTTTTTCCTCATCTCTTCTGGCGCCACCTATACATGCATCAAATTTAAATTCCTCGATTGTATCCAATAAAGTATAAGTTTGAAGGACATTACGGCTTGCATTTTTACCTTTTGGTTCTACCAGTTTCTTGGCTTTGATGGTGTCTCCAACATATCTCACCACCAATTTTTCTCCCAATCTTTTGGCCAAATTATCCCTGTATTCGATAGCTTCCACGAAGTTGTGTCCTGTATCAATATGCACCAATGGGAAAGGGAATTTCCCCGGACGAAAAGCCTTTTCAGCCAACCTTACCAGGGTTATGGAGTCCTTACCTCCTGAAAACAACAATGCAGGTCTTTCAAATTGACCTGCAACCTCCCGCATAATATGGATTGCTTCCGCCTCTAACTGATCTAAGAAATCTAAATAATATTTGTTCATTGCCTGATTTATGGTCTAAGCCTTTTTAATTTTAATGTACATGTAAACCACACTCTTTTTTAGAGTCGCTTTCCCACCACCATCTTCCTGCCCTGACGTCTTCTCCCGGTGCAACAGCACGGGTACATGGCTGGCATCCTATGCTGGGGAAACCTCTGTCGTGAAGCACATTATATGGAATGTTGTATTTTTCGATATATGCTTTCACATCATCCAACGTCCAGTTGAATAGTGGATGGTATTTAAATAATTTATGAGACTCATCCCACTCCACAGGAAGCATTTCCTTTCTATTACCTGACTGGTCAGCTCTGATACCTGTAATCCAGCAATCCATCCCTGCCAATGCCCTGTTCAACGGCTCTACTTTACGAATAAAACAACATTCTTTTCTGTTTTCTACAGAGTCATAGAAACTCATTGGCCCTTTGGTGCTTACCATTTTTTCGACCGCATCATTTTTCGGATAATATACCTGAACCTTGGTATCATACCTGTTATTGGTAGAATTCATCACCTTGTAGGTTTCAGGAAACATCCTTCCCGTATCAAGAGTAAATACCCTGATAGGAATTTTATTTTCAAAGATAATGTGGGAAATTACCTGGTCTTCATATCCAAAGCTTGTAGAGAAAACAATTTTATCTTTAAACCTGCTGCTTAGGTACCACAAAGATTCTTCAATTGAATGCGATTGAACGTACTTTAGCAATTCTTCCATACCTGAGACAGGTTCTATTGAAATGTCCATACTAGAATCAAGGATAAATTGAGGTGCAAATTTAGTAAAATGTTGACAATTATTTACCTCGATTTTTAAAACCTATTTTTCAAGGTACAAAGTTCCGCATGAATAGGAAGTAATTAGGGAGAAGTTGGAAGAGGGAAGTGGGAAATGGATACCGTTCTTATAAAATACTTCTCATCGCCTTATAAACCCACGAATTACAGGTTTGAACTTTTATGCAAATTTTTTAAGCGTTTCCAATAGCTGATGTTGAGGCATGGCGCCAGATTGTCGCCACTTTACCTGACCGTTCTTAAAGATTATAAATGTAGGCACTCCCTGAATATTGTAGCTTGAAGCAGCCTGAGGATTTTTGTCGATGTCGACCTTAATAATCTTTGCTTTATCACCGATTTCATCGGCAACCTGCTTAAGTACCGGGGCCATCATTTTACATGGGCCGCACCATTCCGCAGAGAAATCTACCAGTACAGGTTTATCAGAATTTATAAGATCACTAAAGGATGCCATAGTTAATTAAAAGGTTGAGGTATGAGGTTCGAGGAAAAATCATTTGGATTTTGTTGCTTAAATATACCTATCAAATTGCCAATTCTCTCATCTTAAATATTTCCTTTTCTAATTTTGTTTACGGAATATACTATGGAAGTTGTTCAATAGAAATCTTTTTTTCAAATATTCGTTCTTTACATAACTTTAACCGTTTTTCAATAGTGTTATAAAAATGATATAATTTGATATGATAAAGATTTCGATTGCCGCAATTTTATTTATTTTAAATCTCCCCTTGTTAATTAACAGTGAAGCGCCAAAAACCATCTTGCAAACTCCTGCAGCAGACTTACAGGAAAGCATAAAGAAAGGAAAAACCGTTTTCTCTACCTATTGTATAGCTTGTCATCAGGAAAATGGATTAGGAATGGAAGGTGTTTTCCCACCACTGGCCAAATCGGATTATCTTCTTGCTGACACAAAAAGAGCCATTAAGGTTGTAATGCATGGTATGTCTGGCGAAATAACAGTGAACGGGAAAAAATACAATAGTCAAATGCCTGATTTTGGTTTAAATGACGAGCAAATAAAAGATGTTGTTAATTATATCCAAAACAGTTGGGGTAATAAGGGCAAAGCCGTAACGCTTGCAGATGTAAAAGCTGTAAGGGCCGCTAAAAAATAATCTTGTTAATTAATTAAGGGGAATGTCCAAAAAGTACGTTTTTCTGTCTTGCTGAATTTATTTCAGCACCTTAAGCATCTATTAGTAAATGACTTAAAGATATAGAAATAAATTTGCGAAGACTTTTTGGACAGTTCCTTTTTTGCTTTCATAAACCGGGATTCTCCTTACCCAAATGCCTATTTTAAAGTCAGACTACCAATCTCCTTCTCTTTTATTCAATTCACACCTGCAAACTATTATTCCGGCCATATTTCGCAGGGTAAAGGGCGTAAATTACAAAAGGGAAAGAATAATGACGCCTGACGATGACTTTCTGGATCTGGACTGGCATAAAGAATATAATAACCAGCTTCTTATCTTGTCACATGGGCTGGAGGGCGATAGCTATCGTCCATATATTCAAGGGATGGTAAGTGCGTTTGCAAAAGAAGGGTGGGATTGTGTAGCCTGGAACTTCAGGGGATGTAGCGGTGAAGTAAATAAACAATTAAGGTTTTACCATAGTGGGGCAACGGATGACCTGGAATTAGTGATACAACATGCTTTAACAAAAACAGAATATAAAAAAATAATTCTAATGGGTTTCAGCCTCGGAGGCAACATTACGCTGAAATACCTGGGAGAAAAAGGTGGGAATATACCTGCTGAAGTCAAAAAAGCTGTTGTTTTTTCGGTTCCAATGGACTTATATGGAAGTTCCCTTAAAATTTCTGAGCCCTCCCAATATATTTATTCCCGAAGGTTTTTGAAGAATCTCAAAGCAAAGGTGAAGGCAAAATCAGTAATCATGCCTGAAAAACTTAACATAACAGCTTTTGACAGCATTAAGAAACTTAAAGAGTTTGACGATCATTATACTGCACCACTTCATGGTTTTAAAGATGCTTTGCATTATTATAAAACCTGTAGTTCTCTATATTATTTAAAAGACATCAAACTTAAAACGCTAATTATAAATGCTCAAAATGACCCCTTTCTAAGTAAAGAATGTTACCCCTTCCACTTATTAGAAGACCATCCATCCATTTATTTTGAAGCTCCAACGGAAGGAGGTCATTGCGGCTTTGCACTTTTCAATAATAAAAATTTATACTGGTCAGAAATGAGGGCACTGCAATTTGTGAATAATGATTAAGAGCCTTCCAAGGGAACTAGTCTTCAGATAACAGCTAACTTTCTGATATTAAAAATATTATAAAATACACTAAATACCTCTTTTTTCTTACTTGCAGTTTAATAAAAACAAAATAAAGCCCCTTGCATAGAATAAACTCTACCCATAACTTTAATCAAAAAAAATTGGCTTTCAACTTAATCCATTTTTTTTGATTAAAAACACAGCTCCAAACGTATTCCATTCCCTGATTAATGAGGCTAGAGAGAAATAAAACAAATCCAGGTGAGGAAGGAACAAAAGTCCTTATTGCCTCTCTTGATATTGATTACAACTTTACTGCCTTCAATAAGGAATATAAAACAGAGTTTAAAAAGCTTTTCAATATAGATCTTACAATAGGTGCATCGGTCAGTGATATTCTGAAAGACTACCCTGCGGAAAGGCAAATTATAATTGATGGAGGAAATAAAGCAATTTACGAGGATCACTTTTCAGAAATAAGGGAATTTGATATCCATGGGATTCGGAAAACCTTTGAGTTTTCCTTCAGTTCATTATGGAATGAAAACCAAAAGGTAGGGATCACTCATATTATAAGGGATATAAGTGAAAGGATCAACGCGGAGAAAGTATTGAAGGAACGGGAAGAAAGGGTGCATTTGCTTTCAAGGTCAACCAATGATGCCATTTATGAATGGAACCTGTCAAATGGAAAGTTTTGGTGGAATGATGGCATGTATAATCTTTTCGGATACTCGATAAAAGAGGTAGACCATACTAAAGAATGGTGGTTGGACAAAATCCACAACCTGGATAGGCCCTCCTTAATGAAAAGCATAAATGAGAACATTCGGAATGAAATATCTTTCTGGACCCACGAATACCGTTTTCAGAAGGCAAATGGGTCTTACGCTATAGTTATCGACAGAGGATATGTAATGTATAATGGCGCTTGGGAGCCTGTGAGGATAATAGGTGCAATAACTGACATTACAGAAAAAAAACGGGTAGAAGATGCCCTTATAAAAAGAGAAGCCCAATTCAGCTCCCTTCTTCAAAATAGTTCAGATATAATCAGCATACTAAATACGGCTGGGAGATATACTTATATCAGTCCTTCGATAAAAGAAATATTAGGATATACTTCCGTGGAACTGCTAGGGAAAACCAGGAATAGTTTGATTCATGCCGATGACCTGCCTTTGGTGGAAAGTACCCTTAGAAAAATCACAAATACTTCAAACCTTATTACCATTCAAAATAGGTTCCTGCACAAAGAGGGGCATTATGTTATTTTAGAGTCAACCTACAACAACTTATTAGAAGATCCGGCAGTTGATGGAATTGTAATCAATTCGAGAGACATAACCGACCGGATGGCGGTACAAAACGCCTTGAAGAAAAGTGAAGCTTTCTTAAAAGAATCACAAAGGATCGCTAAAATGGGGAGTTGGGAGTTTGACCTTATTACTCAGCAATTATCCTGGTCAGATGAATTATTTTATGTTTTGCAAAGAAACGTAAAAAACGGGCCGCTTTCTGCAGAAGAAATACAATCTGAATTGCTTCCTGAATCATGGGACCTGCTCACAGAATCACTGACAAAAGCTATTGAAAAGGGAGAGGGCTTCAACCTGGATTGTGGACGAATGATTAATGGCAATATTCAGTACCTTAACAATATTTGTAGTCCAATAAAAGACAAATCCGGCAAAACTGTAAAACTTCAGGGAATTGTAATTGACATTACTGCCAGGAAAGAAACAGAGGAAAAACTTTTGGAAAGTGAAGAATGGTTTAAGACAATATTCAATACTTCCAGGGACGGATTTGTGGTAGAGTTGAATGAAAAAGTATTTTATGTAAATGATGCCCTGGTAAAACTATTTGGTTATAAATCACAAAAAGAAATTTTGGGTGACCCCATTACCTCCCTCATTGCCGATGACAATATGAAGATTATTTCCGAGTATAGTCAGAAAAGGTTAAAGGGTGAGGAAATACCAAATATTTATGAAACCAAAGGAAAAAGAAAAGACGGGGAAGTTATAGATGTTGAAATTTCTGCTTCTGTATTTTCTATAAGAGGAAATAAATACATTATTGCTTCAGTGCGCGATATTACAGAGAGAAAGCAGGCCGAAAAACAATTAATGGAACAGAATGAGGAGCTTAAAAAAATCAATTCAGAGTTGGACCGTTTTGTATACAGCGCTTCACACGATTTAAGGGCGCCACTTGTCTCTGTATTAGGGCTTACCAATCTCCTAAAGATCAATGAATCTGATCTGGAAAAGATCAAATACCTGGACCTCGTAACCAAAAGCATTCACAAGCTCGACCGATTTATACAGGAAATAATCCATCATTCACGCAATTCCAGGGTTGAGGTAAAATATGAAGCAATCGATTTCCGGAAAATCATTGAAGACACTTTTGAGGATCTGAGGTACCTGGACGAAGCAAAAAATATTCAAACAAGTATTGAAATTACAGGCAATGAACCTTTTTACTCAGATGCAAGCCGGTTGTCTGTTATTTTTAACAATTTAATATCAAATGCAATTCGTTATAGTTATCCCGATATCAGACCTCCTTCTGTGGATATTGCAATCACAATAACCTGTGAAAAAGTAAAAATAAGGATAAGCGACAATGGGCAAGGCATAGAACAAGGGCATGTGAAAAGAATTTTTGAGATGTTCTATCGTGCCTCAACAAAAAATGTAGGATCAGGCCTGGGGCTGTATATTGTAAAGGAAAGCATTATAAAACTAGGCGGTTCAATAGAGGTATATTCCACTTTCGGAGAAGGAACAACCTTTGAAATTACATTACCCAATAGTCCGGAATCAAATAATTCATTCTAAATCAGTCAATTCCTTTTACGGTTTTTTTGTTGCAAAATAAAACTGATTGCCCCCATTTTTTAATTTCTGTCAAATTTCAAAATCTTTACCTCTATCTATTTTTTTCTACTTATTTTTACTACGTTTTTTCACAATCTTAGAAAAATAAACCAGAGTAAAATGCTTTTCAAATCGTTTACCTTTAACTATCTGGAATGACAAACAAGAAAGAAACTATACATTTTATTGCAATTGGCGGGAGTGCAATGCACAACCTTGCTATAGCATTAAAAACTAAAGGACATAATGTTACAGGTTCGGATGATGAGATATTTGAACCCTCAAAAACAAGACTTGCATCTCATAACCTATTACCAGAAAAGGATGGTTGGTTCCCGGAAAAAATCACCAAAGATATTGATGCTTTAATATTGGGAATGCACGCCAGAAAAGATAATCCCGAGTTATTAAAAGCACAGGAATTAGGATTAAAAATATATTCCTACCCTGAATATATATATGAACAAAACAAGGACAAACAAAGAATAGTTATTGCGGGCAGTCATGGAAAGACGACCATTACTTCAATGATCCTCCATGTGCTGAAGGTTAACAATAAAAAGTTTGACTATCTGGTCGGCGCTCAAATCCAGGGCTTTGACACCATGGTGAAGTTAAGCCATGATGCGCCAATTATCGTAATTGAAGGTGACGAGTATTTTTCGTCCCCCTTGGATCCGAAGCCGAAATTTTTACATTATCAGCATCATATCGGACTAATAAGCGGAATCGCCTGGGATCACGTAAATGTTTTCCCCACATTCGACGATTATGCCCGCCAATTTGATTTATTCGCAGATTCTACACCCAAAGGCGGTACTTTGATTTTCTGCGAAAACGACGACCTTGCCACGGTTATATGCAGAAAAGAAAGAGAAGATGTGCTACCAATAGGATATCAAACACATAAAAACAAAATAGTTGATGGACAGTCTTATCTTATTACTGAGAATGGAGAAGTCCCTGTAAAGGTATTTGGTGACCACAATATGAAAAATATAAACGGTGCAAAATCTGTTTGTAGCAGGATTGGCGTTTCATCAGAACAATTTTATAATGCCATTCAAAGTTTTGAAGGAGCATCCAACAGACTGGAATTACTGGGCCAGCATAAAGAAACCGTCATATATAAAGATTTTGCACACTCCCCATCCAAACTAAAGGCAACCGCAAAAGCCGTAAAAGGACAATTCCCCAAAAGGGAACTGGTGGCCTGTATGGAACTTCATACCTTTAGTAGTTTAAATAAGAATTTTCTCAGCCAATATGAAAATACTTTTAAATCTGCTGATGAAGCCATAGTTTATTTCAACCCTAAAACAATTGAACATAAAAAACTTGCGCCTATTACTGTTGATGAGGTAAAGCAAGCATTTAATGACAAAAAGCTAATCGTATTTACAGATTCCGGAGAATTTGAACAATATCTGTTAAAAAAGAATTGGAAAGGAAAAAATCTATTGTTAATGAGTTCAGGGAATTTTAACGGATTGAATTTAAAGGATCTAAGTAAAAAAATTATCGAATCAATTTAATATGTATTTAAAGCTTAAGAATCCTTTAGCCTTCTTCGATCTGGAAACTACAGGAGTCAACGTTTGCCATGACCGGATTGTTGAAATATGTATAGCCAAGCTGATGCCTAATGGTGAAAAGATCGTAAAAACAAAAAGAGTAAATCCTACCATACCCATTCCCATAGAATCCAGTTTAATCCATGGCATTTATGATGAAGATGTTAAGGATGCACCTGTTTTCAAGAACATTGCCAGATCCCTGGCCCAATTCATTGAAGGCTGTGACTTGGCAGGGTTTAATATAATAAAATTTGATGTGCCTTTATTGGTGGAAGAATTTTTACGTGCAGGAATTGATTTTGATGTGAGTAACAGAAAACTTATAGATGCTCAGAAAATTTATCATATGATGGAGCCTCGAAGCTTAAGCGCTGCTTACAAGTTCTACTGTGGTAAAGTACTGGAAAATGCTCATAGCGCAGAAGTAGACACTCTGGCTACCCTTGAAGTATTGGATGCACAGATAAAATTATATGACAGCAAGGTGATAAAAGATTCCAAGGGTAATGAAATCACTCCTGTTAAAAATGATATGCAAAGTCTTCACGATCTTGCTGTTTCAAAAATGGTGGATCTTGCAGGAAGGATGGTGTTTAACAATAATGGGATAGAAGTATTTAATTTTGGAAAACACAAAGACAAGCCTGTACTTGAAGTTCTGGCGAAAGAACCGAGCTATTATGACTGGGTTATGAACGGAGATTTTCCTCTAAATACTAAAAAGAAATTAACAGAAATCAAGCTTAGAAGCTTTAATCTTAGGTAGGCTTATACTATTTTCTTTAATAAATTATTTCGGAGCTCTTTTAAGTTCTCTTTTTCTATTTCTATTCCATTTTCTATATCATAGATCATTTTATAGAAATAAATGGAACCACTCATATAGTAAAGCCGAAGCTTGCTGTCTCTTTCAATCACAATCATGTTATTATCAGGATCAACGATAGTAATGGATTGAAAGACATTCATGATGCCATTTTGTTCAAAAATCCTCCTGATTCTGATGTTATACTTTTCTTCTATTGCCTGAAGAATAGGATGAAAAGTAAAAGGCATATCTACAAACTCATTCCTGCTTTCCAGTAACCCAAAATAGAAGCAATCGTCAAGCAAGTAATAGGAAATATTTATATTAAGATTGGGCACAAAATTCCTGTAGCTAATCTTGGTTACCGAAATATCTTTTACCACATCTACTTTGGTAACCTTCGTCGGAGACCCAAGTTTTCGCTTTATTTGTGCTTCATTTTCAAGGAAGTGCAAGGTATGAAACTGGCTGATGCCTTCATTGGTATGTAAAACATTTGCAATGGGAATTTCAAATGCCTTTGTTTTTATTACTCTGTAGAGGTTCTCAATATTATCTGAAGACCGATAATAATAGTCATAGTAATAACTATCAGAGTAGTCTCTTTCTTGTTTAGGGAAAATAGTATTGATGAGTTTTCTAAACATTATGATAGCCGGAGAAAGACAAAGATAAATAAATAAATTTAGGATTTATAGCATAGCATTTCTTTACTCAGGTACCAATTATACAGGAAGTTCCCATTTTTCAGGACGACTTTTTATAGTATTTAATGGCTTCAGGCATCCACTTTTTTAAATTTTGTATCCGGGTTTCATGTGATGGGTGGGTAGATAAAAATTCAGGTGGAGAAGCCCCTTTACTGTTTGAAGACATTCTTTCCCAAAAATCAGGAGCCTGTTCAGGATTATAACCGGCAATTGCCATAAATATCAACCCTAAATGATCTGCTTCCGATTCTTGAAGCCTTCCATAGGGAAGCAATACACCTACCTGGGTGCCTATTCCATAAAGACCGTTGAACAAATTCTGTGTTTCCTGAGGTTTACTTTGCAAGGCTACGGCCAGACTTAGTCCACCTAACTGCTGCAAAAGTCCCTGACTCATTCTTTCATTTCCATGATTTGCTATGGCATGCGCTACTTCATGGCCCATTACTACAGCAACGCCTGTTTCATCTTTGCATATTGGCATAATGCCTGTATAAAAAACCACCTTTCCGCCAGGCATACAAAAAGCATTTTCTGCTTTATCCTCCACGAGATTAAATTCCCACTCAAAACCTTTTACATACTCCGACATATTATTTTCGGCAAGATATGTTTCAACGGCGCTTTTAATTCTCATTCCCACCGTTTTAACCATGTTGGTCTGGGCTGTATTGTTGGAAACCTTATTCTCCGAGAGAAAACTATTATAAGATGAAAAACTCATCGAATTAATTTGATCATTGGGGATTAAGGCCAATTGACTACGGTTGGTAAGTGGCACTGTTTTGCACATCACCAACAGAAGGCACAAAAACAGACTTAAAAAGATTCTTCTCAAACTATACATTGTTTTTATTTTTCTTCCTTAAACGAACAAAATTATATTGAGATTATGATAATAAATAAATTACCTCAAGCAAACAAGAAAGTATTCCAGTTGTGACCTGGTTATGACAAAGCGATGACATGCCTTTTTTTAATCAAATAAGGTATGTCATCGCTATTAAACCTTACCCAAAAAGGTCATTACTATTAAGTATATCCCAAATCCTCCCAGTCCAATTCCAACAAGTTTATTTAATGATTCCTGAAATTTTTCCGTAATCTGATGCTTTAACTTGCTGGCTAAAAATACCTTAAGCACATCCGTTCCGAACACAACCAAGATAATTGATCCGAAATAAACAAAAAAATGGCTGGTGGTAAAATTGGCCTGAAGGTGAACGAAGCTTGTGATACCTATCCAATAAATAAATACAAAAGGATTTACTCCATTAAGTGCAAACCCTTTTACGCTGTAAGTGATTAACTTTTGGGAAGGCTGCGTTCCTTCCGTTGTTTTACATACGGGCTTTTTAAAAAAATTAGTAATACCAAAAATAAGCATTATTGCTCCACCTACATATCCAAGCCCCATTTTCAACAGGTCGTCTAGTGTTAAGGAGGATATACCAGCATAAGTAATAAAAATATAAAAAGAATCACTTAACATGATCCCAATTGCCATCATAATCCCGGCTTTAACTCCCTTGTGAATACTGGTTTGAATTAAGGAAAAAAATACAGGCCCGATGGTTAAAGATAAAGTGAATCCACAGCCTAAGCCTAGCGCCAGAGCTTCTATCATTTACTATTATTTTGATTGAATTCCTTAAGAAAACTTTCCCATTCTTCTATTTGAGATTTCTTTAAAACCCTGGGAAATTTATTCTGGCCCCCTTCCTTCCCTATTAATTTCATCCATTTATAAAATGCATTGGCAGGAAGGATTTTCACTATAACTTCTTTTAAAGCAGCGCTTCTTTCCACTTTATAGTCATCATTCAACGTCATTAGGGTCTTATCAAGCAACTCCTTTAATGTTTCTTCGCTTACCACGTCGTCTGTTCCGATATACCATTTATGAGCAAACAAAGTGTCAAATGGAATTCCGGCTACGGCAAATTCCTTAATTGAAATATTTAGTTCATCAGCAACCAGCTCAATGGCTTTATTCATATTGTCAACGGAGAGATGCTCACCACATAAACTCAAATAATGCTTTGTTCTTCCGGTAATTACAATTTCCGACTGGGCTTTGCTTACAAATTTTATCACATCGCCTATCAGATATCTCCAGGTTCCCGCACAGGTAGACAACAACAACGCATACTCCTTTCCTTCCTCTATTTCATCGATCATTAAAGTTTCAGGGTTTTCTACCATATCACCATCACTTTGAAAATTTTTGTCGTTGAATGGAATAAATTCAAAGAATATCCCATTATTTAAAACCAACCTCATCGATTTCTTATTAGGCTGTGCCTGATAGGCTACAAATCCTTCAGAGGCCAGATAAGTTTCTATATAAGTAAGGGGTTTTCCCAATAATTTCTCAAATCCTTTTTTATAGGGATCGAAGGATACGCCGCCATGAACATAAATTTCAAGGTTCGGCCATATTTCATGGATATTCTTGATGTTGTAATAAGCTATTATTTTCTCCATAAGAATCTGGATCCATGCAGGCACGCCTACAATAATTCCAATATCCCATTTCCGGGCATTTATGGTGATTTCATCCAACTTCATGTTCCAATCCCGAAACCTGGCA
>DASPJL010000161.1:0-3645 GCA_035628645.1 Cytophagales bacterium | reverse complement strand
TAACGACCATCAACACCTGGAACCGGATAAATCTTGCATTTCCAAATGAACCGGGAACATATAAGGTTGGACAATTCGGGTAAATAACATTTCAACACTATTTAAATACAGATACAATGAACGATTTCTTATTGATATTCCGGAGGGATTTCACCCATAAAGAAGCGCAGCCTTCACCGGAAAAATTGCAAAACTCGATCAAAGAATGGCAAAACTGGTTTGGTGGAATTGCGGCTCAGAATAAGTTGGCAAGACCAATTCAACGCTGGGATGCGGAAGGCAAGGTAGTAAAAGGCAACAAAAATGTAATCAACGGGCCTTATGTCGAAATTAAGGAGGCCATCGGTGGTTTGATTTTCATCAAAGCTAAAGATTACGATGAGGCCGTAGAAATTGCCCAGGGTTGTCCGATATTACAATTAGGAGGTAACGTTGAAATAAGAATGGCCTCGCCGGTCGAGGGTAGTAAATAATATAAAAAGAGGGTGTCCCAAAGGATGTTTTTCGTCTTGCTGAATTTTATTTCACGTCTTGCTGAATTTATTTCAGCATCTCGTCTTGCTGAATTATTTTCAGCATCGGTAAAGATCCCGAAATAAATCACGAAAACCTTGGACATCCTCCTTGTTTAGCTATGGAAGAAAGAAAACTTATACCGCATTTATTTAGAACCGAGTACCAAAAAATTGTTGCAGTACTTTGTTATAGGTTTGGCATTGAACATGTTGAAATTGCTGAAGATATCGTTAGCGATACTTTTCTTTCTGCTACTGAAGTATGGAGCGTAAAAGGACTGCCTGAAAATCCTACTGCATGGCTTTATATGGTTGCTAAAAATAAAACTAAAAACCATCTGAAACGCCACGCCATTTTTCAGCAAAAACTTGCGGAAGACATAAGATATACAGCTTCCAAAGCAGAAGAAATTGAAATTGACCTGTCCAGTAAAAATATAGCTGACAGTCAGTTGGCTATGATCTTTACTGTTTGCAATCCGATCCTTTCTAAGGAATCCCAGGTGGCCCTTGCGCTGAATTTACTTTGCGGATTTGGCATTGAGGAAATTGCCGATGCTTATTTGACCAACAAAGAAGTGGTATATAAAAGGATAAAGCGGGCCAAGGAAAAATTAAAGGAAGCAAACATAAAAATTGAACAACCCAGTCTAGCGGACATTAATGACAGGTTAGAAAATGTGTTGACTACCTTATATTTATTTTTCTCTGAAGGTTATTACTCAACCTCCCAAAATACGATACTCCGCAAAGATTTCTGTACGGAGGCCATGCGCTTAAATTATTTACTAATAGACCACCCGGCGACAAACAAACCCGCCGTAAATGCTTTACTCGCCTTAATGTGTTTTCACTCCTCACGTTTTGAAGCCAGAACAAATGAGAATGGGGAAACAATTTTATATGAAGATCAGGACGATACAGTATGGAATCAAGAATTAATTGAAAAAGGCGCCTATTATTTGGGTAAAGCTTCGACGGGAACCATGCTTACCAGGTACCACCTGGAAGCAGGTATTGCTTACTGGCATACGCATAAGGAAGACAGCAATGAAAAATGGGAAAACATCCTGCAACTCTATAATAATTTATTGATTTTGGAATATTCTCCTATTGTAGCCTTAAACAGGACTTATGCTTTGGCTAAAACGCATGGAAAAGAAGAGGCGATAATAGAAGCAGAAAAGCTAAATCTGTCCGATAACCATTTTTATTATTCCTTATTGGGAAACCTCTACACCGGACTTGACAATGAAAAAGCTTTAACACATTATACAACTGCCTTACAACTCGCCAAATCACTTATGGATAAGGCTACGATAACAAGAAATATTGACCGGTTGCAGAACGGCTAAGAAGGCGTAAAGAACAGAAAGCCTGCTTTTTCTTGTTCTGCCCAACAAGTTCCCCTTTGGGGATGACCATTGAGGCGTGGTGACTGGACTTTGGAATTGGTGCAAGAGACATCATTTGTTGCCGTCATTGCCAGATGCCGAAGCAAATTGTTTTACTAATTCTATGGCCTTTTCTATTTTATCCATTTCGTCAAAAAAATTATTTGATGCTCTTCCCCTACATCCTGTTCACCTTTTCCTTCAGCTCAAATACCTCGTCCTCCAATTTCTTAAACCACTCCTGCATCTGCGAAAAAGGATTTCCGAGCTTGAAAGTCATAAGACACTTTACTTCCCATACTTCCTTCACCTGGTCTTCGGTGATTTCCACATCACCAAAATATTGATTGTCAGCTTTTAGCCTAAGTCGTCCTCTTTCCTTTAACCTGTTTATTACTCTTCGGCATTGTATTCCATAGTCTAATACCAGCACATAAGCATAGGTATCGCGAATTGTTCTAAAATCCTCTACTTTTTCACACACTACCCAGTCACCACTTACAATTTTAGGTATCATCGAATCCCCTGTCAACTCAAAGGCTCTATACTTTTTGTTCGGGAATCTTGAAACAGGCAGTATAAAAAATGGAAGCGTCTCAATATAATCGTCCTGTCCTGCATTTTCATAATATTGAAGGCTCTGTTTAGCGTCTACAAATACTATTTTTACATCCCTATCTGACGAAAACTGGGAAGAAGAATTCCTGACTGCGGATTTAAGACGCTTGTTTTCCTCCTCCAACTGTTGATTACGCTTTTCGAGTTCTATATTGGAGTGAGATTTTTGAACATGCTTCAATGCAGAAGCCTCATCCATACCCATTTCTTCGAGCTCAGCAAGGTTTTCATCCAATGTGTTTTCATATTTTTGCCCTTTGCCGACAAGTATCCACTCTTCGTTTGCCTTCAGGTAATCCTTGATTCTCCTTATCATATACAAGCTCAGATCTCCCTCAGAGTTGAGGAGCTTGTTCACCGTCGCAAGGCTTACATTCACCCCTTTTGCAAGCTCTCTTTGTGATATTTTTTTCTCCTTTAGTAAAATCCTGATGCGTTCTAAAACTGAGTTATTCATACGTAAATGTGTTTAATTTCAATGGAACGTATGGAACCCTCTGACCTTTTCATTCCTTTTTGTGGTACTTTGTTACATGAGGGTTTCATATGTAGTACCATTAATCTACACAAAGATATAATATTTCCAATGATTTTATAATTTTAAATACTAAATATTTTAACAAAATCAAGAATGTTAAAAATATTTTGAATTTTATTTGGAGTAAAAACTAAAATTACTAGTTTTGTTCAACTATTTAATAACAATAAGTTAAAGTACGTTGCTAAAGTGCTATCATATAGTTGTTAATATTTAAAATTATCTTATTTATATATGCAAAACAATAGAAAAATTGAGGTCTTAGACATAGAGTTTACCTCCGGCGAAAACGTTATTCGCGTAGAATTTTATAACATACACAACAAATATTGCATCATGTCTTTCATGACAAGCGACTTCGAACAGTGGCTCGACCAAAAAGGATACCTGAATATTGACTACGAAACCTACAACCCGGTAACAGGAGATTTTAAATCAATAGCCTATACCATTACAGAAGCCGACTTTTTCTCGGAGGACCAATATCAGGAGTATCGGGAGAGACTAATCAGGGAATATGTATCGGACATGCTGAAGTGATAAAGTGGAAGATGGAAGTATCGGGCCTTCTCCCTGGCCT
>DASPJL010000160.1:0-16776 GCA_035628645.1 Cytophagales bacterium | reverse complement strand
TCCTGACGGAAAGAAACCCCATTTGTTATTGCTTCCAAATTTTGTAGATCCATCAGCACGACCGGTAAAAGTCACCATGTATTTGTCTTTGAGTATATAATTTACCCGTCCGTACCATGATTCAAGAATAGATTCTTCTGTTGGACGGTTATTTACAATTTGTTTCCCTGCACTGTTAAGGTTTTCATTTTGCAAGTTATCATTCGGGAAAACCCTCGCTTCAAGATCCGCCCATCTGGTAAGAGATTTCTGAATAGAAAAACCGCCTACCACATTAAATTTGTGCGCTTCACCTAACGTTTTGTCTATAGTAAAGTAGTTTTCATTAAGCAATTCATTGTTGTAGTAGTTGTAAATTGCTCCGAAACCCTCACTTTCATATCCTCTAAAAGTCACCGTACTTGGCTCGTAAATATCCGTTACTGAGTTACCATATTTAGAACTTAACTGGGACCTAAATTGAAGCCACTTGGTGAGTTTAACATTAGCATATACAGTTGCCAATACATCTATTGTTTTGCTTTGATTTAATACTCTATTCGCTATGGCAATAGGGTTTCCGAAATCGGTGGGACCTGATCTGAAATAATTGCCATTCTCATCGTACACCGGAAAAATTCTGGAACGATCTGCATTTAGTTGGTTGCCTGCATTTTTAGTATAAGTAAGAAGCAGGTTTGTTCCCATATTTAATGCATTGGAAACTCTTTGTTCAAGATTTAATCTGCCGCTGTATTTATCATACTGGTTTTTAATGTTCAGACCTTCTTGTTTAAAATAGTTACCAGAAATGGTGTATTTTGTATTGTCCGTTCCTCCGTCTACCCCTAAAGTATAGTTTTGGGATAAAGCATTACGATAAACCAAATCCTGCCAGTTTGTATTGTGTGGCCACATTGGTTTATTTGGATCTGTTCCCCTTAGTTCTTCAATAGAAGGGTAATAAACGCCAGCCTTTACTGTACCATTGTAAGGAAGTTGATCCGCAGGTGTTCCTCCATTTATCGCCGCCTCATTAGCATAAATAGCTTCTTCAACAGGATCCCTCCAGACATCAGGCGTAACCGCCAAAGTAGAAAGTGTAGTTTGTGTAGAAACAGTAACCCTTGGTTTCCCCGTACGGCCTTTTTTAAGCGTAACCATGATTACCCCATTGGCTCCTCTTGAACCGTAAATTGCTGCGGACGAAGCATCTTTTAATACCTCAATAGACTCAATATCATCAGGATTGATTTGTTTTAAATTCCCGGCATCTCCCCATGGGAAACCATCCACTACTACAAGGGGACTTTTTGAACCATTCAATGAACTTACTCCTCTGATACGAATTTCTGCTCCTTCTCCGGGTTTACCTGAACCATTAATTACTTGTACCCCTGCCATTTTTCCCTGAAGTAACTGATCCATCGAAGAGGAAGGTATTTTATTAAGATCGCTGCCTTTAAGGGCAACAACTGCGCCAGTAAGATCGCTCTTTTTGGTGGTACCATAACCTACCACCACAACTTCCTGAAGGCTTTCCAAATCATCAAATAATTCTACATCAATGACCGATTTTCCATTTACAGTCAACTCTTCGGTAACATACCCGATGTATGAAAATACAAGAATGGCCGCGTCATCTGACACTTGTATCGCATATTTTCCATCGACATCGGTAGTTGTACCTTGCGTAGTGCCTTTGATAACAATAGACACTCCAGGCAAAGCTTCCCCATTCGAATTTTTTACTGTACCAGAAACTGTCTCTGATTGTGTATACCCTCTCCATGGTATAGACAACAGCAAAACAAATAAGAAATAAAGTCTAATTTTTTGCATATAATTTTGGGTTAAAAATTTGACTTTAAAACTAAATTGAAGAAACCTCAGCTTCTTGTATGATAGTTCTTATTAATTGAAATTCCGGGTGTTTAGAGGCTTTTGACAGACAAAAAATTTGAATTTCCGTCCTGATTATTTGTAAACCTGTACGTAAGATTTAAAAATATCAAATGGTTAAAGTAACTTAACAATATGGCAATAAGCGGGAAGTTGGAATATAGAAGTTGGAGGTTTAGCCTTAATTAATTTATCATTTCAAATAAGGGAGGCGGGCCTATTCAGGAATTTGATTTATTCGTGAGTGTTTAGTTTTAAATATACTCGTTTACTTGTCCCCGAAAGTTTTCGGGAATGGTCTGACATTTCCCTGCCTTTTGTGACATCAGTAATCAATCCTTTTACAAATAAGATTCTTAAAAAGTCAATTAAAATATATTTGATTAATTAGAAAAATAACCTCAGCTATGTCCAGCCATATTTATTCATTTTATTCAACGGCACAAAACGGAAAGGTAAAGTACTCTTTTATAGTCTTTTTAATCTTATTTATTTTTTCTTTTTCCTTAAATGGCCAGTCGCCAAAGATCAAATTTAAACACATCACTTCTGAAGAAGGTCTTTCTCAAAGTCATGGAATGTGTATTCTTCAGGATAGTGAAGGATTTATGTGGTTCGGCACGCATGACGGATTAAACAAATGGGACGGTTATAAAATGACTGTCTACAGAAACAATCCTAAAGATTCAACCAGTTTATCCAATAATGATATTGTTTCTTTATTTGAAGATAGGGATAATAACTTGTGGATCTGCACAATAAATGGTTTGAACCTTTTTGATAGAAAAAAAGAAAGTTTTAAAAGCTTTAAACACGATCCATCCAACGACAAGAGTATATCCAGCAGCAATGTCCGATCGGTCTATGAAGATAAGGATGGTGATTTATGGGTAGGCACAAATGGAGGCGGCTTGAATAAATTTGATAAAAAAGAGACATTTACGCGTTTTAATTCCGATGAAATAGGCTCCAATACCTTTATCTGCTTTTATGAAGACAAGAAAGACAATCTGTGGATCGGAACCGGTAACGGGTTAAGACACTATGATAAGAAAACCAATGTTTTTACTTCTTATCGTCGAATAGAAAGCGATCAAAATAGTTTGAGTGGGGAATTTATTAATGCCATTCTTGAAGATCATCTTGGCAATTTATGGATAGCCACGCAAGATGGAGGCCTAAACCTCTTTGACCGTTCTTCAAAAACGTTTAAGCATTTTTTAAACCATCCGAATGATCCTTCAAGTTTGGGAAACAACAATCTTTATTGCTTGATAGAAGACAAGTCAGGCAACTTATGGATAGGCACTGAAAATGGTGGATTAAACCTTCTTGATCGCAAAACCAATTCTTTTATCCATTACACTCAAGATAAAAATGACCCCGGCAGTATTTCCAACAATACAGTATCGGCCCTTTATGAAGATAACAGCGGAAATATATGGGTAGGAATGCATAGGGGAGGTATTAACTTCTTTTCAACAAAACCGGAAAATTTCAAACATTATAAAGCTGAAATATACCCCAATAGCATAAGCAATAACAATATAAAACCCATATATGAAAACAAAAACGGAAATATCTGGATAGGAACAGATGGCGGAGGTTTGAATTTCTATGACCGAAATAAGAATACTTTTCAACATTTCAAGCATGATCCACAGAATTCGCGAAGCATCGGATCGGATGCAGTATTGGGAATAGCAGAAGATCATGCAGGAAAACTATGGGTTGGTACCTGGGGTGGTGGTTTAAACTCCTTTGACCATTCAACCGGAACTTTTAAACGCTATTATCACGACCCGAAGGATATAAATACCATTTCTTCAAACAATGTATGGACGCTTTATAAAGATAAAAAAGGGAATTTATGGATAGGCTCATTTGGAGGAGGACTGGATCTATTAGACAGTAAAACAGGTAAAATAACCAGGATTTCGGCAGGGCCCGACGGGCAAGAAGCATTGACCAGTAAAAATATCTTTGTCATCAATGAAGACAAAGAAGGAAATATTTGGATAGGTACTCAATCCGGATTAAACAGGTATAATCCTATTACTAACAGATTCACTCAGTTTCTTGCTGACGAAAAGAAGAATACAGCCATAAGCAGCAATTATATAAATGCAATTTTCAATGACAGCAAGGGGAGATTATGGATAGGTACACAAAAAGGTTTGAATCTTTTTAATCCCCAAAATGAGACGTTTTCCCTGGCAGGCGAAAAGGAGGGATTGGGAATTATTGCGATTCAAGGGATTTTAGAAGACGAAAAGGGAAATTTCTGGATTTCAACACTTAAAGGACTCGCTAAATTTAATCCGGACATAAAAAGCTTTCAGAATTTTACTATTGCAGACGGGCTTCAGGGAAATGAATTTTCTCAAAATTCCACCTTAAAAACCAAAAGTGGCGAGATGATATTTGGAGGTTTGAAAGGTTTTAACCTTTTTCATCCCGATAGCTTGAAAAATAATCCTTTCGTACCACCCGTTTATATTACCGGTTTCCAAATTTTTAATAAAAATCTGGAGATAGGAGGCAAAAATTCGCCATTAACTCATAGTATTTCTCAAACTAAAGACATAACCCTTTCTTATAAACAATCTGTTTTTTCTTTTGAATTTTCAGCCCTTAATTACACCGCCGCCGAAAACAATGAATATGCCTACATGCTGGAGGGTTTTGACACTGAATGGAATTATGTAGGCCATCAGCGAAAGGCAACTTATACGAACATCGATGCCGGAACTTATACCTTTAAAGTGAAAGCCTCCAACAATGACGGCGTCTGGAATGAAGAGGGCGCTTCGATCAAACTAACAATCACACCGCCCTGGTATCAAACCTGGTGGTTTAAAGTATTGCTACTGGTGGCGATTTCAGCCACTATTGTTTCGATATTTTACCTACGAGTAGCCTCCATTAAACAACAAAATAGGCTACTGGAAAAAGAGGTAAAAAAACGTACCCATGAACTGACCGATCTGAATTCTTTTTTACTGGAGCGAAATGAGGAAATCAAGCTTCAAAATGAAAAGCTTGAGGAATATAACCAGAAGGTATTAAGTCAATCAGACAAAATCCTTAACCAACAAAAACATATTCTCGAACAAAATCAGGTACTTGAGAATACCATCAAGGAGCTGAGGAAATCCAATCAGACAAAAGACAAGTTCTTCTCCATACTGGCTCATGATTTAAAGAATCCAGTGGCAGCACTTTCAGGGATTGCCGAATCTTTGAATTTCACTTTGCCAAAATTATCCCAGAAAGAAGTACAAGGTTATATTAAAGACATACACCTGGCTTCACAGGGGGTTTATAATTTGCTGATCAATTTATTGAACTGGTCAAAAACGCAATCCAAAAGACTAGAGCATTTCCCGTCGGTTTTTAATATAAATGACCTTGTCAGAAACAATGCGCTGCTTTTGCAACAGCAGCTCCATAACAAGGAGCTGAAATTAACAATCGATATCAACTCCTCCCATTTTGCTTATGCAGATTATAATATGATCGATGCCATCGTCAGGAATCTGCTAAACAATAGTATAAAATTTACCTATAGTGGAGGCAGTATTAAAATGGAATCACAAGAAGCCGATGAGGAAATCATCATTAGCCTCACCGATGATGGCGTTGGTATGTCTGAAGAACAGCTTGAAACTTTATTTAATGTAGAAAAGAATTACAATACCTCAGGTACTGATGGGGAAACAGGTACAGGTCTGGGAATGATCATTATAAAGGAATTTATCCATGCCAATGGAGGCAAAATTTCTGTTTCAAGCGAAAAAGACAAAGGTTCGACCTTTAAAATAAGTTTACCTAAAGCCGAAACGCCTGAGGAAACTGTGAAAGGGGAAAAAGCGTGGGAATCTGCCGTTGAACAATTAATAGAGCCAGGGGAAGATTTTTCGATGGAAAAGACGATCAAATTGAAGGGCAAAAAATTATTGATCGTGGACGATAATAAAGAAGTAAGGTCTCATTTAAAGCTCATGCTGTCGGAAACATTTGAGGTCTTCGAAGCAAAAGATGGCAAAGAAGGACTTGAAATTGCAATTAAAAATCAGCCATTTACCATTATTACCGACATGATCATGCCTGTGATGAATGGCATTGAGTTTTGTAAAGAAATCAAAAAAAATACTTCAACCAGTCATATTCCGATCATTCTGCTTACCAGCCAGGTAAACGAGGAAAGCCAGATTTCGGGTTATGGTGCCGGTGCAGAAATCTACCTGAACAAACCAGTTAAAAAAAGGCTTTTAATAAATGTCTTTCTCAACTTTATCCATAATCAGGAAATCATGAGAGAGAAAATGATGGGATCGACAAACTTTTTGCCAGAGGAGGTGCAGTTTAACAAAGCAGAAGAAGAATTTTTCAACGGCGTAATAGAAGTTATCCTTGAAAACCTTTCCGATCCTTATTTTGACTTCAAAATCATTTGCAATCAAATGAACATAAGCAGAACAGTTCTTTATACTAAAATAAAAACCATAACTGGTCAAGGCGTTCATGAATTTATAAAAGGCATAAGGCTCAAAAAGAGTCTGAAATTATTGGCAGAAGGTAAATGGAACATAAGCCAGATTGCCCTCGAAGTCGGGTTTAACAGTCACTCTTACTTCAATAAATGCTTTATAAAACAATATGGAATGCCACCGAAGGATTATATAAAAAAGACAAAGAAGACTTCTGCGAATTCTTAGAATGACAGTTTCAGAGCAAACGAGTCAAATGAAGTTTAATAATTGAGGCCAGACCTGACAGGTTTTAAAAATCTGTCAGGTCTCTGCAAAAAACCATTTTTTAGGATTTTGAAATAGTTGTCCTCCGTTTCCTCTGAGCTACCTCCAAACCTCTGTGGTTAATTTTTTTTAAAAGAAGCTACGGCTTTCCCACACCATTCTTCAAAAAATAAGGACTATAGTAAAATTTTAAATGCCTTCCACTAAAGACATTTACATAAAACTAAATCTTATTTTAATGAAAAAATACTTTACCCTTATCCATTTAATTTTTCTCTTAATAAGCGTTTCTTCGGTTTCTTATGCTCAAGATAAAATTAACAAAAGCACCTTACAGACGTCACCGCCGGTGCAATATGAAAAAACAGAATTTGATATTGAACTGGCTTCTTCTTTCACCAATCCTTATGATTCCCGGGAGATAGGTTTAGACTTAATTCTAACCTCTCCTACTGGCAAATCAATTACTTTGCCTTGCTTTTATGTGTCAGGAAACAGCACAACGTCCGCTTGGAAAGCCCGGTTTGCGGCGCAAGAAGCAGGAGATTATTCTTACCACTTCCAACTAAAGAAGAACAACACTTTAGTGGCTGTTTCTGCAAATGCTACTTTGACTGTTGCTCCATCTGCAAAAGATGGATTCCTTCATAAAAATGATTTCTGGACTTTCAAGTTTGATTCGGGAAAACCTTTTAGGGGAATAGGTGAAAATGTAGGCTGGGAATCCAGAACCTGGGAGGATCCAAAATTTAACTATGACAACCTCCTTTCTGAATTGGCAAACAACGGCGCTAACTTTTTCAGAACCTGGATGTCTGCCTGGAACTTGCCCCTAGAATGGAAAACTGTGGTAGACACAGACCGGTATTCGAACAGCACGGGACATTTCCACGAAGGTGGGGTACAAAGAATGGATGAGCTTGTAGAATTAGCAGATTCGTTGGGAATGTACATGATGCTTGCATTGGATTATCATGGCGGACTTACCAGCAACTGGAGTTTAAATAATTATAATACTGTCAATGGAGGACCAGCGAATACGCCTACCGACTTTTTTACCAATGCTGAAGCAAAAAGTCAATACAAAAACAGGTTGAGGTACCTTGTAGCCCGTTGGGGATACAGCACAAGCATTGCAGCGTGGGAATTCTTTAATGAAGTGGATAATGCGGTTTATAGTAATGAAACAACGATTGTTATTCCTCATACAGCTGTCACACAGTGGCATACTGAAATGAGCGCTTACCTGAAAAATATCGATCCTTACGATCATTTGATTACTACCAGCATATCTCACAGAGAAATCGCAGGAATGTACAGTATCGCGGATATTGATTTTAATCAAAAGCACATTTACAGACAAACAGGACAAATTCCATCGGTACTTAAGTCCTATAATTCAAGCACCAATAAACCTTTTGTAATTGGCGAGTTTGGTTATGATTGGGACTGGAACAATGTAGGGCCAGCTATTGGCCCTGAAATGGATTTCGACCTTAAGCGCGGATTATGGTATGGAGTTTTCTCGCCTACCCCTATCTTGCCTATGACCTGGTGGTGGGAATTCTTTTCTGATAGAAACATGATTCCCTATTTTAAAGGCGTAAGAACCATTCATAATGAAATGATGGAAGCGGGAAAAGGAACCTTTCAACCCACCGAAATTTCAATTGCAGCATTGGATGGCTTTGGTTTGAAATGCGGTAACAAACATTTTATTTATTTGTTGAATAACGGGGTTTCGGATTACAACAACAGCATAACTTATAATGTAGCAGAAAACGCAGTTTATTCTTTAAAAATCTATAATCCTGAAGATCAAACTTATACCATAAAAGATAATATAACGGCATCAGGAGGCACATTAAACATCCCTGAGTTGTCACTTAAATCCAAAAAGGAATTGGTCCTGATTATTTCACCTGTAAATAATATAGATGAACAAGCGCCTAAAACCGGCAGTGCAAGTCCAATCCCAGGAAAAATAGAGGCGGAAGATTTTGATACAGGCGGTGAAGAGGTCGGTTATAATGATTATGACAATGTCAACAACACCGGGGAGTATAGAATAAATGAAGGTGTAGATATAGAAACTGCCTCGGAAGGAGGGTTTAATGTTACCGACATCATTCAGGGAGAATGGATTGAATATACTGTAGATGTAGTTACTTCCGGGAGTTATACTCTGGAAGCAAGACTTGCCTCCGATTCTGAAGGAGGTACTTTTCATGTAGAGTTGGACGGAGTGAACATATCAGGAACGATGGAAGTGCCCAATACTGGTGGATTACAAACGTGGCAAGCCCAAAGCATTACAACTTCCAATATTTCTAAAGGCGTGAAAGTCCTGAGGATAGTATTTGAATCTTCAGGATTCAATTTAAATCATCTTAATTTTTCCTTGTTAAATGAAGCGCCGGTTGTGAGTCTCACTTCTCCTCTGGAAGACACCTCGTTTACCGCTCCGGTAACCGTAGACCTTCTGGCAGAAGCTTCTGATCCGGATGGAAGCATTTCAAAAGTAGAGTTCTATAATAAGGAGGTTAAACTAGGAGAATCATTGACTTCTCCTTTTACTTTTTCATGGACACCTACTCCCGGCATGTATCAAATTTATGTCAAAGCAACAGACAACAAAGGTCTTACTTCTGAATCAGGCAGGATCAACGTAACTGTGGCTCCCTCTACTGTTCAAAGCCCTTACAACAGCGCCGCTGCTCCTATCCCTGGCAAAATTGAAGCTGAGGAATATGACACTGGAGCCAACGGTATAGTTTACAGCGACAATTCACCGGCAAATAAATTCGGGGAATTTCGTGAGGATGATGTGGATATAGAAGCATGTACCGACGAAGGCGGAGGGTTTAGCTTAGGGGACTTACAAATTGGCGAATGGATAGAATATACTGTAGATGTAACCCAGGAGGGAAATTATGATATTCAATTCAGGGTAGCTTCGGAAATGGATAACACTAAATTTCATTTGGAGATGGACGGAAAGAATGTTACAAATTCCATTAATGTTCCTAATACCGGAGGATGGCAAATATGGCAATCCATTAAAAAAGAAAATATCGCCCTAACTGCCGGCGAAAAAGTGATGAGGCTGGTAATAGAAGGAGAGTATTTTAACTTAAACCGCATAAGTTTTACTCCTTCAGTAACCACCGGTATTGAAGAAGAGCTGGCCGATAATATCAAACTTTATCCCAATCCTTCTCAAACTTCTTTAACCTTGGAAGATAAAAGTGGATTGGTAGATAAAATTGAAATATTTGATTTACAAGGCAGAAGGGCCTTTTCGGGTTCAGGAAATCAGAATGAAATAAATATTTCTCATCTAAGTTCAGGAATTTACCAAATCAGATTATTCAATAGAAATAACAATTACTTCAAAGGGGTCAGGATTATAAAAAATTAAAATCAGTTATCTCACAGATTGACAGAGAAAAGGAAAGTAATCCGTGGAAATCCGGGTAATCCGTGAGCAAACCCTTTCTTTTATTTTCTCTCACAGATTTCACAGATTCACACAGAAGAAAGGAAATAATCCGTGAACTATTTAAATCCCTAATGGGTTGAGCTATTTATAACCTTCCTCATAAATGTCTCCCGGTCCGTTTTGATTTTTAATAAGAGCACATTAGAACTGCCTTTTTTTAAATTAATCCTGATTACATCTTTTTGTTTGACATAAGTAAAATTGACCGGCTTACCGGAAATATCCGTAAGCTCTATTTTTTGAACATTACTTTCTAATCCCTTAATAAAAATCACCTGGCTTTCTGTTGGATTTGGGTAAATCAGTAGATCAACGTTTAAATTATCCTCAAAGCCACTTACAATATCTTCCTCCCACATAGATTTTAGCTGTGCAATCTTTGTAGGATCCAGCGCCTGAGAATAAATCCTCACTTCATCGACGGTTCCACTCAGATGATAAAGCTCTTCTGCCTTTGTTTTCCTGCCAAAAGTAATGGGCTGCAGCGTAATGGACATTAATCCCGAATGTGCCGTAAATGAATTCAATTCTCCATTAATATGCATTTCAAGGGAATAACCCGTATATAAGACAGTTACATGATAAAACTTGTTCAATTCAATAGGAAAAGAACTGTCAAGATCTTTAGTTCCCTCATCCGTTTTTAAAGTCCAGCGGATTTTTTTATCGGGAGTGATGGAGACTTTCCAGCGCTCTTCATAACTTCCATGGGAAATAATAAAGGACTCATTATCGACATTATCGACTTTAACCCAAAAAGCAAGGGTTATTTCATCGCGGAAATTTAAAGTGGTATTGTTTGGCACGTAAATAATATCCGTTCCGCTTGAGAACTTATAAGCGCTGTTCAGGCTATCCCTTGAATCGGAAGCGGATTGGGCGCCTTCCAGAATGGCATCGTAATTATTTCCGCTATAGTCTTTTACATCTCCATTCAAAGGATAATAGGCCAATACCTTTTCATTATCCTCGGAAGGTTCTTTTACAAGGATTTCAGTAGTTGCGGTAGTTTCAAGGTCAAACTGGTTTTTAACATTAATACTTACCTTATAAACTCCAGGCTGACCAGGCAAAACGTATTGCATCAATGAATCCTGTTCAGAGAATGTGCCTTCATTCACGGTCCATAAATATTCAAGGGTATCTTTATCCTCATTGTTTACTCCGCAGATAATTATTGCCGTCTCTCCTATCATATAAAACTTTTTATCTGTTTTTAGATTTATAACATCGGGTTTTGCCGGCACCCTTTCCATTACCGTGAGAGAAATACTATCCCTTGCAGTATCTGAATCAGCAACCGCCTCAAGTACAACATTATATTCTCCTTCAATCGCGGGAACCGTCCAGTTATAAATTTCTTCGGTAGTAGTTGCGGTTAGGAAACCATTGACAATCCATCGGTAACTAATGGGTGTCATTGCGTTATCCACTTTTGTATAGATGGGTATAACTTTATTAAACCCAACAACATTGGTATCCACATCCAACGATTTGATCCTTAGTTTTCCCTGGAAATTGTACCCATAATGATAGTCTATTACCTCCTCCCCCAGATATAATTTTCCGTCTAGTTCAGCGGTTGACGAATTTGCAGGCAAATAAACCAAAAGCTTCACTTCACCAGCATTGATTTGGACTGGATGATTTCCTGAAACACTAGTGCCAATCATTGTTTCGCTAATGGCATCGTAAATATCATAAGCATTATTGCCAAGTTTTAAGGTAACTTGTTTAGAATCCACATGAGGATTATAAATCAAATAAGAAGGAAACGCATTTTCTCCAAAAAAGTCCGTCTTATTGAGATCCAGTTGCAAAATTCCTGCGACATCGGTTGTATCCACAATTGCTGCCAAATAGCCCACATGAGAAGAGCCATATAGTCCCAGATTGGTAGCAGCCCATCCACCTCGTTTGGCATCTCCTGTTCCATAGAGGCTTTTGCCATCAATATTTTCCTTTAAAGCTTCGTAGGCAATGACAGATTCAGGATCGTGCTGAATTGACCAAGCATAATCATCCTGATTTTCTGAAGGCAAGTATTTGGAATAGAACAAACGGCTTGCATTTGAAAGGTTAAGCACCCATTTAGAAATCGCTCTAGCATATCTTTTGTCGTACTTGGTTAAGGGAACTAACGCGGCAGCTTGCTGATAACCATTCATAAGAAACGCATAGTCATTCCCCTGGTCGTTGGCTTCGCCTATGATGCCTGAAACATCCTGTCCGTTCCAATTTCCGACTATTGCCCCCCACCCTCTTAGTCCTCCCCTATCAAAACACCAGTTTATCATTTTATCAATATCGTACTTTGTTCCTTCCCGCGCATTCATTCTTGCTGCATTTAAAACTCCGTAGGGCAGTTGAAGCTCGTAGGAAGGATTTGAATTGAGACTTGATAAAAATTCCATAGACATTTCCGCACCATGAAGGTATTTTTTATCGCCGGTTTTAAGAAAGGCATTGTACAATAACCAGCTTATTGTTCCCGCAGATTCGGGTTCCTTTGTGCCTTCATTTAACGGCGTCATGGTAGCAAGATTCCAGGCCCTGTGATTCATTTGCGGAACAGACCAGGGCTTGGAGGAACCACCCATTTTATATACCGCTTCAAGCCATCTGTCCGCAATGGTAGTAAATTGGATTTCAAAATCAGGAACAGCAGGATATTGAGTATACAATTGATAAAAAAATACATTGGGCATGACATCATACCACCAATCCTTCCCGCTTTGAACATTGTAACCATTTAGATATACATTCTGACCATTCTTACTATTGTAAAAATCCTTGGCTTTTTCTACCCAGTTTATTCCATTCTGATTTGATTTATCTACCCCGTTTAAAGTCGCTCCGACAAGAGAAGGAATAATGTTAATTGCTTCCGCCTGATTGGCACTGTTACTTCCTACATAAGTTTGAAGAAGAATAGGTTGAAGAGTACTGTAGTTTGTTCCGTTTGCTTTTAAACCGATAAGAGGAAGATATTCTCCGGTTTTATCCAGCGAATAAATAAATTCATCATATTTCACTGCTACTTCCTTCCAATTCCTCATTTCATAGGGAGATGGCAGATCCGGCATTTGATTTACCCTGCTTATTTCAATCTGCCCGTTTTGAGCGAATAAAGTATTTGAGAAAATCCCAAAGGATAAAAGAAAAAGAAGGGTATAACTTATTTTCATTAGATAATGCGATTATGTGATACTATGCTAATGCAGTAATTTGACAGTTCTGAAGGCTCCTTACTTCCCACTTCGATCTTCTAAACTTCCCACTTATAAATCTTCTCTAAAAACAAGAGTATGGCTAAATCCATACTCTTGTCAATCAAACAATTAATTTAAAACAAATTATGGCTTTTCCTGATTATAAAGGCTTGTTATCTGAGTGCCACTTAATACAGATTTGTATATTCTGATTTCATCCATTGATCCATGGAAATATCCTCCCCAGGCTAACGGAATCAACTTATCATTTTCATAATTTGCATCGGTAGCTGCATATTTATCGGTAGGAAAATCCTGTCCAAACACAAGGTTAAAAGGGTTACCGGATATAGAAAGAGCTTCTCCAGGAGTATCAGCCCAGGCCTTAACAGCAGTTCCATCAATATAAAATACAGTTTCGCCACCGCCAAAAGTAACAGCAATGTGATGCCATTCGTCTAAAGGAAGGGCGACTTCAGCGTCTCTGTCATAAATGGTTGAGCCGACATTGACAGTATAAAACGGTCTGTTTGTACTTTGCAACTGGAATTTATATCCATTCCATGAATGCAATCCAATAAATCTGTTATTTTCTCTAATCTCAGCAGTATTAACCCACAATGCGATGGTCATATTTGCAGGATTTAAAGCTGAATTATAAGGAATTTCAATATTGGCTCCCTTGTCAAACTGTAAAGCCTTATTGGCATTTCCATAACGGTCGGCAGTCCAAACGGGAGTTCCTGCACCCCAATCCGCATGACCTGTTTTAAAAGCGCCATCAAATCCGTTGCCTGATTCATCTGTAGCTGTTGTTCCGGTACCTTCATCAAAAGACCAAAAGCCAATCAATGCTTCCGGAGCAATAGGAAGAACCTTCTGATCTCTGTAAGCGGCAATTGCATTAGATAATGAAACTACTGCACTGTTAACTTCTGCTTGAGTGGCATCGACATCATTCTTAACCGATTCAGCAGCAGTTATGGCAGCCTGAAGTGTAGCTTTTGAGCCTACAGTATATTGGCCTTCAGCGGGACCTTCTTCAGTGTTTGCAACCAAAGTGCTGGCAGCAGTTATTGAATCTGTCAATACTTGTTTATCTACAGAGACCTTTCCTCCGTCATCATCAGAGCAAGCTCCGATCGCGCCTGCAAAGAGCAATGCGGCAATAAAATAGAAAATTGATTTTCTTAAAAGAGTTTTCATAATTGAAGAATTAAAGTAAATAAACTGTTAAAAATATAATTGTGCCCGGAGAAACTTCTCCGGTATAAATTCCTATTCAGAAATAGCAGGATTCGTATCTATTTCAGATTGAGGGATCAGAAAATAACGGTTTTGCTCATACACAAAGCCCGTTCCTGCAAGCGCTGCTTCAGCTGCCTGTTTTCCATACCTCATAAGATCAAAATAGCGGTGAAATTCAAACCCAAGCTCTACCCTTCTTTCATGCCGGATGGCCTCCCGAAGTATTCCCTGGTCTGTAGTAGTAACATCAGGAAGCAAACCTTCCGGTATGGCTCCAAATCCTGTTAAATCTGGATCATACAGATAACTTTCCCTGGCTCTTTTACGGACCGCATTAAGAGGAATGAGCGCCTCTCCCGGCCTGTTTAATTCATTCAGGGCTTCTGCCTTCATTAGCAGAATATCTGAATAACGGAGGTAAACATAATTAAGGTCGCCGTCTCCTTTCAAACCTCTTGGAACTTCTCTTAAAGGTTGAAGATGTTTTTTCTGTAAATAACCTGTAGGCGACCAGCCCGGATTAAAATCCTCCCCATTGAGCCATTTTTGGCCCTCTCTTCCTACCGTATAGTCCAGCCGTGGGTCGGATATCTCCCCTGCAGTCTTTTCAAACTCATCCACAAAGTCCTGGACAGGAACATTGAAATAATATCCATTCTCTGAAACGGGGGCAAACCATTGGTTAAGGGAATTGCCCAACTTTGGGATTTGCCCCTTCAGATGTTGAATTTCAAAAATTGATTCCTGATTATTTTGAGTTGAGTCCATAAAATTATTTTTGTAGCTGTTTTCTAAGGCATATAAACCGAGTGCTTCCAAAGAGGTAATGGCAACAAGGGTTTCATCCCATTTTTGCTGATAAAGACTTGCTTTGGCTAAAAGTCCATATGCAGCTCCTTTTGTAGCCCTTCCCAAATCAGTACCTTCGAAAGTTGTTTCCAATACTTGAGCAGCTTCCTGAAGGTCTTTTTCAATCTGGGCGTAAATACTGGCTACCGGTGACTTTGCGACATTTATTTCTGCATTGGTCAGTGGCGGATTAAGTTTCAGTGGGATTTCACCAAAAATGTTTACCAGATTGAAATAAAAGTATGCTCTTAAAAACTTAGCTTCACCAAGCACCCGGCTTTTCAAATTTTCATCCATTGAAATAGTAGGACCATAATATAGAAGATAATTTGCCCTCGAGATTCCTTCGTAATAATATTTCCAAATCTTTTCGATGTATCCGTTGCTTCTTGGATAGTTAAATTCATCAATGAATTGAATGTCACTTTGATCTCCCGGATTTCCTCCTTTTATCGCATCATCAGAGGCTACATCTCCGAACACCCATAGGGCATTGTCTGTGGAAGAAAATGAAGCAATATTATAAATGGCGCTAACGGCAAGTAAAGCATGGGCCTCGGTCTTGTAGAAAGTCGCACTGGAATATGTTCCGTGAAGGTCTTCTTCCAGAAAATCCGAACATGAGGTGATGGATACAAAAAATATTGTTACGATCAATAAACTTATTTTCTTCATCTCTTTCTTTTTTAAAAAGGTTTGGGGTTAGAGGTATGAGGTTCGGGGAAATTCATCTGGAACTTTTTACTTAATTCCTTTAAATCTAAATCGTCCATTTTCATAGCTTTTGTAATTCTTTCTTTAATTGGTACTGCTTGTTCGATCAGCTAATTAAAAACTAATGTTTACACCAATGTTATAAGACCTTGCGGAAGGATAAGTTCCCCAGTCCATCCCTGCAGACCGATCACCTTCACTTTTCGCATTATCACTTACTGTCATCTCCGGATCCATTCCTGAATATTTGCTAAAAGTGAGAAGATTAGCGCCTGAGAAATAAATGCGTGCGGATTCAAATCCATATTTTTCAATAAAATCCTGCGGGAGGTTATAGCCCAGTTGAATGTTTTTCAGACGGGTATAAGAACCATCTTCAAGGAATCTGCTTGAAAGTATTGTATTGTTGGAAGATGCGTCCCAGCTTGCTCTCGGATATTTGTTGGTTGAACCAGGGCCGGTCCAGTGATTGTCATAATATCTTTTGGAGACATTAAATGACCGGTAAAAACCTTCAATATCCCGATTTAGAACAGAGAAGATCTTTTGACCATAGGCTCCCTGCAAGAACACTGAAAGGTCGATGTTTTTATAACTGACAGAAACATTT
>DASPJL010000159.1:0-72449 GCA_035628645.1 Cytophagales bacterium | reverse complement strand
AATATGTTCAGCGATCCTGATCACATCCGGATCATGCTCTACCACAATGATTGTATTGCTTTTTTCCCGAAGTTTTTCCAGCAGGTGGTTTAACCGGTGTACATCTCTGGGGTGTAATCCCACACTAGGTTCATCAAAAATATACATCACGTCCACCAGACTGCTGCTTAAGTGCTTTACCATTTTGACCCGTTGTGATTCCCCGCCCGAGAGGGTGTCCGTAGGTCTGTTAAGGTTTAAATAATCCAGCCCGATGTCCACCAGGTGTTGAAGCCTTTCCTTAAGAGTCTTAACCATCGGCAGCGCCACCGGTTCCTTGATATCGTCAAGAAAACGGATCAAATCGCCCACTTCCATATTTGAAAGTTCGGCAATGTTGGCGCCGTTTATTTTACAGTTAAGGGCTGCTTTATTTAACCTCGCCCCTTTACAGGCAGAACAAGGACCAAACTTTATATAAGGAGCAACTGCCTTTTGGGTCCTTTCTGATAATGTCTTAATGTCTCTTTTAATATATGATCGGTTAAACTTCTCAATCATGCCCATATAGGTAGCATTCATCGACCGCTCACCTATCCTCAGCTTGAACTTTCTTGGACCGCTGTAAAGCAACAGGTCCATTTCCTCCTCGGTATAATCCGACAGCTTCTTATTATTGTCAAAAAAACCGGTACTGGCATACATGTCTTTTTCCCATGAGGCAAATACAGCCAACTTAATGGCTCCTTCATTAAGGGATTTAGACATATCAATAAAATCATCGGCTATCACCCCCAGTTTCTGTCCTATTCCATTACATTCCGGACACATTCCCTGAGGATCATTGAAGGAATATACATTCGAATACCCCACAAAAGGTTTTCCTATCCGCGAAAATAAGAGCCTTAAGACAGGCGAAATATCAGTGATTGTACCAAGAGTAGAATGAGAGCCGCCTCCAAGCCTTTTCTGGTCAACCACCACTGCCATATTCAGGTTTTCAATCGCATCCGCATCGGGTTGGGGATACCTGGGCAGAAAACTCCGGATGAACATACTGAAATTTTCATAAAGCTGTCGTTGGGCCTCAGAGGCAATGGTATCAAATACAATAGATGATTTACCAGAACCGGATACTCCTGTAAAAACAGTTATCTTATTTTTAGGAATCTCAAGAGATACATTTTTCAGATTGTTCTCTCTTGCTCCCCTTATAAGGATATTCTTCATCGCGCGCTAGTAGGTATGGTTGATAAATTAAAGTTAAATAATGGCAATATAGAAATATCTATTGCCTTGGGGATAATTTTATCAAGATCCTATCCTATCGCGTAGTCCAGTTGGCGCAATTTGACTTTGCTGGTTTATTTAAGGGAGTAAAATTGTATTTTTCCATTATTTCACTCTTAATAATTTCCTTTTCATCTTCCGATGGCGCTCCGAGGGCGTTCCGATGGCGCTCCGAGGAAGCACTTATTGTACTTATCCGGTAATTTGATAATTGAAATCATAGAAGAAATGCTTTTTTCTGATTTTCGAAATCAAGATACTGAAAGACAATTTCTTTATATTCACTTGACAGAAGATGTTCGTTACAACTAAAAATAATCCTCTGTCCGGTTTTCGAAACTGAGATTGTCTATAGAATAAGCCTAAATCATAATATTATGGAAAAAATAATAGAGTCTACCCATAATCCAGCTAAAGGGCACAATAGAATTGTATCCAAAGAAGAATGGATCCTTGAGCGAAAGGAACTTTTAAAAAAGGAAAAAGAACTGACAAGGCTCAATGATAAGTTGAGTCAGGAGCGCCGTGAACTACCATGGGTAAGAGTCGAAAAACCGTATGTTTTCGAAGGACCGGATGGCAAGTATACGTTATCTGATCTCTTTCAGGGACGAAGTCAGTTGATTGTCTATCACTTCATGCTTGGGCCAGGCTGGATAGAAGGATGTGTCGGATGTTCATTTGTCTCGGACCATGTGGATGCGGCGAGAATACATTTCGAAAACAAAGATTTATCCTTTGCAGCGGTATCAAGAGCGCCTTTAGCTGAAATCGAAGCTTTTAAAAAACGCATGGGGTGGAGTTTTAAATGGGTGTCTTCTTACGGCTCCGATTTCAATTTCGATTATCATGTTTCTTTTACGGAAGAGGAAATCAAAAAAGGCAAAGGGTACTATAATTTTGACTTTGTTGATGTACACGAGGAAGAAAGGCCTGGTGCCAGTGTGTTCTTTAAAGATGAAACAGGTAACATCTTCCATACCTATTCTACTTATGAACGAGGACTGGAAAAGCTTCTTTCAACTTACATGTTCCTTGACTGGGCCCCAAAAGGACGAAATGAACCCCAGGATGGCTCCGGCCTTACGAGTTGGGTAAGACATCACGATAGGTATAAGAATGAAGGTTACGTGGATTCCAATGGAAGGTACCATTCCCAGGAAGCAGACTCCTGCTGCGGATCAAAAATGGAGTCAAAATGAAGTGCTAAATATTTCTCTGTCCGGTTTCCGAAATCGAGATTGTCTTTAGAATAAATGTAAATCTTAATTATGGAAAAAATAATAGAGTCAACCCAAAATCCAGCTACAAATCATAATAGAATTGTATCAAAGGAGGAGTGGATCCTTGAGCGAAAGGAATTTCTAAAAAAGGAAAAAGAATTGACAAGACTCGGTGATAAGTTGAGTCAGGAGCGTCGTAAGCTACCATGGGTTAAAGTCGAAAAACCTTATGTTTTCGAAGGACCGGATGGTAAGAATACATTATCCGACCTTTTTCAGGGCCGAAGTCAGTTGATTGTCCAGCATTTCATGTTTGCACCAGGCTGGAAAGAAGGATGCGTTGGATGTTCTTTCGGAGCAGACCATGTAGATGCTGCAAGAATGCACTTTGAAAACAAGGATGTATCCTTTGTAGCCGTTTCAAGAGCGCCTATAGCTGAAATCGAATCTTTCAAAACACGGATGGGATGGCGCTTTAAATGGGTATCTTCTTATGGTTCGGATTTTAACTACGATTATCATGTTTCTTTTACTGAAGAGGAAATTAAAAAAGGTAAAGGCTACTTCAACTTCGACCTTGTTGATGTACACGAGGAAGAAGCGCCGGGTGTCAGTGTGTTCATCAAGGATGAAACCGGCAATGTCTTCCATACTTATTCCACCTACGGCCGGGGAGATGAAAAGACTATTTCAGCCTACATGTTTCTTGATCTGACTCCAAAAGGACGTAATGAAACCGGTCCTAATGGTAACCTTACCGACTGGGTAAGACATCACGATAAGTATAATCATTCCGGGTATGTAGATTCCACTGGAAGATACCAATCGTTGGAAGAAGATTCATGCTGCGGATCAAAAAAGGAGGCGATATGAATACCTATCGCTGTTGTTCAGATATGAGGCTAAATGCAGCTCAAAAAAAGATAACGTTGCGAACAGTATTTGGAAGCCGACAACCTACAAAAGTTAAAAGAGGCCGTCTTAAAATTATAAGGTGGGTAATTCCGGGAATGGTATTGGCGCTCTTGCCAAAGTGTCCTCTTTGTCTTGCTGCCTATATTGCTATAGCAACAGGAATTGGAGTTTCAATATCGACAGCGGGCCTCCTGCAAGTAACCGGACTTTGCATATTATCACTTTTATATCTCACGATAATGCAGCTACCGGACATCTTTTATAAATTTAAACAGCAGAAAAAATAGTTTCCCTTACCAATCATATTTAATCATAATTTATACATGGAAAAATTCTTATTGCTTATCAGAGAAGACTTGAAAAAGATGAGCGAAATGTCAGAAGAGGAATTCAACAGAGACCTCCAACTGATGATGACGTGGATGGAATCTTTATCGGAATCCGGAGACTTAGGAACCGGTGAACCTTTGTTAACCACGGGCAGGTATGTGAATAAAGATCGTGTTTTGTCGGATGGCCCCTTTCTTGAAGCGAAGGAAGCAATAAGCGGTTATATGATCATAACTGCAGAAAACCTTGATCAGGCTGCCTCAATGACTCAAACTTGTCCGCTGATTATCGAGGGAAAGATTGCGATAGAGGTTCGGCAAATATGGAAGTAATCAACAAGTAACAGATGGATAAAGTACAACAGGAAGTAGATCATTTATACAAAAAGTATTTTGGAAAGATGGTTGCTTCCCTGTTATATTTCTCCCAGGAAATTGATCTGGAAACCGCTGAAGATCTTGTACAGGATTCTTATTCCTCAGCATTGACCTCCTGGAAGAGCGACGGAATACCTGCAAACCCTGAAGGCTGGATTTACAAGGTTTGTAAAAACAAAGCACTGAATAAGATTAAGAAGGAAAAGAGAGTAAGAGGTATTACCGTTAATGAAGATTTTCTTTTCCAGGACCCGCATTCTTCCGATTCCGTGGTTGATGATTATCAATTAAGGTTATTGTTTGCCTGTGCCCATCCTGATCTTTCCCCAAAGGTACAGGTGGTGATTACCCTGAAATATGTTATTAACCTTAAGATTGAATCCATAGCGAAAGTTTTGGCAATGACAATTGACGGGGTAGACAAACTTCTTTCGAGGGCAAGACAAAAAATAAGAGAGGAGAAAGTGCCTTTACAGGAACCGGACGTGTTAACCTTACATTCAAGGATTCATATTGTCCATAAGATCTTATACCTGTTATTCAATGAAGGCTATAAGTCTTCCTGGGGAAAAGAACTTTTGAGGGAAGAGCTTTGTGAAGAAGCGTTGCTCATGGCCAAAACGCTTATTGATGGCAACATTGGCAACAAAGAAACGGCAGCTTTATACGCATTAATGTTATTTAACGCTGCAAGATTTAAAGCGAGGATAGGGTCAAACGGAGAACTCTTGGATCTTGAGGAACAAGACCGCTCATTATGGAACAAAGATTTGATCAGGTATGCCTGCACTTTCCTTCACCAATCCAAAGGAGGCCCCGTTTCGTCTTATCATTACGAAGCCACTATTGCCTATTTGCATTGTACGGCAAAGGATTTTAATTCAACCGATTGGGTTTCGGTCAGTAAACTCTACTTACAACTACTTCAAATGAATCCCAACCCATTTGTTGAATTAAATTATTCCATTGCTTTATACTATTCCGGCCAAAAAAAGAAGGCGTTCAAAATATTAAATGAATTACAACAAAAGCCGTTCTTCAACCAGTATTACCTCCTCAACGCTACATTGGGGAAATTTAATTTATTGGAAGGGAATAATAGTGTAGCACGAGAATTTTTCCTAAAAACACTTCAACAGACGGAGTTTGAAATTGAAAAAGAGTATATCCGTAAGCAGATTAATAAGATAAAGAATTGAATCTGTGTGTTGATAATGTTTCGTCTTGGCTCGTGTTCGTTCTAACCAATAAAATCTTTTTAAATTGACGTGTGTTTCTTTTGATCTCAAGAAATATTGTTTTATTGGACGGATCCCTCTAAACCTTTCAAGTTTTTAACAACCTTCGCCGGCATACCTGCTACTACAGTATTGGCTGACACATCCCGAGTTACAACTGCTCCCGCAGCTACTATTGAATTTTCGCCAATTGTCACCCCCGGCAGAATGGTTGCTCCTGCTCCAATCCATGCATTTCGCTTCACTACAATGGCCTTAAGAAGTAAAGTTTTCCGCGCTTTTGGGTCCAGGGGATGATTCTCTGTGACCAAATTAACTCTCGGCCCGATCATCACTTCATCTTCCACGGTAATGCCTCCTATATCCAGAAAGGAGCAAGCATGATTGATAAATACATTTTTGCCGATACTAATAAACTTGCCAAAGTTGGTGTAAAAAGGAGGGAAGATAGCGGTGGATTCGTCGATCTCCGAACCAATGATCAAGCTCAATCTTCGTCGGACTTCATCTACGTCATGCGCGGTCGCGTTCATTTCGACTACTTGCTTAATGGTTTGAGCCACAACCTCTGCAAACTTATTATACTCAGGGTCATCCTTTAGGAGTGGCTCCCCGGCCCTCATTCGTTCAAAAATATCTTTTCTATTTGTCATCATTAAAGTGCGATTTGTAAGTAAATTTTCAAGACTTATTGCAGCAATTGTATTCCTCTTTAATTAAAATACGACCGGTTTAAAATAAAGACTGCGCCATCTACCTGATATAATCAGAACCAGTGTAAAGTGAAATCTTTTCGAGGGCTTAGATTATATCTGGTATTTCATCGATTTCATACATCTGTATTTATAACCACAACAAGTATACACTATGAAATTATGATTTTCTGATCTTTAAGGGTTAAATGAAACCTCATGCCCCATTACCTGAATTTCCAAAAGGCCACTAACCCGGACAGTTCAATTGGCAGTTTTAAGAAGGAATTTCAAACACAATTAGATGCCATTTCCCGTTCTGCATCATCATTTTGTGATACGCCTATTGCTTTCATCGCCTTAACCAGGAATGATGAAACATTTGCTGTTTCTGCTTTTGGTGCAGACGTCACTCAGACTGACAAAGGAGGAATTCAGGACTTTAAAATCTTAAAGAAGACACAATCTTTAAGTAACATTTCCAAACCATTTATCCTAAACGGACAAAAAATACAGAGTTATGCGAAAGTACCTTTTGACCTGAAAGATGGAACAACAGGTGCTTTAGCCGTGATGGATAGTCGGGAAAGAACATTTACTGAGGATCAGATGGAATGTCTAAAAGTGATGGCTGACAGTGTGAATTCAAAATGGAAGTTGCACCAAAGGACAAAAGAGCTGGAAGATGGCAGGGTTTTACTAAAAAGTATAATTGAAGTGATGCCTTTTGCGGTTACCCTAATGACCAAAGAGGAAAAGATCGTGTGTGCAAATAAAAAGGCTTCGGAACTATTAAATGAATCGATAGTCATTGAAAAACATCCTGCAAACTTTAACCTTCGCCTGCCGGGAGAAAAGCGCATTTATTCAACCGGAAAGAAGCTTTTTTTTAAAGCGCTGAAAGGAGAAGCCAGTTTCTCAGACGATGTTAAAATCCATCGGGGCGAAGAGGTAATTCAAGTTAAGATGTGGTGCGAGCCTGTTTACGAAAACAACGAAATTGTATATGTTGTGAGCATCTTTGAGCAAATAGGACAACAAAGTAATTTGACCCAAAGCGAAGAGAATTATAAGAACCTGATAGAAGATATTGCCGATGTGGTTTATACTACAGACCCTGCCGGAAACTTTACCTATATGAACAATCGGGTAACAAAACTGGTGGAGTACAAGCCCGAAGAGTTGCTGGGAAAACATTTTACAACTCTTATAGACCCTGAATGGCGGGATAGAGTTCAGAAATACTATTACGATCAGTTTAAAGAGAAAAAGGAAGAAACAATAATGGAATTTCCCGTGCTTACCAAAAGTGGGAAAAGCAGATGGGTAGAACAAAGCGTAAGGATCTGGTGGGAATCGGAAGGCAGGATCAGGAATTTTCACTGTATGGTTCGCGACATTCATATCAGAAAACAAACTGAACTGGCCCACATAGAAGCCAAGCAATTTGCCGAAGAAGCCAGGAAACTTCAGGAAAGCTTTTTGGCTAATATGAGCCATGAGATCAGAACCCCGTTAAATGGAATTTTAGGAGTGGCCAACCTGCTTACTCAAACTTCCCTCTCCGAAAAACAAAAAGAATACATCAATGCCATTCAATTGTCAGGAAGCAACCTGATGGTTATTATAAATGATATCCTGGACTTAACAAAGATCCATTCGGGAAAGATGACATTTGAAAATGTCCTCTTCAATCTAAAAGACACCGTTCAAAGCGCTACCTATCCGATCCGGAGGGTGGCGGATGAAAAGGGAATTGATTTCCAGGTAGAATTTGATAATGCCGTACCAGAATGGGTGACGGGTGATCCGACAAGATTATCGCAAATATTGATTAACCTGGCAGGAAATGCCGTGAAATTCACAAAGAGTGGATTTGTAAACATCACCGTCAGCAATGAAAGCTTAAAAGAGGGAAAAATTAAATTCAGGATTGAGGATTCGGGAATTGGAATCTCACAGGAAAAGCAAGTGGGAATTTTTGAGGAGTTCAAACAGGCCGACGCAGACACTACCAGGAGGTTTGGTGGAACAGGGCTCGGGCTCTCTATTTCAAGACAATTGATAGAACTTCAGCAAGGAACAATAGTTGTAGAAAGTGAAATAGACAAAGGCAGCATTTTTACCTTCTCGCTCTTACTAAAGACGGGAACGGATCCTAATAAAGATGCGAAACCGCAACTTCAAAGGCAGGAAAAGTCTTTGAAAGGATTAACCATTCTTCTTGCCGAAGACAACATGATTAACCAACTGGTCGCAAGCGAAACCTTATCAAACTGGAACGCCAAAGTGGAAGTAGCCGAAAATGGAAAGGAAGTATTAAGTAAATTAAATGAGGTTCAATACGACCTTATCCTTATGGATCTTCAAATGCCTGAAATGGGGGGAGAAGAATGTACCAGAATTATAAGGGAAAGCAGTACAGCTCCATTTTCCACCATTCCTATTATCGCTATGACCGCCGCCGCTTTTAAGAAGGAGAAGGAAAAATGCATTGAAATAGGCATGAATGGCTATGTCTCCAAACCTTTTTATCCGGATGATCTCTATGAAGAGATTTTAAATGTTTTAAAGGTTGGAGTAAGTTAAAAACCACGTAAAGACTTTGTTCATCAGGAGCTTCCTTTCAATCTCCTGATACTGAAAATCTAGACTTTTTCTTTTACCGTCTCCATGGTCTCCTTTGCTACATCTGCAAGTGAATTTTTTCCAATTAAGGCAAGCGCGGTTAATCCCGCTGCAGCCAGCAAGGCACTCGTTAGCACTGAACTTAAGGATGCTCTGGTGTAATAGCTGGTACTTCTTACCATTCCGGGATAGTTTCCATCGATTCTTCCTCCTTCCCCGGGATCATAAAGCGTACCTTCGAAATGCTGCGATGGTTCGTCCATAAGCTCCTCCTTTGCTATAAATTTCCCGGAGAGTTTATCCATTAATTTCGGTGCATACTTATTGGTACTGCTCATCATTTTTCCGCCGCCGCCAACGAATACATCCCTTATCGGATTTTGTGCCGCATGGAGAATGGCATAGGCTACTTCTTTAGGGTCATATACCGGTGGAGGTAGCTTTACTTCTTTATCGGTATAATTTCTGGCATGTTCGGGGTAAGGCGTATTGATCCCCGAAGGTTTTATCAAGGTGACAGATACGGGTGCTTTGTCCATTTCAAGCTCTATTCTCAAGGCATCTGTAAATCCTTTTACCGCATGTTTACTTGCCGAATACATTCCCTGGATTGGAACGGCTACATCCGACACGACGCTTCCAACATTTATAAGCGCCCCTCCGGATTGTTTCAAATGTTTTAAAGCCGTTAATGACCCATTGACAACACCCCAGAAATTTGTCTCGAATAATTTTCTGCTGTCTTCGTCCTTTACTTCTTCCAGTTTACCATAAATTGCTACGCCGGCATCGTTCACCCAGGTATCGATCCTGCCGAATTCATTAATGGCTGCTTTGGCTATATCTTCAACATCTTCCTTAATCCCTACATCCGCTACTACATAGGTAGCTGAGCCACCCGATAAGTTTATTCTTTGTTCAATCTCCTGTAAGGCTTCTTCATTCCTCGCAGCCAGCACAACCTTTGCACCTTCCTCAGCCGCGGACAACGCTGTCGCCAGACCTATTCCACTGGAAGCTCCTGTTATTACAATTACCTGATCTTTTAAGGGTTTTAATTTAATAGCCATAGTTTTGTTTTTATGTAAAAATAAATGCATGAAGCAAAGAAGCTTCTTATTGCTGCATTAAAAACTACGTCATTAAAAGTAAGAGGTTTAAGTGATTGTTAAGTAGGTTATAAAATAAACTGCTCAGTTAAAAAAGAATTAAAAGCCCTCTTTTTGTAATTTATAAGAAAAAAGCCTGAAGTATATTTTCAGGCCTTTTGTCCTTAATTATTATTCCCGATTATTTCTAGCTATTAAGAGCGTCCACTTTGACTCAAATTGTCATACTCTACATATTCAACAATTTTTCCATTCTTTAACTTAAAGGTGGCCATATAATTACTTTGGGTTTTTACGCCGTCTGCCGATGTTAGCAACCCTTTTACCTTTACCGAAACAAGGGAAGGATCCTCAGACTCATATATTTTTGTAGTGTATTTTACCTTGGCAAAAGCACCTAACTCGGATCTGAATTGCGTACCGATGGCTTCTCTTCCCTGAATAGTATCCTGAACATTCTTGGATTGATTTGCATAAACTGCTTTTCCATAAAAGTCGATTATTCCATTTAACTGACTGTAATCTTTTCGTTCAAGCGCGTCATAAAAAGAAGCGATAACTTTCTTGTTATGGTCGATCAAGGCATTTTTGTAGGTTGTTTCTTTGTCTTGAGCATTGGCGGATAATGACAGGATCATTAATGATAAGATAAGTAGATTTTTCATGGCGATAAATGTTTAATTGTTTCCTTTGTTATTTTGAATTGATAGATCAAAGTAAAAGACAATTAGAAAAATCAAATAGGTGATTTATACCTATGGTTTTAAAAATGGGATAAATGGCAAGAATTTATATTAAAACTGAAAATAGTAGCTGCTCAAAGTATCGGTTCCGATTCACTGAATATGTGAAAACTTTGAAGGACGCGCCGCCGTTAGCTTTTCAAGAAAAAGGGCGGATCTATCATACGCTGGCCTTTAGTATTAATTAAAAATTGCGACAATTATAAGAGGAACTATTATTCCTACTTTAATGGATATTCAACTTAAATCCGATACATATAGATTGAATTTACTTAATAGTGTTTATGAGCAGGCGCCTATTGCTATGGGAGTTTATTTAGGAAAAGAACACATAATAGCGCTTGCGAATAAAATGATGCTTAAGGCCTGGGGCAGAACGCTAGAACAGGTTAAAGACAAACCTTTGTTTGAGGCAATTCCCGAGGTAAGAAACCAAGGCTATGAAAAGATTTTTCAAGATGTATTATCGACAGGGCAACCTTTTCGGGGCAATGAAATGCCTGCTTACTTAGAAAGAAATGGAAAACTCAATCTTGCTTATTTCAATATTCAATATGAACCGCTCAGACAGGATGGTCAAGTTATAGGAATAATCCAGACAGCAGTAGAAGTTACCGAGTCGGTTGAAGCACGAAAAAGAATTGAACTGGAAAGAGATACCATTGGAGAAACAGCCACCCGGACAGAAGCAGAAAGACAAAGTTATATTCTCCATGATCTGTTTATGAATATGCCGGCCATGATGGCAATTGTGCGCGGGCCTGATCATGTATTTGAATTGGTGAATCCTGTGTATCAAAAGATATTCCCCGGCAGGAGTCTCCAGGGGAAACCGGTTTTGGAAGCCCTACCGGAAATAAAAGACCAACCCATCAGTAAAATCCTTGACAATGTTTATCATACCGGAGAATCTTATGTCGGAAATGAAGTATCCGTAATGCTGGATAGATTCGATGAAGGTAAATTACAACCTGCCTATTTTAATTTTATTTATAAAGCAAGACAAGATTATAATGGCAAAATAAATGGGATCATGGTTTTTGGTGTAGATGTCACTGATCTGGTTGAGGCGCGTAATGTGTTGGAGAAGTTGGCCTTGCATTCTCAGTCAATTTTAGAAGGAATTTCTCACATCGCATGGACCGCAGATAAGCAAGGTAGAAATACATTCCTGAACAGACAATGGTATGATTTCACAGGTTCCTCGAAGGATTTGCCCGCCATTGAAAGTTGGAAAAATCATTTTCATCCGGATGATCAGTTATACACTTCAAAAAAATGGCAACATTCTTTATCTACCGGCAACTTGTTCGAAGCAGAATATCGTCTCAGGAATGCAAATAATGAATACCGATGGGTGTTGGGAAGGGCATTGCCGTCACGCAATGAAGCTGGAGAAATAACTCAGTGGGTAGGTACCTGCACGGATATTCATGAACACAAATTACTTCAGGAAAATCTACAAAAGTTAACGCAGGAATTGGCCGCAACAAATGAAGAATTAGAAGCTTCTAATGAAGAGTTAAGTGGAGCTAACAGTCAGTTGACGTTGATAAATTCGGATTTGGATAATTTTATTTATACCGCCTCTCATGATTTAAAAGCGCCTATTTCAAATATTGAAGGGCTGCTTTCTATGCTTATTCGAAAACTTCCATCAGACGTGATAGGAAATAATAACATAGAAAAGATAATGGAGTTAATGCAAAGTTCCATCGATAGGTTTAAAAACACAATTAATGATTTAACAGAGATCACAAAAATTCAAAAAGAACTGGGAGAGGATGTCGCCGCAATAAATGTGACGGAAATCATTAAAGAGGTAAATCTTGACCTTCACAATATAATAGAAGAATCAAATGCCCGGTTTATAATAGAGGTGGACAAATGCCCGACAATAAATTTTTCAAGAAAGAACTTTAGAAGTATAGTTTATAATTTAATTTCCAATTCTATAAAATACCGCTCAGACTCAAGACCATTAACAATAAAAATTATCTGTTACGAAGAAGATAATTATGAGGTGTTTCAAATAGAAGACAACGGATTAGGTATAAATGCCCAGGACCGATCGAAGATCTTTTCAATGTTCAAAAGATTTCATAGTCACGTAGAAGGATCAGGAATAGGGCTTTATATGGTCAAAAAAATCATTGATAATTCACGAGGCAAAATTGAAGTATCCAGTGAGGTGGGGGTTGGAACCACCTTTAAAGTTTATTTTAAATTGTAAATAGGATTTACTAAAAATAAAAAAACATGCCCTGGAGCATGTTTTTCTTAAAGTAAATTGAATTATTTAAATATTTACAAATATTAAAGAATCTCTACATTTACCGCATTCAGACCTTTCTTTCCTCTTTCAACTTCAAACTTTACTTGATCGTTTTCTTTGATTTCATGAATAAGACCGCTTACATGAACAAAGATGTCTTCACTAGAATCACTTGGCTTAATGAACCCAAATCCTTTGGTGTCATTAAAAAATTTTACTGTACCTTTTTGCATTTTTTATTTATATACAGTAAAGACATTAATACTCCGGTTAAAGTTCAAGTGCTGAAAAATTATTAATTTCTTTCTGCCTTAACCGGAATTTTAATGGAACTCAATGAATTATCAGAAGACCGGAAATTCTTGATTCCACTCCTTTCATAGCTTTCCGTTCAGATTCTCCTTCATCAATTATTGCCCATCAGCATCACATTGGTGATCTTCTTTCGGATCAGGGTTTTATTAAAATAAACCTGAACGCTTTTGAAATATTTCAGATAAAATAGTTTGGGTTCAATTTTAGTAAGGAGGTATTTTTCTTTTATTGAAAGATCCATAAATGTAAAATAAGAGTAACAGCTAGTATATAAGGAAGGATACAAAAGAAGTGTTTTTATCCCAAAAGAAAGAAGAGAACTTCTTAGCAGAAAGCTTTTATTTGAATTTTACTAATTATAATTAATTAATATAGCAAAAAGCAAAACTGAAAGAACGACAGTGATAAACAGATAAAAGATCGTCATTTCTTCATTTGAGTACCTTTTATTCTTTCCCCATAAAAACCCCATCACCATTTCAAGTAAATTTCTCATTGATCGTACCATCTTCGGAAGTTACCCCTTTATTTCGGATTAATTTTTTATTTAGCGATTTATATTAACTAATTTCCGACGTGCAGCTTCCAACTATCTATAAGTTATAAGATCGGGTTTAGAAAGGAAAAAGTCGTTAAACCGTAACTGGTAACCGCTTATAGGATTAAATTTAAAAGTTGGCCCTCCGGGATTTGGATATACGCCAAAAGAAAGCTGAAAGGTATTTATGATCAGGTTTTCATTTCTGATTAAAAGTCCAAGTCCATATACCTGATGGAGCCTGCTTTTTAACAAGGGACTGTTTGAGTCTCCTACCAGTCCGAACCCGGCAAATGCAAGTGTTGCGAAGTGAAAGCCAAGGAGCTGGAAGGGCGTGTATAGTACATTTTCAAAACTTAACATCATTCTGTTTTTGCCTCTTGCATTGTTCCCGTCAAATCCATATAAACCATTACTTCCATTTATTTCGATCCATTCATTAGGATCTCTATTATACCCTTTGGTATAGCTGTAATAGATGAACTGCCTCATAGCCCATCTTTTTAAGCTCCATAAATCGCTGAAATAAGAAAAATTTCCATTAAATACTCCTTTTTCCAGGTTGCCGGTATTGATAAATGAACCATATTCCAGGGCGCCGGACAAATATCCCAGGTTTTCGACATGCCTTCCAACCGCTCCTCTTATGCCCATATAGTGTCTCCCATAAATTTCCCTTTTTTCATACCCACCTACTAAGGCGATCAGACTCCCCTCAGGAACGTCTTCAAACCGACCAAATTTGTAGATATACCGGTCTTTATAATACCTGCGGACAGAGTATCCGATACTGGCAAGATATAAAGTTGAGTTTTGGTAAATTTTTGAAGAGTCTTCAAACTCAAGAAAATTATTCCGATAAATTGTATTCAATATTCTGCCGGTTGTAACGAGTCGTGCACCTCTTTCCCGGTCCTCTTCTCCGGCCCTTATCTTAAAACTTACTCCTCCCCAAAAATCCTGATAATTATATTTAACAGGAACCTCAGCGTTTAGCGTGTCATTCACCGGGATCAGGTCTATTGCCCTTCTTTGAATTAGATCTATTCCCCCTGCCCATTTGGTGAGAGGTGAATAAAACTCCCTTCCTACACTTACCCCTTTAAGACCATTTATTAAAGAAGTATTATAAAAGGCACCGGCGGTAATAAAGGTATTCCGAATGTAGGGTACGTGATAACTGGCATTGTAAGTGAATTTCTCAACGCCGCCATAGTTTACACTGCCTGAAATTCTATGTGCCAATCCGAGAAAATTGACATCAAAAACTTCTACTTTCCTTCCGTTGACCGCACCTAATATGGACCATTGGTCCTGGACCAGCACCACGATATCCACGCTGTCTTTTTCAGCTGGATTCACTGTGATTTTTGCATCCCTTACATATTCCGAACTTCGAAGTATTCTTTCACTTTCCCTCAGTTTATAAGGGTCTAGCTTATGATCTTCACGAAATAGGAGTTGGTTCTGTATAGTTAGTTTTCTCGATTTTTTATGCAAGGTGTTCCCAATATTTACCAGCTTATTTTCAACCACAAGCGTGGTATCACTAATGTTGGCCCCAAAAGGATCCAGCGTAATAATAGTTATTTCCCTGATAATTCTTTTTTTATAATTATTAAAATTGTCCTTCCTTTTACCGGGAGATTTTTCCCCTTTTTTGGCTTTGCTCTTTCCGGGATCAATAAAAATTGCCCCATAAAGCCAGGATGTCCATTTCCTTTTAATGGAAAACTTTTTAATTTTTTTGTAAATGGTAACAGAATCACTGAGAGCGGTTTCTTTCTCGTCTGGTTTATTTTGCCCCGACACGACCAGAGGAAGTAGCAGGACTAATAAAAAAGGGAATAACAATTTCATCATCTGACATCTCCACCTTTTTGATTTCAATGTTTTATGATTACGGATTTTTACTGGCTTAGGTCACAGAAAAGAATAATCCGTGAGCAAACTCTTTCTTTTTATTTTATCTCACAGATTCGCACATATTTACACAAAGAAGAATAATCTGTGAAAATCCGGGTAATCTGTGAGCAAACTCTTTCTTTTATTTTTATCTCACAGATTTCACTGATTTACACAGAAAAAGAATAATCCGTGAAAATCTGAGTAATCTGTGAGCAAAGTCTTTCTTTTTATTTTATCTCACAGATTCGCACAGATTTACACAAAGAAGAATAATCTGTGAAAATCCGGGTAATCTGTGAGCAGCTCTTTCTTTTTATTTTGCCTCACAGATTCGCACAGATTTACACAGAAAAAAAATAATCCGTGAAAATCCGGGTAATCTGTGAGCAACTCTTTCTTTTTATTTTTATCTCACAGATTTCACTGATTACACAGAAAAAGAATAATCCGTGAAATCCGGGTAATCTGTGAGCAAACCCTTTCACCTCTATTAGCCCCTTCTTAAGGATAAGATTACAAGAAATCCGCACTATTCTACAATTTTCTCTCCTTTAATAAACTGATATTTATTTAGTTAAACTAATCCCCCTTATTTATGAAAAAATTAAACATAACTAAGTACTTTCTTCTTTTTATCAATAGAAGCAAAGCCCAATTATTCACACTCTTCTTAATACTATTTTCTTCACTAAGTTATTCACAAACATCTTTTAAAACCCTTAATTACCTGTATAGTATTTCGGGTAATCATACCGTTGCGGGGCAACACAATAAGGAACCCAATTCCGATCCGGATAAATGGACGGAATGGATCAAAGCTACTACGGGAAATTACCCTGGCTTATGGAGTGGAGATATGTTATTTGCCTCCTCAGATATTAATGCCCGATGGACCATGACTTATGAAGCTAAAGAGCAATGGGATGCCGGCGCAATGGTCAACATTATGTGGCATGCTTGTAATCCAGTAAATATGGGGCCATGCTCCTGGTCTGGAGGTGTGCAGACAACTTTATCAGACCCTCAATGGAATGAGTTGATCACGAATGGCACAAACCTTAACAACAGATGGAAAGCCATGATGGATGATGTTGCTCAATACCTGCAATACCTGGAAGACAACGGTGTTGAAGTACTTTGGCGTCCCTTGCATGAGCAGAACCAGGGAATATTCTGGTGGGCAGGACGGCCAGGCGCAAACGGATCTAAAAAACTGTGGCAGATTACCTATGACTATATGAAATACACCAAAGGATTATCTAACCTTATTTGGGTATGGGATATTCAGGATTTTGGGAGTTTAACCACAGATTTGAACAACTATAACCCGGGAAGTAATTACTATGATGTGGCTGCTTTAGATATTTATGAAGGATTTGCTACCTGGAAATACAATGCCATGGTAAATTTTGCCGGAAGCAAACCTATAGCAGTTGGAGAATGTGATGTACTGCCAACTGCCAGCAGATTAGCTGCAGAGCCAAAATGGACATTCTTCATGGGTTGGGCTGAATTGACTCAGGAAAGAAATTCCGTATCAGCCATTCAAAATCTATATTGGGACGGAAGAGTTATTGTAAGAGAAGAAATGCCAGGATGGAGCGGCGGGGTCACATGTACTACTTATAATGTCCCTTCCACCATTCAGGCTGAAAGTTATTGTAACATGAGCGGTGTACAAACAGAAAATACATCAGATACCGGTGGGGGACAAAATGTGGGCTGGATTGAGACAAATGATTGGATGACCTACAGCGTAAATGTTCCTTCCGCAGGATCATATACTGTCCAATATAGAGTGGCAAGTGACAATGCCAATGGGAGCATTCGTCTTGAAAGAGGTGGGGGGAGTATGGTCTTTGGCACCATTTCAGTGCCTAATACCGGTGGATGGCAAAACTGGCAAACAATTTCCCATACCGTTCAATTGCCTGCAGGAACACAGGACATAGCCATTGTAGCAGCAACCGGAGGATTTAACATCAACTGGATGGGAATTTCTAGCAGCGGTGGAGGTTCTATTAATCTTGCCTATAACAGACCCGTCACTACTTCATCAAATGAGAACGCCACCAACACCGGCGCCAAAGCTGTAGACGCTAACGGTACTACCCGTTGGTCAAGCGCTTATGCTAACAATCAGAATTTTATTGTGGATTTAGGGGCAAGATATAATATAAGCAGAATAAAAATAGCTTGGGAAGCAGCCTATGCCGCGGACTACCAACTACAAATATCAACTGACAATGTGAATTGGACGAATATCAAAGAAGTATGGGGTAAATCATCCTCTGCTACCGATGACCATACGGGATTAAGCGGAACAGCCCGATATGTAAAAGCATATTGTATTAACAGGGCCACAGTGTATGGGTTCTCATTCTTTGAATTTGAAGTATATGGAAGTTATATAGGTGCAAGATTGGGCGAGGATGAGATAAATGAGGGCAAAGCAGTCATATTTCCCAATCCTGCTATGGATAAGGTAAGAATCAACCTGACAGGACAATTAGATGGTGAAAGCAAAATTACCCTAACCAATCACTCAGGGAAAGTACTTTTGACCGAAAAAAATAAAGGACAGGAGCATATACTGAACATCGCCGACCTTCCATTAGGGTTATATTTTATCACTGTCTCTAATTCAAAAGATAGAAAGGTTTATAAAATGTTTAAGCGTTAATTAAGTTACAAAACAAGTTACAGTAAGATTTAAAGCTCCTTTACTTATGTAGAGGAGTTTTTTATTTCGAAGGGGTGATTCCACTAAAATTGAAGGAAAGAAAGGAAATTGATATAAATATTATTTTTTCAACTGTCAAAAACTAGCTTCTGTTTTCCACAAAAAAATAGAGTACTACAAATCAGCAGTACTCTATACCCCTTTAACCTGGCATTAATGTTCACCCTATATCAAGAGTAATCCCACATTAACAAATAATTAATTATCTACACAAAGAGAGTTCTTTTTAGAATGAAATTCTTATACAAGAATCCTTTTTTCTTGTGAAAATGACTGGTTAAAAAATCAGGGCCAATCTCTTGGTCTGAAAACTTTTTTTATGCCTTTTAAGAACCAGAATACAAAAACAAAGGACTATGCTTCCAATATTATTTTAAATAAACAGGAATATTTGAGAGGGTTATACTAACCTTTATTTATTATAAACTGAAACATTATTTATTGTATGGAAAACACTAACCGACGGACTTTTATTAAAGCTGCAGGGCTGGCAGGCGCTGCAATGGCTTTACCGGAGATGGTCCAGGCAAAGGAAGGTACTAAAGACACCAACTCTATTTTAAAAAACCCGCTCCCAATATGGAGAGGATTTAATTTTCAAAATATTTATATCTTAAACAGGGGCATAAAACCTCCTAAGGAAGAACATTTTAAATGGATCGCTGACTGGGGTTTTAATTTTGTGCGGATGCCGCTGACTTATAGGGCGTGGCTTAAATACAAACCAAAGCGTGGCGATAAACCGATCACTGTTGATGATGTATATCAAATTGACGAAAGTACGCTTGAACTTATTGACAAGGCGGTTGAATATGGGTTGAAACACGGTATTCATATGTGCTTGTGTTTTCATCACGCACCAGGTTACAAAATTGGTATTAGCGATAGCCTCGGGGAGCCTTTTCTGTTGTGGAGAGACAAAGCCGCTGTGAACGCATTTACCTTCCATTGGGAAATGTTTGCCAAGAGATACAAGGGAGTAGATAAATCAAAAATAAGCTTCAACCTTTTTAATGAAGCCCCCTGGCCCAATGATAATTTCAATGGAGAAGTCTATAAAAATGCTATTACTCCGGCAGTGCAGGCAATCAGAAAGATAAGTCCTGACCGCATTATTATTGCCGATGGCGCCGGAGCAGGAAACTTGTCTGTTCCTGAGCTTTTTTCACTTGGAATTAACCAAAGTGTACATTGTTATATCCCGGGAAATATCAGCCATTATAAAGTAGACTGGATGAGTGACCGCACAAATTGGCCTGAACCTAAGTGGCCGGGCGCATTGGATGACAATGGCTATACTTGGGACAGGAAAAGATTGGAAGAATATTATACTCCGTGGAAAAGACTGGTAGACCAGGGAATTGGAGTGCATATGGGCGAAACGAGCGGCTCGCATAGACTTCCGCACAACGTATTTCTTGCCTGGCTGACGGATGTACTGGAAATCTGTAAAAGTATGGGCATTGGATATGCGCTTTGGGATTTTATCGGAGAAAGCAATTTCGGGATACTTGATTCTAAAAGAGCAGACGTGCAATATGAAGACTGGCATGGACACAAGCTGGACAGGAAAATGCTTACTTTACTGCAGAAGTATTAGTTGGTATGTAAAGAGAAAGATGGAAGTAGAAGAACTTGACCGTGTATCGACATTTTCTTTCTTGACATTTGACATTTTTTCCTAATTGTCGCCACAATGTAGCGACAATTTCACTGTAGTTTACTTGTTTTACAGGTGGCGCGACAAATGGAGAAAAACAATAGCTTTCATAAAACCGGGCCATCCTGTAAATACTCTTTTTGCCAATCCTTTTAAGCAAGGCTCTTGTTCCCAAAGAAAATCGGAAAGTTTTTGTATCGTTTTATCTCCCCACTGACATTGAACTAATTGCTTGCTTACAAAAGCACCTACTTGCTAATTCCTTCTTTTTATGTCAAACTACATCAAGATTCCTTTTTTAAATTTTCTAATGATTATGACCAGCGATTGGGGTGCCCCCTTTTTTTAGAACATATTCACTGTAAAGCAAATAAGCGCCAGATACTACTACAGTTTCATTTTCATGAAGACCTTCCGTAATCTCTACCTTATCAAAATTTTCCAGACCGGTTTCCACCATTCTGGATTCAAATACGCCTTCTTCCGATTCTATCCATATATGTTTGCCTTGCTGATCTCTTATAACAGCATCTGTCGGCAAGGCAATTGTTTTTTTTGTGGAGTTCGTAAGTACGACATTGGCCTGCATTCCTGGGAAGAATTTTTTTTCCTTATTCAAAATTTCAACCCTCATGCTAATAATCTGGGTTCCGTTTCCATATTCCGGGCTTAGAAAAACAATCTTTCCGTCCACAGATTGGTTTTCATACCCATTTACCACAACTTTTACTGTTTCTTCCTGCTTAGCCAAAGATACTTCACCGGGATAAAGTTGTGCCTCTATCCAGATTTTATCCAGGTTTTCGATTTTATAGAGCTTTTCTCCTTCTGCTACATATTGTCCTTCTCTGACATTGATCTCAGATACGATCCCTGATGCCGGAGCAAGGAAAGTTATTCTTGCTTCAACCTTTTTATCTTTCGCAAGTTGTTGGAGTTGTTCATGAGTCATTCCAAGCAGCAACAACTTTTTCTCCGCGGCTTTCAAAAAAGAAAGATACCGTTCCTGCTTTCCAAGTTCATTATATTGTTGGTGGGCGAGGAGATATTCTCTTTGTAATACAAGTAGTGGCTCACTGTATATTTCATATAAAGGCTGGTTTTCCCGGATCATTTGCCCGACTTCTTTCAGGTAAAGTTTTTCTACTCTCCCTACAACTCTTGAACTAATGATTTCTACCGCCTCTTCATTTGCTTTTAGAGTTCCGGTGAGGATGGTAGTGTTTCCCATGGTTTCAAACTTTACTTTCCGGGTAGTAATATTTCCCAACTTCATTTGGCTCTGGCTAAGCATAATTTCGCCGCTTTCAGAAGATGCCATATTTACTTTTACCAAATCCATTTTACAAATTGGACAAGTGCCAGGATTGTCTTGAATTACTTGAGGGTGCATAGGGCAAGTGTAGGTACTCTTTTCTTTGGCAATTTGCTCTTGAGAATGTTCATGTTTTCCATTGCAGGAAAAAAGGGATACACCTATTAAAAAGATAAAGGCAAGATTTAGGATTGATCTTTTTGTAAATATTCCGTTGTCGCTCGGTAGAAAAAGGCTCGGTGTCCCTCCGTTTAAACCTCCAGGCTCTCCGTGGTAAAAAATTCGTTTTAATCTGTTTTTCATCTCCTTAATTTTTAATTCTGATAAAACTTTCACTATCGATCATAAACTGTCCATTATGAGCAATTTGATCGTCTCCTTCTAAGCCTTCCAACACTTCTACTGAGTCTCCTGATCTCTGACCTGGCGTAATTACCTGGGGTTGGAAAACATTTTCCTTTTTGACAAAAACCACCGTTCTCGTTCCCAAATCAACCAGCGCTTCTGCTGGGATCCACTTTGTTTTGCCCGTCTCAGATTTGAAAGTCGCAGTTACCAGTTGTCCAATTTTATATTTCCCACCGGTATTGGACAAATAAATCCTGATTTTGGTAAAGCTTTCCCCTTCTTTAAAAAAGGGTTGAATAAAATCTACGGTAGCTTTAATGGTTTCTTTTTTACCATTATCAAAAGTTATTTCTACCGGTTGTTGCAGTTCAACATTGGAAGCATCCTGTTGATAAAGATTAAACTCTGCCCAAACTTTGTCCGCATTGATTACCTTAAAAGCGGTTTCACCTTTATTGATGTACATGCCTTCCCTAAGCTGAATTGGCGTGGAAGCATTGGCAGAAACGGGACTTGAAGGACTTTCTCCCATTCCACTTGCCATTGCTGATGTAGGAGAAGCTTGGGAAGCCACCTTTAAAGCGGATTCTTCTACCACATAACCGTTATAAGGACTGTAAACCGCAAAAGAATAGGATTCTTTTCCTGTATTTATTAACTGTTGAATTTGACTTTCGGAGGCCCCTAGCAATAACAGTTTTCTTTTGGCCGATTCAATTAATTCAGTATTTCCACCATCATTTTCCTTTAGATACAATAGCTCTCTTTGGGCGGTAGCAAGCTCTTCGCTGTATATCTCGAGAATTTTTTGTCCTTTTTGGATAGATTGGAAATTATATCTTATGAAAAGCTTTTCAATTCTTCCTCCAAACCGAAAGGGAATGCTAAAAGCCTGACGCGTATCATAAGTGATAATTCCATTAGCAGAAGTGGTTACTTTCATTGATTTTTCTTCAGGCGCTATAGTTCTTATGGAGGAAAGACTGGAAGAATTGGTAGACTTCAACAGGTGATTCAAGTCCTCACCGATTTCTGCATTGTGAGCGTGTCCTCCTTTTTTGACCAAGTCCATATGACAAATAGGACAGGTACCTGGCTCATTTTGAAGGATTTGAGGGTGCATGGGGCAAGTATATTCTACTTCCTCATGATTATGCGCTGAGGCCTTCTTTTCCTCTTGCCTGCAGGAACCCAAAGAAAACACTAAAATAAAAGACAGTAGCAGGTATATGTTATTTTTCAATTTCCTTTTCATAGTTCACAATCATTAAATATTGTTTTTCGAGGTTGTTCAGGTATTCCAACTGAGCCATATTCAGCGCTTCCCAGGCATCAATTACCATAGGCAACTCACCTTTGTTCTCTTCGTAAGCAAGCATCTCGGTGGTATAGTTTTTCTTCAAGGCAGGAATAATTTTGGTTTTGTAATTGGAGAGTTGCTGCTCCATTTTTTTGATCTCCAATACCATGCTTTGAGTCATTCCCTCGGCTTCATTAATTATTCCCTCCTTTTCCATTTCCATAGCCTTTATTTCAAAATCCATCCCTTTTGCTTGTGATTTATACATTTTGGAGGACCACGGTGCAATCGGAATGGAAACCATTGCCATTATTGAATATTGTCCTGGCATCCCTGCTGTAAGAGGGGACATGTGGTCAAACCTTATATTAAAGTCCGGTTTGGCATCAAAACGCATCAACCTTGAATTAAGCCTCATGGATTCAATGTTGTTTTCTAATGTTCTGACATCGCTTCGGTTCAAGATCCTGCTTTGTTCTGCCTTGTCAATCACTGAAGGATTTATTTTTACCGAACTGGTGTCAATAGAAAAGCGTGTTTCCTTTTCGATATTCATGAGGGTATTTAGCAAGATGTTTTTTTGTTCAATCTCAGCGTCTGTCATCAGGAGCATATTCTGAACTTCAAATAATCGTGCATCTGCTTTGTAAATATTTCCAAGAGATCCCTGGGAATATGGATAACGAATATTAGCCAACTTTTTCATCAGGAGGAGAATCTCCTCGCTTTCCTTGAGTACTGCTTTTTTCCTCTCCAGAATAATCCACTGATAATACAATTGTTTTGCATTGGCCCTTAGCTCATTATAGACACTCTCTCTGGATGTTTCCAATACAGAGGCTTTGGAATCATAAAACTCCTTTTTGGCTTTGAGTTTGGCTGGATTTGGTATTTCCTGCTGAACAGAAAACATCAGAGAACCATTGTCAGTTGATTCGGAGAATGGATAAGGCGTCATAAATGTGCCACCTCCTACCATTGGCGCCATCCAGCTTTTTGCGCCCTCGGAATAAGCTTTCGCTGCCTCTATTTTCCAGTCATACTCGTGGATCATATGGCTGTTTATCTTAATTGTATTAAGAATACTATCAAGTGTTATTTTCTGCCCAAAAGATAAGTAGCTGTTTAACAGAAACAGGATCGCTAAATATATCTTAATGTTTGCCTTCATAAATTTCAATTTTTCCGAATTTTCTTAATTCGTATTCTTTAGTCATGAGAAAAATAAGGGGAGTTACTAAAAGGATATGAGTAGAAGAAGTCAATACTCCGCCGATCATTGGTAAAACAATAGGTTGCATTACATCACTACCCACGCCTGTGGACCATAGAACCGGTATCAAGCCAAACAGGGCAACTGAAACGGTCATTAGTTTGGGGCGGAGTCTTTTAGCCGCACCGTTAATTACATATTCTCTCAGATCTTCCCGTGTGATCGTTTCCCGTGAATTTCCTTTTAAAGCCACCAATTGCTGCATGGCATCATTCAGATAAATTACCATTACCACGCCCGTTTCCACAGCTATTCCAAATAAGGCAATAAAGCCAACTGCTACGGCAACAGAGAGGTTTACACCAAAGAAATATATAATATATGCCCCTCCGATCAATGCAAATGGAATTGTGATCAGACTAAGAAAAGCCTCCCTTACCGACTTAAATGCCAGGTAAAGCGATAAGAAAATGATTAATACAACAATTGGCGCTATAATAATTAAGGTATTTTGTCCCCGGATCAGGTTTTCATATTGGCCGCTCCATTCCAGGAAATAGCCGCCGGGAAGCGAATCATTCACTTCATTCATTTTTGCCATAGCTTCTTCAACTGTGCTTCCCAGGTCCCTGTCACGCACATTGAATAATACCGCGCCACGTAAAAGAGCATTTTCCGAAGTAATCATAGGCGGACCATCTACAAATTTTATTTCTGCGACTGTTGAAAGCGGAATTGTTCCCAAAGAAGACGTCTGAATAGGAATTCTTTCGATCTTACTGATACTGTTTCTGTAATCCTGGGCAAGTCTTAAATTAATAGAAAACCTCTGCCTGCCTTCAATTGTCTGGGCAATTGGCGTTCCTCCAAGCGCAGTTTCCACCATCATGTTTACATCGTCCACACTTAGGCCATATCTTCCTAACTGATCTTTTTTGATATCGATTTCCAGGTATTTTCCACCTGTAATCGGTTCTACATAAAGGTCCTTTATTCCGGGAATTCCTTTTAACTGATCTCTTACCTTCTCTGAAACAGAGGCAATGCTGTCAAGATTTTGTCCATAAACCTTAACCCCGACATCTGTCCGAATGCCCGTAGAAAGCATGTTGATCCTGTTGATAATAGGCTGGGTCCATCCATTTACCACACCAGGAATTTGAAGTTTGGTGTCCAGTTCATTTATAATGTCACTTTTAGTAATTCCTTCCCTCCATTCGGATTTTGGTTTTAACATAATGATCGTCTCAATCATACTGATGGGCGAATTGTCCGTGGCGGTACTTGCTCTCCCGGCCTTGCCCAGTACTACATCTACTTCCGGAACAGACTTAATGATTTTATCCTGTACTTGTAGAATCCTTTTGGCTTCGGCGTTTGAAATATCCGGCAAAGTAACAGGCATAAATAAAATCGATTGTTCATCGAGAGGTGGCATAAATTCTTTGCCGAGGCTCATCAGCAAAGGAATGCTAATAACTAAAGCAAGGATGTTGATACCAATAGTCGTTTTTCTCCATTTAAGACAGGCCTTTATAACTGGTTCATATACTTTTTCCAGAAAGCGATTGACAGGGTTCGCTTTTTCATCCTTAAATTTCCCTTTCATGAAAAATGAGATCATGACGGGCGCAAGTGTGATAACCAGCAGTGCGTCCACCACAAGGATAAAGGTTTTGGTATAAGCCAGCGGATGAAAGAGTTTCCCTTCCTGACCCGTTAGCAAGAATACCGGGAGGAAAGAGGTGATTATGATTATGGTAGAATAAAAAACCCCTCTGGAAACCTGCTTACAGGATTTTTCTATAATACTTATCCGTTCCTCTTCCGGAATGGTTACTTTCGCCGTTGGTTTTTTATCTTTTCGAAATAGACTCCACATTTTAGTTCAGTTTAGAAAGCTTAATTCTGCCTTCAATTTTTCAATCATTTAAAATTTAAAATTCATCACTCAACATTCCCTAGTTCCTTATACCTTATAGCCAGGTTTCTGTAAGAATTTTCCGCCATGATTATTCCATTATCTACTATTACTCCAATTGCCAGTGCTACTCCAGTCAATGACATGATATTGGAACTTATGTCGAAAAGATTTAGAAGAATGAAGCTCGTGGCGATGGTGATCGGAATTTGAATGATAATGCTCAGTGCACTTCTCAAGTGGAACAGGAACACAATCACTACCAGGGAAACAACTATCATTTCTTCAATCAAAGTCGTTTTTATAGAACTTATTGATTCCTGAATAAGGCCGCTTCGGTCGTATACGATGTTAAATTTTACACCTTTGGGAAGACCTTTGGCCACTTCTTCCATTTTCTTTTTCACATTTGCTATTACCTCATTGGCATTTTGGCCGTAACGCATTACCACAATTCCCCCTACCACTTCTCCTTCGCCATCCTTGTCAAAGATTCCAAGCCTGCTTTCTCCCGACATTTGCACGGTGGCTACGTCTTTTACTCTAATAGGTGTCGCGTTTACCGTTTGAAGGGGGATGTTGGCAATGTCCTCTTTGCTTTTCAGGTAGCCGGTAGTTTTAATAATGTATCCGATATCGCTCAACTCAAATTTTCTTCCGCCGGCTTCGTTGTTATTTGCCTGGACTGCCTGAGCAATCTGGGGCACTGAAAGTCCGTAATAGGTAAGTTTATTTGGGTCAATTGTAATCTGATATTGTTTTGTTTGCCCTCCAAAAGAAGCGATTTCACTTACTCCGGGTACATTTTGTAAAGCAAATTTTACATACCAGTCCTGGATGGCCCTTTGTTCGCCAAGATCCATTCCTGAGGCATCCAAAGTATACCAAAGAATATGGCCCACACCAGTCCCATCTGGTCCCAATGTAGGAGTAACACCTTCAGGCAGCATGCCTCCGGCTGTGCTCAATCGCTCAAGTACTCTCTGACGAGCCCAATACACATCCGTATCATCATTGAAAATGATATAAATGAAACTCATTCCAAACATGGAATTGGCCCTTACATACTTTACTTCAGGAAGGCCCTGAAGATTTGTTACCAAAGGGTAGGTAATTTGATCCTCAATGATTTGAGGGCTTCTTCCCATCCATTCTGTAAAAACAATTACCTGGTTTTCAGAAAGGTCTGGAATGGCATCTATTTTATTGGTTTTTACAGAATATATTCCCCAAATAAATAGCCCTGCCGATATTAATAAGACAAAGAATTTATTCTTTAATGAAAATGAAATGATACGTTCGATCATATAATCTTATGCTTTGATGTTGTAGATACCACTGGTTTATAAGCAGTAACAGAAAATCTATTCTGTTTTAAACACAGAAAAAGAGCATCGCCATTGATTAAAACTTAATCAAGGCATATGCAGCATAAGAAGTATTACAGACGGAAAATCTGGTTAAAAATAAACCTGGGGACTTTATAAAAAGGAGGACTGTGATAATCAGATAAAGAAATAGATGACGATTCAGCAATGAGGCTTTCAAATTCTACAAGAAGGAATTTGAAGTCTGCAAGGAGGATACGTTCCAGGTTAATCTTGAAAAGAGAACCAGTTTGCTGTTCATCGCCGGCACTTTCCACATGTACATCTTTACAACAGTCGTGGGTTTGTTCTGTTGATTTACATGCACAATCTTTCTTTTCTTTAAAAATTTCAGAAGAAGTAAGCAGCTCACCACAAAAGTGCATGCTGTAGCTCACGCCTGCATTAAACAGGAGGTAGCAAAAAAGCATGAATATGGTGAAGTATCTTTTCATTCTAAAATAGGTTCGGGGTATGAGGTATGAGGATTGAGGAGACCACTGCGAACTTTTTGCTTTCTTTATATAAATCGTTCATTTCTTTATGATGATTTCCTCTAAATTAACACTTCCTTCATATTATCAAATTAGCATATCTCTATGTTCATTCGATATTTGAAGTAACAAATATATAAAGATAAATAATTCAAACAATTATAGAATTTTATAAAAAAGGTACAGAATTTTTGGGTTTTGCCGTTTATTCTGTTTCGCGTGTGATAATAAGATTGACCCTATCTGTAGCGTGGCCTTGAACGTTTTCTGATTTTATAAGAACGATCTCTTTTTTTCTTTGGAACAATTTGATTTACATCGTGAAGGATATTAAACCTTAAGGAATAGTAGGAGGTTATTTTGGTCATTTTTTTCATTTTTCCCCCAACGCGGACTTTTATTCTCTGTCCTGGAAAAGGATTTGCAAATGATGTTGAAAAGGTTAAACCTGAAATAAACATCATTAAAACGATAGCTTGTGCTATGGTCTTCATAAGGAGCTGGTTTTTGTGTATAGTTAATATTGCCCTGTTTAACGTTGTGGCTTTGGTATAGTTTAAATGTTGTTTTGAAAAAAAATCAGGTTTAGAAAATTGAAATGCTTTAACTATTCACTATCAGTTTATTGCGATTTACTATTTGCGCTATGTTTTTCAATGAACAAATGGTCGCTAAAGCCAAATATTTAATCAAAAAATTCCTTCCAACTTTTAAGGCTAAGTAAAATAAATTAAAACTTAATAAGTATCAGGTCGTAGCTTTTAGTATATCTATTCTGCAAAACCAGACATAAAAGTTTTGGTTAGTAATTCATAAGAGTTTCGGTATTAGTAGTCATCGGGTACAAGGAAGGATTCCTTGGTATTGAGTAAATGGAAAAATAGTTGGATTAATAAAAATGAGAAATTATGTTTTATCACGTAAAAGATTTACAGTTTAATGCCCGGGTATCGAAACCCGATCCAAAGTTTGCAAGCCTTTTATTAGAGCAATTTGGCGGTCCCAATGGAGAACTGAAAGCAGCCATGCAATATTTTGTTCAGGCCTTTGGCGCAAGGCAGCCTTATCCGGATAAGTATGATTTATTGATGGATGTTGCCACAGAAGAGTTCAGCCACCTTGAAATTGTAGGAGCGACAATCCAGATGTTGCTTAATGGGGTCAATGGCAAATTAAAGGACATGTCCGAGGAATCGGAAATTATGCAGTTGCTTAAAGGAAAAGAGGCAAAGGAAAGTTATATTCACGAGGCAATGGTCAATCCTCAGTTTTTTGCATTAAGCGGAGGTGGGCCAAGAGTAACAGATAGCCAGGGAACTCCATGGTCTGGGGCTTATGTAAACGCTAATGGCGATCTTACCGTGGACTTGCGTTCAAATATTGCTGCTGAATCGAGGGCCAAAATTGTATATGAGTATTTACTTCAATTCACAGATGATCCTCATGTAAAAGATACCCTTATGTTTTTGATGACAAGGGAAGTTGCCCATTTTCAGATGTTTCAGGCAGCTTTGGAAACCATTACACCTAATTTTCCGCCAGGTGTTCATCAAAGCGATCCCAGATATAGTAATACTTATTTTAATTTGTCCAATGGTCATGAAATTCGTGGTCCGTGGAACCAGGGAGTTTCTCCGGGATTGGGCGAAACCTGGCAATATATTGACGATCCGATAAAACATGTTATGGATACCAAAGGATTAGCTTATGATGAACCGACCGGTACTGACAGAACGGTGGAAAGCGCTGAAAAAATGAGCGAGGCTTTGGGTAAGGAAAGAAGCGCTGAAGTAAGTAGCGCGGTACCAAATGGAGAAAATCAATGGAGCGATTATTCAAAAAAAACCTTGAAAAAAGAAGTAGCGTCAAAAGCAAAAAAATGACAGAGAATTCAGAAGATTCTTTCAATAAAATAAACAATGGGGGTCGGTTGGAAATTATTTACTATACCGATCCTCTTTGTTGTTGGAGCTGGGCTTTCGAACCTCAATGGCGGCGGTTAAGGTACGAGTTTGGGTCGAACATAAACTGGCGCTACCGCATGGGTGGACTGATATCAGGATGGAAAGAATTTAATGACCCTTTCAATTCAATTTCCAGACCTGCTCAGATGGGACCCCTGTGGATGGAAGCAAGTCATATTTCGGGAATGCCCATCGACAATACAATTTGGATAAAAGATTATCCCTATTCCTCTTATCCTGCATGTATCGCCTTTAAATGTGCAGAAATTCAATCTCCTGAAGCAGCAGAACAATATCTTCGTTTGCTTAGGGAAGCGGTAATGCTAAATGGATTAAACATCGCTAAAGAAGAAGTGTTGCTACGCCTGGCAAATGAGTTGGAGTCAAAATCTCCCTTCGATTTCAATGCGAAGATTTTTGTCCGCGATCTTCAATCCGGGGCCGGACAAAAGATGTTTTTGGAAGACCTGAAAGACCTCAGATACCATCAGATCGGGCGTTTCCCTTCTTTAATTATAAAAAATACAGATACAAATAAAGCTGTAATAATTGTAGGTTACAGGCCATATAATGTGCTTTTGGAAGCTGTTTTTGCTGTTGCTCCTAACCTGGCTCCAATAGAAATGAATGAGGAAGAGTATAAAGGATTCTGGGGTAATGTGATTGAAAGGGAAATGAAAGAGGTGACTAAAAGCAGATCAGGCCTTAAAGCTAAAATGGGCAAATAATGAAATATCCTATCCGGTTTTTTATGTAGAATCCCCATGATAAAACATCTAACCATTCACCCATTCACTCAATCACTCGTTCATCTATTCTCAGCTTAAATTAGCTCGCCTTGATACCCAGCATTCTTTAAAGCCTCCTTTATTTTTTCCGCACTTACATTCTCTGATTCCACCGTCAGGATTTTATTGGGATTTAGAAGATCTACGTTCCATTTTCCTGCTGCCTCTTTGTCAAGGTGAGGAGTTACTGCTGATATACAGCCTTCACATTTGATATTGGTTTTAAATTTTAAAGTATTCATAGTAGTTTGATTTTAATTTTGATTAATAATTTATTTAAAGTTTGACTGATCTTAACCGCAGACTATTACTTACCACCGACACAGAACTTAATGCCATTGCTGCTCCAGCGATCATTGGATTGAGAAGGAAACCATAGAAAGGATATAATACTCCGGCAGCTAATGGTATCCCTATGAGGTTGTAAATGAATGCCCAGAATAAATTTTGTTTTATTGTTTGCACCGTTTTTCTTGAAAGTTTTAGCGCCTTTGGTATCTGATTTAGGTCTGAAGTAATCAAGGTCATTTTTGCTACATCCATTGCGATATCTGATCCTTTTCCCATTGCGATGCTGACATCTGCTTGAGCTAAAGCATGGGAATCATTAATGCCATCCCCCACCATGGCTACCACTTTACCTTCGCTTTGTAATTGTTTTACAAAATCTGCTTTATCGGAAGGCAATACTTCGGCCCTGTAATGTTTTAAGCCTACTTGTTTGGCTACAGCCATTGCGGTTTGTTCATTATCCCCCGTAAGCATATACACTTCGATGCCTTGATTTTGTAAATTGTCTATGGCCTGTCTTGAAGTAGCCTTGATTTTATCCGCAATAGCCAATACAGCTAATACCTTATGATTATTTGCAAAATAAATGACCGTTTTTGCTTGTTCCTGTAAAGCCAGAACCTGGTTTTGAGCATCCTCTGATATCGTCACATTAAAGTCTTGTAATAATTTGGTATTCCCTACCAAATAAGTTTGCCCTTGACTTATCGCCTTCACGCCTTTCCCTGTAATGCTTTCAAAAGCTTCCAGTTTAATAGGAAGCAAATTCTCTCTTCTTAATTTTCTAACCACAGCCTCAGCCAATGGATGTTCGGAATTGGCTTCTATTTGAAGTAGAACCGATTCGTACAGCTCCTGATTGTCCTTTTCGTCAAACCAGGTTATGTCAGTTACTTCTGGTTTTCCTTCAGTGATGGTTCCAGTTTTGTCCAGGATAATCGCATCAACTTTGTGACCCAGTTCCAGGCTTTCAGCATCTTTTATCAGGATATTGTTTTCAGCACCTTTACCTACTCCAACCATTATTGCTGTCGGGGTAGCAAGTCCCAACGCACAAGGACAAGCTATGACGAGTACGGTGATCATGGCCAGTAAGGCATGTGTAAAAGCATTGTCGCCACCAAAAATCATCCAAACAGCGAAGGTAAGAATGGCTATCCCGATAACAATAGGTACAAAAATTCCTGCTACCTTATCCACAAGCTTTTGTACTGGCGCTTTGCTTCCCTGGGCCTGCTGCACCATTTTTATTATTTGAGAAAGAACAGTATCTCCACCAACCTTTTCAGCTACAAAACGAAAACTTCCCTTTTGATTTACTGTTCCGGCAAATACCTTATCGCCATTTCTTTTCTCCACAGGAATTGGTTCTCCACTGATCATGCTTTCGTCCACAAATGAATTTCCAGATTGCACCACTCCATCTACCGGTATTTTCTCTCCTGGCCTTACCAGTACTAAGTTTTCAACATTTACCTGAGCAACCGGTATTTCCTTTTCCTCTCCATCTACTATAATTCTTACTGTTTTAGGTTGTAATCCCATCAGTTTTTTAATAGCGGAAGAAGTATTGGATTTTGCTCGTTCTTCCAGGAATTTTCCCAATAAGATAAAGGATATGATTACAGTTGCCGCCTCAAAGTAAACATGCGCGTGTAATCCTCGGTTATGAAAGAAATGAGGGTTAAGCGTATTGAAAACACTGAACAAAAAGGCTATTCCGGTACTTAAAGCGACTAAAGTATCCATGTTCGCTTTTCCGTGTCTGGCTTGTTTAAAGGCATTTATATAGAAATTCCTTCCCAGCCATAATACGGGAATGGACAACGCCATCATGATCCAGTTGGCATAAGGCATATCCATTATAAACATTCCGATGACTACGATCGGAATTGTAAGGATTGCCGCCCATATGGTTTTCTTTTTTAACGTTTGATAATGCCGGAGCTGAATTTCTTCCTGTATTTCAGCCCCATTTTCCTGATCAATAATAAGGTCATATCCAATTGATTGTATTGATTTCTGTAATTTAGGAAGTGTTGCTACTTTAGGATCATAGTCTACCCAGGCAGTCTGATTGGCAAAGTTGACACCAGCATCTCCTACACCTTCCTGTGATTTCAACATAGACTCCACACTTACCGCACATGCTGCACAAGTCATTCCGGTAACTGGTAAAGTAACTTTACTATTTCCCTGGTCCTTTTTTACAGATTTGGGTTTTTTATCAACTACCAATGTGTCCATATTCATAATATTTAAGTATATGTAAATTTACTCAATGTCATTGGCGGACGTTTTACAGAATTTTAGATATGATTTATAAAATTGCTGAGGTTTAGCTATAACAGGGGTCGTTAACTCTCACCTCGATCTTCCCGCTTCTAAGTTTCCTATACTTCATCCAATGGTAATCTCTTGCTCTCTTTTATTTTCTTAAAATGAGAGGGTGTCAAACCGGTGACTTTTTTAAATTGGGTAGAAAGATGCTGAACGCTGCTATATCCCATTTGATAGGCTATTTCACTCAGGTTTAATTCGCCGTATACCAAAAGCTCTTTTACTTTCTCTACTTTTTGATTGATAATGTATTTTTCAAGAGTAACACCTTCAAGGGTAGAAAACAGCGAGCTAAGGTAAGTATAATCCATTCCCACTTTTTCCTCAATCAGGTAAGAGAAATTAAAGTTACTTCCGCCAGCTTTTTCCTGATGATGGATCAATTCTATCACTGTAGTTTTGATCTTTTCTATGATCAGGGACTTTTTATCATCTAAAAGCTGAAATCCATGTTTTGTTAAAGCTTCAACTATTTTTGCCCGATCTACTTCTTCTTCATGTTCCCCTAAGACAACTTCTCCCAGGTTGATTTTTTCTACATGCAATCCCAGCTTTTCAAGCTCATCCTTTACTACCGTAATGCAGCGGTTACATACCATGTTTTTTATGTGAAGCTGAGTGTTTTCCATGAGTGACTTATTTATATTTTTAGCGGGAATTTCAATTTTTAAAGTTACTTGCCGCATTCAGTTTGATCTTATACAATTTCAACAATATTTAATAAAATTTCTTTCCATCACCGGTTACAAGCCAAATAAATTTTGAATCAAAAGTTGCGGTTTTCCTTGACAAATAATTCTAAAAACCCTCGATAACAAGGCTGTGGCAACTAGAGTCATTTGTGTTTATATGCTCCATTCCCATGTTTAAGCTTCTTTTATAGTCGGCCCAGGTAATTGTAGAACTGAGTAATTATATTAAAAGATTTTTATAATCCAACCTGTTTTGACTCCAAAAAGGCCAAATATTACATCGATAATTTTGTATTTATTCTGAAAAACATATCATTATTCCATTTAATTCAGAATAATGAAAATTGTATTATTCTGAATTGACTTAATACTTGCTCTCTTTAATCCTTATTTTAATATGGATTTTTTAGGATTAATTAATCAGCTTTTTAAGAGCAAAAACTTACCAGGTTTTATTCCTCATCGTTCATTTTTTTTACTTTAATACAAAACCTTCAAGGTAATAAAGAAATCTACTTTGAGGATAATTTTGATTTCATTGTCGATAATTTAGAGGAAATCTTTTAATATGGCTAGAAGTGTAAATTCCATAAGGTCTTACTTTCGAAAGAATGGTGTTTCTTTTTGCATTCATTTGGTGGTAATACTTGTCTTAATAAATTCAATGCTTACCTATTACTCAAAGCTTGAATCTGACAAGAACCTGGAGGAAATGAAGATATATGAAGAGATTCGGCAAAATAAGGAATTTATTTTGACCACACTGAATAACATTGACATGAGCTTGAGAGGGTATCTGTTGGTCGAGAACGAAGCTTTCCTGAAAACATATTCGGATACAAAAGTAAATTACACGAGGAGAATGGCGGCATTGGATACCATGCTGCCTTATATCGACCTTGACGCCAAAGCCATTGCCCCGATGAAAAATATCGTAAACGAATATTTTAAGTTGATGAACAATGCTGTGGAACTTCATAAAGCAGGTAACTATGAGGAAGCATTGCAAATTATCAAAGATGACTATGGAACAACAGTTTGGGAAGAATATGTGAAGCTTTCCGAAACAATGGATCCGTTTTTTGAAAAGAAAAAATCATTGTCTCAAAAAAACTATCAAAAATATTTAAACTTAAGCTATGCCTTTCAGTTGGCTACTTTTCTTATCGGGGTTCCGACATTGATTATCGCTTTGATAAGGCTCAAAAGAAATAAAAAGAGAAGGCTCGAATCTTATGCTCAATTGGACAGAAACAACAGGACGCTTATTTTTAATTCTAACAGTACGATTGATCTGAAAAATGAGAAAATGGTGGTTTCTGAAATAATCACGAACCTCACTAAAACTTCAGATTTTATTAAAGAGATATCGAACGGCAATTTTGAGATTGACTGGGAAGGCATCAATGACGATAATTTTGATTTGAATAAAAACACTATTGCCGGAGAGCTGCTTTTGATGCGTAATAAAATGAAAGCGAATCATGAAGAAACAGAAAAGAAAAAGTGGTCAACGGATGGTTTGAACAAGTTAACAGAGATCATACGAGACCACCAGACAGATTTTTCCTCGCTTAATGAAAAGGTGATCGCATTTATTGTAGAGTTTTTAAATGTACAACAAGCTGCATTATTTGTTGTAAACGAGGATTTTAGTGGTAAAAGGAATCTTGAACTTGATACCTGTTTTGCTTACGACAGAAAGAAATTTTTGAAAAAAACAGTAGAGATCGGCGAGGGATTGATTGGTCAGGCTTATCTGGATGGAGAACCTGTGTTTCTTTCAAAAATGCCTGATACTTATGTAAATATTACTACTGGCCAAGGGGATCCAAATCCTAAGTGTTTTGTCATTTATCCCTTCAAACACAATATGGAAGTAGTTGCCATACTGGAAATCACTTCTTTTAATAAACTGGACGAATTTGCATTGAGGTTTTTGGAGGTGGCAAGTAAAACAATAGCCGCTACCCAGATTTCAATTAAAACGAATATCAAGACTAAAGAACTCCTGGAAATGTCGCAGATGCAGGAAGAAGAGATGAAAGCCAAGGAAGAAGAAATGCGTCAAAATATGGAGGAATTAGAAGCTACACAGGAGGAAATGAAGCGAAAGGAAATTGAATTGAGAAAACTTTTAAACGAATCAGATTCAAAATAAACTCAGATTATAGATCTTTAGTCTCTTGATCGATCACTTTATATCCCGAAATAAATTCGGAAAGGCTTTTTGTACACTTTTATTTATATTTAAATGAGGGGGTATAAAAATAATGTAATCATTTTTTCGACTATTTGACCTTTTTGACAATCCTCTTGAGAAGGTTTTCATTATGATTTCAATTTCCTTGTTAAGAAAGCAATGATACAAGTCGTTGGTTTATTGATATAAATTGAAAAATCAGTGTTCTTAAAATGTTTATTTTCAATAATTTATCTTAATTGAATTAGCGGGTAAGGTGATATTTTAATTTTTAGGGGTGTTTTCTAAAAGGAGGGTAAACTAATTTTATTCTCGAAGAAAATGAGATTCGTTTATTAACCTTTAAATTATTTTATATGCAAAAATCCAAAAAAACTTCTTTCCCTTGATGTTTTAGAAGTCAAATTCTATACGATCAATTCCTGAAATCAGTATAGGATTTCCGTTAAAGGAATCGTATGCCGTGAAGCACTCATTCTTTAATCAGAATTTTTCAAATAATTACAAAACCCTTATTCAAATGAACCTTCTTTACAAAAAAGGTAAGGCAATGCTATTTGTCTTACTGCTGACAATGCTTTCTTTTCCATTCACAAAAGTCTATGGACAAGATCCTCCGCAATATGGAACTCCCTTTGCCGGAGTACCTGACCCTAGGGATGTTAATATGTATCAGGTACATGTGCGCCCCTACAGCGCCTCTGGAAATTTGGCCGGCGTAATTGCCAGGTTAGATGCAATTAAAGCCCTCGGAACAAACGTCATTTATCTGATGCCGATTTACCCTCACGGAACGGATTCAAGAAGTTCTGCCTCTCCTTATTGTGTTAAAGATCACAAAGCGGTAGCTTCAGAATATGGATCGTTAAATGATTTGCGGCAACTTGTAAGTGGTGCACATGACAGAGGAATGGCTGTGCTTATGGATTTTATTCCTAATCAAACTTCCTGGGATCATCCCTGGATTACTCAGCATCCTGACTGGTACGAGCGCGATGGAAGTGGTAATATAATTGCACTTTTTCCCGATGTGGCTAAATTGAACTTCAACAATTCCGCCATGCGTTCGGAACTGATAAATATAATGCGTTACTGGATTTTTGCCGCCAATATTGATGGCTACAGAGTTGACTATGCCAATAATCCTCCCCTTGATTTTTGGACCAGTGCAATAAGTAATTTACGAGGCATCACCTCTCACAACTTGCTGATGTTCGCCGAAGGTGACCGTCTCGAAAATTTTCAGGTTGGCTTTGATTTGAATTTTGGTGACAAATGGTATTATGATGCAATAAAGAAAATTAACGATGATGGAATTTCAGTCTCTCAAATACAGGCGACGACCAATACGGAATATACTTATGCCAATAGTAGCCAGCAAGTAGTTAGATATACCGCTAACCATGACACGGAAAGTTCCACCACGCCCATTCAGGTATTTGATGGGCATAATGGAGTTGTCGCAAATTTCCTGGTCTCTGCCTACATGAGAGGTGTTCCGATGATGACAAGCGGACAGGAAGTAGATTTTAATCAGGTAATTCCATGGCCCTGGAATACGGTTAAAATCAATTGGAACCAAAATACTGGCGCCGCCGCTGATTTTACTAAAATCCTTAATTTCAGAACTGCCAGTACGGCCATAAGGCGCGGCTCGATGGCTAACTACTCAAATAATGATGTTTGTGCATTTACAAAGATATCTGGCGCTGAAAAAGTGGTGGTAATAACAAATCTTAGAAATGGATCGAGGAGTTTTGTAATACCTTCTGCATTGGCAGGAACATATCAGGATGCTTATACAGGTGCTAATGTGACATTAAACTCAGGAGCAACGCAAACCCTGAACGCTTTCCAATACATTGTTTTAACAAATACAGGAGGCGGTTGTACACCTACAGCTATCACACCTTACCTCTCGGTTAATAGCGGCGCATGGCAGCAAACATCCACAGCTTCCCTGACAGAAGGAGGCACTATTACTATGGGGCCGCAACCATCCAGCGGAGGTTCATGGAGCTGGACCGGCCCTGGCGGATTCAGCGCTACTACCAGGGAAATTACGCGAAGCAACATTCAAGCAAATCAGTCGGGGAATTACATAGCTACTCATACGAATTCGTCAGGTTGCACTAGTACACAAACATTTACAATTACGGTTACTGCCGGACCAAGCTTGACCGTTTCTCCCTCAAGCTTAGCGATCAGTTCGGGAGGGACAAACCAAACTGTTTCGATCTCATCGAACGTAAGTTGGTCGGTAACCGACAATCGATCATGGATTACAGTTACTCCAACAAGTGGGTCCAATAACGCAAACATTACTGTAAGCGCAACGTCAAATACAGGTGGTGCCAGAAGCGGAACGGTAACTGTGACTGGTGGAGGAATCACCCGAACAATTAATGTGTCCCAAAGCGCTGTTGGTTCAGCGGCAGTCATTCCAGGTACCATTGAGGCTGAAAGCTGGGCTAATATGTCCGGAGTGCAAACAGAAACTACCACAGATGCTGGCGGAGGACTAAACGTAGGGTGGATCGATACTGGAGATTGGATGGATTACAACGTTAATGTTTCTACAGCTGGTTCTTATACCGTAGCTTTTAGGATGGCTAGTGGTGGATCAGGAGGTACTATACAACTTAGAAATAGTGGAGGTACGACCTTATGCAGTGCAACCATCGGTGGAACTGGCGGATGGCAAAACTGGACAACGGTGAATGCTACTGCTACTCTTCCTGCCGGTACACAGACACTTCGTTTGTATGCCACTTCAAGTGGCTTTAATGTGAACTGGATTCAATTTACGGCAAATGGCACCGGAACCACTTACTATGCCATTAAAAACAGATGGAAGAATACATACCTGTATGATGCAGGCGCTAATGTGGGTTATGGTACCTCGGTTGCCAATAATAATTACAAATGGCAAAAGGTTGCTGTAGATGCGAATTATTTCTGGTTAAAAAATCTGGGTACAGGCGAATACATGCATATCGAAAATCAAACAGGTGCCGTTCAGGCCACTGCTGTAGATCAAAGCTGGTGGAGTGCCCAATGGTCTCAGGATAACATTGATGATACGTGGGTCAGATTTAGAAACAGATGGCAAACCGGTAGCATAATCCATGTAGAAAATCAAACGGGAGCTGCACAATATGCAAATGCACAAGAAGGTTGGTATAGCGCTCAATGGCAACTGGTATCTGTCTCAGGCGCAAGATTGGGTATAGACGAAAGCGCGCCGGAATTTGGTAATACTTCTATAGAAATATTTCCTAATCCTGTAAATACCGGTTTTGTCTCAATTAAAATTCCTGAAAAGGCTCAATCCTTTAAAGTAAAATTATTTGACAGCCAAGGTAATTTGGTAAAGCAAGCGAATGTGTCGAAAAATGAACTAGAAATGGATTTAGGATTAGATAAAAAAGGAATTTACTTTATTGTAATCGAGGGAGATAAGAAAAGTTATTCCAGAAAATTAATAATTGAGTAAGTAGAATAGTTAATTGGGGTTAATAAGATACTTTATCCTTTTTGGATAAAGTATTTTTTTTTAACCACAGGGAACATATTTAACCACAGGGTACAAGGAGTAAAACACGGAGAACATGGAGGGTTAAGAAAACCTCCATTTCCTCTGTGGTTAACCTCACGCTTCCCTCTTAAATGAAAAAACCCCAATAAATAAATATTGGGGCAGAAGGCAATTGCCTTTTAGGGTTTTAAGTTAAATTATAGTTATCTATTGTCCTGTTCCTGTACCTGAGTTGTTAAGTTCTGATTCATCCGTTCCTGTTCCGTCATCTCCTAAACCGCTGTCAGAACCAGTATCGATTCCAGTAGTATCAGATTCTGTTCCCATGTCAGTACCTGATTCGGTGTCAGTGCCAACATCAGTACCTGTATCTGTTCCTGTTCCCATATCAGTATCTGTACCAGTATCCATGTCTGTTCCTGTATCAGTATCGGTTCCCATGTCAGTATCTGTTCCTGTATCAGTTCCAGTTCCCATATCGGTTCCGGTGTCTGTACCAGTGTCATAAGTTCCGGTATCGTCTGTTGTTCCTGTTCCGGTATCAGTATCTGTTTCTACACCTGTATCAGTTGAGGTTCCTGTTGTTCCTGCACCTGACCCGGTTCCTGTTGTTCCACCTTGGCTGGCTTGTTTGTCGGAGCATGAAAACATCCACATTGAACAAGCTAACCCTAATAAAATTACTTTCTTTTTCATAGCTGATATTAATATTTAATACTCCTTATCAAACGGTTAACTCGTTAAGAAAGGTTTGAAAAAATGTTACTTATTTTTTTAAGAATACCCTTTTTTTATATTTTATACTGCTCTTAATTAAAAAGGCTTGTATGTAGCAGGACTTAATAGGTTAAATTATATTATTTTAATATTTAATTATAATAATTAATTCTGATGACAAGTGAGCATTACATCTCACTTTGTTGTGTTTTTTCCTCAACTATTTTAGGATTCGGATTTTTTTTAGAAAAATATTTGGGCAACCATATAGTATTCAATAGGTTGTATCTCAAGGCTTCTTTTGGAATAGAATTGGCATCCTCCCACTTAATAATAATCCTATTCCACAAAAATGCATCAGGTAAACGAAACAAATTTATTTGGTTTTTATAATAAAAGGAAGAATGAAACTCCTAAGGAAAATCAGGTTAAGTATTTATTTTTAAAAGTAAACCTATTACTGTTTTTTCTAATACAGGGAATCGGATCAGTAAAAGGACAGGTTGCTACATATGATTTTCAGTATGACGAAGTAGTTTATACCCCCTTTACAGATGGACAACTATTAGGAAATGATAAAAATGACGATGTTCCATTTGAAGATATAATACTTGGCTTTGATTTTGTTTTTAATGGAAACATTTACAACAGGATTTCTATTTCTCCAAACGGGTATCTAAGCCTAGAAAATAATAGTTTGCTTTCTACAACTCCGATTAGTAATATAAATAATGTTATTTCAGGGTTTGGGGTAGATTTGATAGGACAGAAGGATAGCTTTAATATATCGAAATTAACATATAAAACCATAGAGCTAGAACCTAATCGAGTTTTTATAACACAATGGAGCTTTTATAAATCAAAAACTGGAGGAACAGATAATTTTAATTTCCAAATTAAATTATTTGAGTCCTCCAATAGAATAGAATTTATTTATGGTAATGTCTTTCATTATTGGAGTTCTCCTGATATTCATGTACAAGTAGGATTAAGAGGAGGAAATGGTTTAGATTATAACAATAGAATGACAGATAGTGATGATGACTGGGAAAATACTGTTGAAGGAAATAATAAAGACGCTACTTGTCTTGTATTTAATCTAATACCGTATTCTGCTGGACCTCATTCAGGTATGAGATTTACCTTTACGCCTTCTACAGGAGCGCAACCTATTGAACTCTACTCTTTTTCAGGCCAATTTGAAAAGGATATAGTAAAACTGAAATGGGCTACATCAATGGAAATAAACAATGCTTACTTTGAAATTGAAAGATCATCGAATGGTGTGGACTTTGAGGTAATCGGAGTAGAGGAAGGCAACGGATATTCGAATCATTTAATTGATTATGAATTTAATGATCGGTTTGCCTGGGAAGACCGGTATTACTACCGCTTAAGACAGGTGGATTATAACGGGGAGAATGAATATTTTCAGGTTATTTATGTAGAGAATAATAATGCCAGGGAAAAATTATCTGTAGGTGTTTATCCTAATCCGTCCAGAAATGACAATATTAATTTTACCATTAATTCGCCTGATAAGACAAGTCCCGTGTCGGTTGTACTTTTTAGTATAGAGGGAAAAGTTTTATTTTCCAAAACATACCAAAGTAATGCGTTAAGCTCTGCTGTTGCCTTAAATAAATTACCACAATTATCTCCCCGCACTTATTATTTAAAGGTAACACAAGGACAATATTCTGCAATGGAACAAATTATCATTGTTCCTTAAAAATCAATTTATTTTAACTTAACCTATGTAAAAAAGCCCCGAATTTTCCGGGGCTTTTTAATTATATTCAATGAAAGCCTATTGTTTTTGGATCTCCTGAGTTTGACACCTATAAGAGTTAATATATTGATTATCAATAGAATAATTTTTAGGGCATGCCCCACACCTAAATGTAATTATTGATTTCTTGTTGAGGAATGATGTTGGGAAGCTTCTTGAGTCCAATCCGATTGACTATCGCGTCAATGTTTTCTTTGTTTGCCGACCTGAGGTAGAAAAAATCGTCTTTATTTTTGATATAACTGACCTGCATATTATCCAGCGCCTTTCTGATCTGGTTCTCTGACAGTTTAATATTGCCCTTCAATAACTTATTTTGAATATAAATAAGAAGGGTATAAGCTATGTAACACAAACAAATATGTCCCTCTATTCTTTTGTCTGTCCAGTGGAACATTGGACGGGTTTCAAAAGTTAAACCGACCCAACTCTTCAATTGAACCTTCAAGAAGCTCTCTTGGATCACCTCCTCCCAGTTCAAAAAATCTGGTACCCAATCTTTTTAATTGTTCTGATGTGTAATCGCTTACTTTTCCAAGACTATAAATAGTCTCCTTGACGACTTTGCCCTCTTTCCTTTTGGATTTAATAATCCTTATGTATTGCTCTCCTTCCTTGTTGTCAATACGCATATAAGCCATATGACAAATCTGGAACACTTTGAAAACTCTGTCAAGAAAAAAACTCTAAAGTTTTCGCCCCACACTTTTGCCTAAAACAAGCGAAAATCCCTCTAAAAAACCTAAAAACAAGCTTTTTGTTCTTGTTGCTGTCAAAGTCAGGAAAAAGCCCCGAATTTTCCGGGGCTTTTTAATTATATTCAATGAAAGCCTATTGTTTTTGGATCTTAAAAGTTTTACTGAAGGATTTATCTGAAATGTTTATAATATAAAGGCCAGATTTCCAAGTAGAAACATCTATTGTGTTCTCTTTTCCGGTGTTTCCAAAAGACTTCTTTAAAATGCTTTTACCTGAAAAGTCCTTCACCTGAAGGGTGTGATTTTCTACTCCTTCAGGAAGGCTGTAAGTCAGTTGATTGGTAGCAGGGTTAGGATAAAAACCTGCTGTTTCGGCAGTTTCGGGGGCTCCTGTTCTTGCAGAACCCGCAGTGCCAAATCTGAATGCTTCCCATCCTCCGATTGAAGTTTTGGTGCAAGTCATGGCGGCAGTACCATTTTCAGAAGAAACATATCTTCCATTGTTTCCTCTCAATGAAATTGTTCCGTCTGCATTTGTAATCCAGTCAAATGCTTCCCAGCCTCCAATTGCGGTTCTGTTACAGGTAATGGCAGCAGTACCATTTTCGGAGGAAACATATTTGCTCATGCTTCTCAAAGCAATTTTTCCATTACCGGCATCCACTACGGTAAAGTTTTCCCAAGCCTGAGCAGAAGTTCTGTTGCACCACATGGGTCCCGTTCCATTTTCACTGCTGACATATAAATTATTCAAGCTACCCCTTAGCCAGATTGTTTGCCCGATAGGAGCGCCGGTTGGAGGAGGGGTTCCGTTTGAGTTAATGCTGATCCAGTTGATATTGAAGCCACCTGCTGCAGCCGCAACAGCAATGTCTTGTTGTCCTGCAGTAAGCTGTACAGTATGGGATACGGTTTGCCAATTTTGCCATCCACCGGTACTTGGAACACCAACAGTTCCAAATACTGCCGAACCTCCAAGTCTTTCCAGTCGAATGCTGCCTCCTCCTGACTCACTAGCTACACGGTATTGAACGGTATAGGAACCTGAGGAAGGAACATTTACTTTATATGACATCCAGTCTCCGGCCTCAATCCAACCAACATTTTGTCCTCCACCTGCATCTGTTGTGTTTTCAGTTTGGATACCACTCATCGTACAGTAGCTTTCGGCTTGTATTGTAGAATTTGTATTATAAACTGTACATGTTGGGGGAGGAGGAGTTCCCCCTTTGCAAATATTACCTAGGGTGTTGACTATCGCATTGATGTCGCCGTAAGTCGAAATTTCCCAAATCATAATACCGCCGGCATTGGATTTTGCAAGATTGGCTTTTTGTACATGTAAGCTGGTGTTGTTATCTGAACTGTAGAAAGGCACGCCAAGCATTCTTTTATTTTGAGGCACACCCCGGCCGGTCCAGTAATTTAATGCATCTACTGCTTGAGAATAAGGCGAATTTGTAGGGCAGTTGCAATCGTAAGCCATAATGTTTACCAAATCAAGCACAGCAAGGTTGCCGACACCATTTCCATAATAAGAGCCCGCAGGCACAGCAGCAGTCAATAATTTTCCCATGCTATGGATTCTGTTAGCCAAAGGAACAATCAAGGCATTCCATCTTGCCTGAGATGTCGGATACTCCCAATCGATGTCTATCCCATCCAGGTTATACTGATTTATCAGGTTAGCACAACTGTTTACAAACTGATTTATGGCAGTGGAATTGGTAGCAATAGATTCAAAAGGTGTACCGCTCGGTGATGAACTTAGCCATCCGCCAATTGCAAGAAGAACCTTTGTATTGCTGGCATGTCCTCTGTTTACAAGGTCAACCAGTTTGGCTGAGTTTTCTATAGCACCGATGGTTCCGTTAGAATTAGGTATTCCAAATGAATAATTAATGTGCGTGTATTTGCTGTAATCAATGGCCGAAGCAGCGCCCGACCAGGAGGGAAAATATCCCACAGTATTATAGCAGGACAATTGTGCCCATGAGTTAACCGAAAATGCTATGGTTAGGGCAAAGGCAATTAACAATTTTAATTTTGTAAACTTTTTCATTGTAAATAAAAAGGGTTAATAATGATTAATTAAACTATTTTGGCTCCTAGACTTTGAATGGATTGATTTTAACTAGTTTCAAAACTTCATTTGAGACTTGGTTAAATCAATATCTTATTTCTATTGTTTTTAGTTTTAAAAGTGATATCGCTGGATTTATCCTGAGATATTAAGTCGTAATATTTTACATGCCAATTATTAGTCGATACTGGTTATTCATTCTTCCATTTGAAGAAGAAATCAGCCCGTTTCTTATTTAAAAAGTTTTGATGGTAAACTTTTATTAAAATGGATTTCCCTTATGGCTGAGATGAACAGGGGAATATTTTCTAAGTATCGGAACCTTCAGAAGATGGTTTTGTAACAGGAGCGTGTATAGGTGTTTCATAGGGGTTAATGTTAACTGGTCAATGGGTGATAATTTTTGAAAAAGTTACGGAAAGCGATTTTTGTGGGGTAGGTTTTTGGGTAAATATTATCCTAAAATCGAGTTTTTAAAAGGATACTATTTCGTGTTTAGGGCATGACAGGAACAAAAAAAAACCTTTATCAAATAAAATTTAGAGGTTTTATTTAATAAAGGAACATTATATTCTCACCCGTGCATTTCAAGCTTTTAAATCCTCTTTTTCAACTTCATTCGAGTAGAAAATGACATTCTGCCAATTCTCTAAATGGCTCTTGTCCCATTTGTTCTTTTTAATTGTCAGTATGACTTTTCGCTTAAAACTGCCACAGGTGTTTTTTCTTAGGTCCAATATTTTAGAGACTTCTTCCAGTGATAGGTCGTCGCGTTCTGTTATGATGAGGTGAAGGATATAAAAGGCTTTTTCAAGGGAGAATTTAATGCCATGGAAAATGGTATAAGCCGTAGGAGATTCATTATATCCACACCTGGTACATCTTCTGTCAAACTTCCCCTTGCCTTGTGTATGCTTATCATTTTTACATTTTTTACAGGCAAATCCCTTCTCCCATTTTTCCTTTTCCAGATACCTCAGGCAAGAGAGTTCATTTGGAAAAATAATCCTAAAATCATTGTAATCCATGCTTTTATGGGTAGCTCTTTCCAGCATTTTTTCCTTGACCCTGTCCTGAAGTTTAAAATTATCTTTGTCAAGAATTGAATTTATCTTCTTAATTTCTTCCGCCTGTTGTCTGAGTCTTTCATGGGCTTCTTCAATGATGATCTTTTGATCTTGAATTTCTTTTGTCCTTTTGGAAACCTCGGATTCCAATTCCTTATTTACCTTGTCCTTAAGCTTCTCGTTTATCTTGTGCTGTGCAATTATCTTTTTTAAAGCTTTATCCCTGGTGTTCTTTAATATTCTTACTTTATCCCCTAAAGCAAAAGTCAAAAAAAGCATTTCTCCCAGGAAGCTCATATTAATGCTATAGTGAATGAAAATACTGGATGGAAAGAAGTTTAGATCCAGGTTTAGTAAAATCCTCACCAAAAAGCCCAAAAGCAGCAAAAAATAAGCTGTAACAAAAAATCTTGCGGGCTTATAGCCCTTAATAAAAGCATACAAACCGGATAAAAAAGTGATTGAAATAGGGAAAAGATCTATCCACCTATGGGCAAAAAGTTTAGGGAAAAAGCATAAAACGATAAGGAATATTATGGCTCTGATTATGATGGTAGCATTGATAATTCTGTTTAGAATCGGAAACTTTGATTTGGTGTGTAAAAAGGCTTTCGTAAAAAGCAAAGAACAAACGACCAAAGAAAACAAGGCAACACCATAGGCGATCTGGTTCCATTGAGGGGCGTTGGGCCACAAGTATTGATAGGCAATTCCATCCAGACACATAAAATAAATGCCTACACTAAATAGATAAACAACATAGAAAATATACGGGGATTCCTTTATAGCCAGGTACATTAGAAAATTGTAAACAATAATGGCCAGGATCATTCCGTAGAACAATCCATAAAGAAAGTATTCATTCAAAGCATAGTAAATGAAGTAGTCCAACGACCTGAGAACGATGAGAATATTGACATTATTAAACGACCTGATTTTAAAGTAGTAGTCTTCAACCTTATCCGTTTTGTTTTCAATATCAAATTCAAAATTTTTGTGTTTGAACCTTCTTTCTTTAAAAAGTAAACTATCGCCTGAAACTTTTTTGATAAATCCCCCTTTTCCATCAGGCATAAATGCTTCAATAATATCTGTAGTCTGATCGTAGAATTCCAGGATCCATTTCTTATCCGATGCCGGATTTCCTCTAATTCTGATTCTTATCCAGTAAGCTTTTTTGTTATTAAAATTGTGGGGAGCAAAGAGTTTATTAGGTATAAACTTTTTGGAAAGTTCATCGCCCGAAACTTCTGAAATTGAATAATTTTCATCTACGAGGTACTCCAGTTCTTCATATAGAAACATATGATTATCCCAGTATTCGCTTATTTCAACTACATCAGATGAAAACCCTTTGATCGAAAAAAGGGCCATAAAAAGCAAAAAGAGCAGCCTTGACTTCATAATTGTTTCTGTAATGAAGTATTCTCAGGAAATGTAAATTTGAAAATGTAGGGATTAAAATACAACATAAAATGAGATAAAATGTGACATCTATTTGGATTACAAATATTTATTTTTAAAAGCTCCGAGCTTGATTTTTGATAACCGATAATTTACGAATAAGACTTCAATTAACAACAACAGGCCCCGAAATTCTCCGGGGCCTTGAGTTGTAAATTTTGTTTTTAGATACTCTTGTGTATCCAAAATAGGAGTTTAAAGTTATTGTTTTTGCACTTTCAAGGTTTTGCTGAAAGCTCCGTCTGAAATATTTAAAATATAAATTCCACTTTTCCAGGCCGAAACGTCAATGGTATTTTCAACGCCAACGTTGTCAAAAGAAAGATTAGTGATTTTCTTTCCTTGCGCGTCTTTCACAGAGATGGAATGATGTTTTGTGCCGGCTGGAAGTTTGTAAGTTATTTTATTGATAGTGGGGTTAGGATAAAAACTCACTTCATCAGAATTCAAAGTTACTTCAGGCAGACCCAATCTTGCAGCGCTGGTGGTAGCATAAGAGAATACTTCCCAGCCTCCGATAGCCGTTCTGTTACAAGTCATGGCAGCAGTACCGTTTTCAGAAGAAATATATCTGCCGTTGTTGCCTCTCAAAGCAACTAAACCTGATCCCTGTCCTACCCAGTCAAACTTCTCCCAGTCGCCAATGGATGTTCTGTTGCAATTTATCGGCGCAGTACCGTTTTCTGATGAAACATATTTGTTGGTGCTTCTCAGTGCGATTTTTCCACCTCCTGCATCCACTACTACAAATTTCTCCCAGGCTTGAACAGAAGCTCTGTTACAATACATCGGAGAAGCGCCGTTTTCACTGCTGACATACTGATTGTTTGATCCTCTCAACCAGATGGTTTGTCCGATCGGAGCGCCAGTTGGAGGAGGGGTGGTTCCTAATTGATAGGCTCTTACATAATCCACGACATACCTTGCTGGGAGTTTGCTTTCATCGATATTAAATCCTGGCCAGTTACCTCCTACGGCAAGATTGAGAAGGAAGAAAAAGGGGCTGTGAAACTCCTGTGTGCTGTTTATTCCATTTTGAATATTAGCCACATGATATTGAGCGCCGTCAAGGAGCCATTTAATCTCTGATGGAGTCCATTCTACTGAATAGACATGAAAATTAGCCGGATTTGTACTTACAGCACCCCCGTAATTAGAGTAGCCATTAGGTCCTTGCCAGTGAATAGTTCCATGAGTCTGGTTTTCAGTATTGATATGCTCCATGATGTCGATTTCACCACAATGAGGCCAACCGGTACCAGATCCGATACTTGACCCCAACATCCAGAAAGCTGGCCATAGTCCTGAACCCATAGGTATTTGAAGTCTTGCCTCCATTTTGCCATAGGTAAAGGTTCTTTTTCCTGCTGTAGTCATCCTAGCTGAAGTGTAGTTTCTGCCGCCAAAGCTTTCCCTTTTCGCAGTAATTGTTAAAAAACCTCCGCTTACGGTAGCATTTTCAGCACGGTAATATTGTAATTCGTTGTTACCCCAGCCACTTCCGCCTGTTTCAAAATTCCAATTGGAGGTATTTACAGAACTTCCATTAAATTCATCTGACCATACTAAATTATAGGTCTGAGCTTTTAGTGAATTAAAAGGTGTCATCATTAAGAGAATAATGATGCATTTAAAAATAGTAAAACTTACTTTTTTCATAAATAATGATTTAGGGTTAATTAATGAATAACCAAAGTTAGAATTAGAAGGAGGGAAAGACCGGGTAGTTTTGTTCAAATTCCAGGGTAATAATGTTCAAAAGAGAGGGAAAAGGGTGATTTAGGGATAAAAATGATGGGTGATGTTAAGGAATTTGCAATGTAATGTTCCTGGTGGTAAATGAGGAAATTTGCTGAGAGATAAGATTATTATCAAGAATATTTTTTTAATTGTCTTTAGAAGGATGGGGTTCTTTTCTCCTAACGGTAGGCATATGAGTTGAATAATTATATTTGGGGTTAAACCCACAGATTTATAAATCCAAAGGTTTAACCCAGTTTTTGTTTTTCCTTTAAATAGGATTGCTTTCCACCTTCAATAATTCAAATTCATAGATTAAGGTAGCAAAAGGAGGTACTTTGTCTTTAATTCCTCCGGACCCATAGCCAAGATCATAAGGAATATATAATTCCCATTTGTCTCCTTCCTTCATTAAGGGCAAGACTTCCCGCCAACCTTTGATTACTCCTGATGGCATAAATTTTAAAGGCTGGCCATTATCATAGGAGCTCTCAAATTTCCTATTATCAATAAGTCGGCCTACATAATGTGCCTCTACTACGTCCATTCCACTGGGTGATTTACCATTCCCTTTGCTCAGGATTTTATATTGTACACCACTTGGCAAGGAGACTACGCCTTCTTTATTTTTATTTTGGACAAGCCATTGTTCATTTTTGATTTTGATGTCGGCAAACATATTTTCCCGTTTTCTCTCCACTTGTCCTCTTAAATATTTATCCGCCTTATTATAATCAAAAAGAGAAGTGTCCCCTTGAATGCCTTTGGTTAATCCAAGTAATAAAGTAGGGGTTATTTTTTCAATTCCATATTGTCGGGCGCCTCTTGTCCACGAATAAGCCAACTGATAGCTGAGGGTATCGTATTTGGAACTCAATTTTATTTCTTTCAGCATTTGATCAGGATCCATTGGTGGAAGTGAGTCACCTTTCAGCGCAGGTATTTCCTGATCCAGTCGCTCGCCTGCTTGTTGTGCATTGGTAAAAGTCGGATTATTGACCATAAAATCATGTGCGCCCAAATAAAAGGCATAGGATACCTTATACAATCCAATCTTTGCAATGCCATTTGACCAAGCTACACCCAAAGCATAACTGATGGTGTCTTCTTTTGTTTTCAGCGGAAGGTCTTTGACTTTAACGTCCGCCATTTCCTCCTCAAAGGCAGGTATAGCTTTTTGTGTTTCCTGTGGCGATTCTGCGGTCTTTTCCGATTCTTTTTTATTACAAGCCGTAAGTCCGGAAGCCAGCAATAAAACAATTAAATATTTATTCATCATGGATAAGTTTAATCACTTTTTAATAAAAGATTTTCAAAATAGTAAAACCCCTGGAAAATACGAAGGCGCTGTACCGTTTAAATATAAATGTTCTTTTCATTTATTGTACTATTATTCTTAGGTCTTTATTACCCGGTAAAATTGGACGGTGAAACCCCATAAACGCTTTTAAATGATTTACTAAAATAATGAGGGTCCGTAAAACCTACCAAATAACAAACATCGGAAACGCGGTGCTTTTTTTCCTTCAATAGTTGCGCAGCCCTTTTAAGTCTTGTAATTTTTATGAATTCACCAGTAGAAAGATCTGTAAGCTCCTTAAATTTCATGTGGACCAATGTTCGGCTCATGCCCAGTTCATGAACGAGGGCGGATGTTCCAAATTCAGCATCAGCGATATGTTGTTCCACAATGGAAAGCGCATTTTGCAAGAATTTTTCATCTACCGAAGTTATTAAAATTTCTGTGGGATTCAGATCTAATTTGCTTTTATAACTCCTTCTTAATTTTTCCCGGCTTTGGATCAGGTTTTCAATTCTGGCCATTAGCAGGTCCTTGTTGAATGGCTTTGTTATATAATCATCTGCTCCGGTTTCATAGCCTTCTATTTGTGATGCTTTGTCTGTTTTTGCCGTAAGCAGAACAACTGGAATGTGACTTATATTTATATCGGTTTTGACGCGTTTGCAAAACTCCATTCCATCCATTTCAGGCATCATTAAATCGCTGATAATTAATTTAGGCAATTTTTCTTTTGCCATTAACAGACCTTCATTTCCATTACAAGCTTCGTAAATGTTGTATTTTTCAAAAAGGCAGCTTCTGATATAGCTTCTTAAATCCTCGTTATCATCTATAATTAATATCGCAGTCTTGTTTCCATTGTCGGATTGCACGGCATTTTCGGTTGGAATCAATCCTTTAAAAAGTTCAGTATTTAAAGGAAGGTGACTTTCTGAAAGTACCACAAGCTTTTCATTTTCCTTAATTTGGCCCTCTTCTAGCAGCGGGATACAAATAGTAAAAGTGGTTCCTTGTTCAGGAATACTTGTTACCTCAATTTTTCCCTCCATAAGATCAACCAATTCCTTGGTATGGGCAAGTCCAAGCCCTGTTCCTTTGTATGAGGAGCGGTTTTCTATCTGATAATACCGGTCAAAAATCTTGGATGTCTTTTTGGGATCAATGCCTATTCCATTGTCGGCTACAATAAACTTCAGTTGACGATTTGTTTCATCCACCCCGAGTGTGATCTTTATCGTCCCGTTTTCCTGTGTAAATTTAAAAGCATTGGAAATAAGGTTGTAAAGAATGATCTGTATTTTATATGGATCAAACCAGGTGACAAACTCCTCAGGAGAATAAGAAAGAAGTAGGTTGATCTGCTTTGTTTCTGCCAATTCTTTAAATCCGTTTACCAGATCTCTAACAAATTCTATGATTTCCTTTTTTATTAATTGCAGCGTCAAACGGTCATTGTCCAGTTTCTGAAAGTCCATCAGCGTATTTACCATATGCAATAGCTGATGTGCATTTTTATAGATAATTTTTAATTGGTCTTTTATCTCATGATCAGCATTTTTCCCGACAAGGTTTTCGGCTGGTCCAAGTATTAAGGTGAGAGGTGTGCGGAATTCATGTGAAATGTTGGCAAAAAACTTCATTTTCTTCTCATCTGCTTCCCGTACTTTCAAGCTCATTTCAAGGATCTCATTTTTCTGCGCCAGGATCTCTTCTTTTTGTTTGCTCAATTTTTCATTGTTTTTTTCTAGAACCGTGTTTTTTGACCGTATTTCCTGGGTTTTTTTATAAACAATCTTTTTTAATATCTTTCGCTGATTCTTCAGATTCCTTATTCTCAGGCGAATGAAAATATTTATTGCAAGGACACAAAGAAGGATGACAGCCGCTCTAAACCAAATAGTTTGCCAGAAGGGAGGAGTGATGATCAGGTCAATTTTCTTTTCATTATTATTCCAAATTCCGGTATGGTTGGTGGCTTTCACCCTTAATGTATATTCTCCCGGAGGAAGGTTGGTGTAATAGGCATAACGCCTTTTAGCATCCGTATACACCCATTCTTCGTCAAATCCCTCCAATTTATAAGCATATTTATTAGTTTCTGGATAGGCATAATCCAACACTGAAAATTCAAAAGAAATTACATAATCACTGTAACTTAGGACAAGTTTATCCAATTCATTGATTTCCTTTTTTAGCAGAATTCTGCCATCAACTTTTTCTCTGGAAGAAACAGACTTGTTGAACCTTTTAAAATCTGTTAATACCACCTCCGGAGTAGCCATAAAATCTTTTATGCTATCTGGGTGAAAGGCATTGATTCCATTGCTTCCCCCGAAAAATATTTCTCCGGTATTGCTTCTTAAGCCTATGTTTATATTAAATGTATTGTCGCTTAGCCCACTGCTCTTGTCATAATTTTGAATGCTGTGGTTTGACAGATTGTATCGGGATATTTTTTTTGTAGTACTCAACCATAAATTGCCTTTGAAATCCTCTACAATGGCGGCAATGTTATCATCCGATAATCCATCGGCCTTCGTTATTTGTTCAAAATCATCCGTGCCGCGCCTGTATTTGTTTAATCCTCCGCCGAGCGTGGCAAACCACAATGTTTTTCGAGAATCTTCATAAATATCTGAGATTACATTATGCGAAATGGCGTTGGCGTCTTTAGGGTTGGGTTTATAGTGTATGAAAATTTCTTTCTCCTTATCAAAGCGATTTAAGATGTTCCTGGTACCAAACCAGATGTTTTTCCTGTGGTCCTGAAAAATTGTCCATATCACATTGTCACTTAAACTGTTTGAGTTGTTTTCATCGTGTTTATAATGAAAGCAGACGCCTGTTTCAGGATTGTACCGGTATAGGCCTTCCTCAAATGTGCCCATCCATATCCAGCCTTCGTTGTCTATGCAGATAGAAAGAATGCCCAGCTCTTTCAAAGTGGAAGCGCTGTCCCGAACCAAAGTAGAAGGGTCAATATAAGAAAGGGATTTATTGACAGGATTATATTTTACCAGTCCTCGCGTGGTCCCCAGCCATAAATTTTTCTCCTTGTCCTCGGCCATACAGGAAACGGTATAGTCAAAAATGCTGTCTTTGAGAAGAACTTCGCGTATGGAATAGGTTGTGGTGTTTAAGAGATTTAATCCTTTTTCCGTTGTTCCCACCCATATTTTATTGTCATGGGTTTGAAAAATGGTGCTGATAAACGAATTTGGATGATTGCCTGACCGGGCAATTATATGTTTGAAGTTGTTATTGTTTTTTTTGATCTTGATAATACCACCTCCATAAGTACTGAGCCATATCACCCCATATTTGTCTTCAAAAATATCCCAGGTAATATTGCTTTTTATAAAAAACGGCTCTGGTAATTCGCTTCTGAAGTTTAAGACCGTGTCATTTTGCCGGTCATAAGCCACGATGCCTTTATTAAAAGTAGTGGCCCACAATATTTCATCCTTATCCTCATAAACCGATATGACCGTGGTATTATCCAGCAGTTCTTTCTTTTCTGGTAAAGGGTTGTATTTTTCCATTTCTTTTGTTTCTTCGTTGAAGATGCATATTCCAACACCCCATGTTCCAAAAAGAATATTTCCTTTTTTATCAGCGGTGATAGAATTTATGGTCACCCCTGCATTGCTTATATGGCCTTTTATTGACTGGTAATGTTCAATGTTTCCTGAAACGATATGAAGTTTATCCGCTCCGCCTTGCCAGGTTCCTATCCACAATTCCTCTTGATTTTCCTGATAAAGTACATTAATGAAATCGCTGGATAACGAGTTCTGATTTCCGGAACTTGATCGGTACTCCGTCAACTTTTTCGTACCAGGATTCAGCTTGTAAAGCCCTTTTCCATAGGTTCCTATCCATATATTGCCCTTGGTATCTTCTAATAATGACTTTATCTGAACGCCTTCAAGTGCTTTATATGCAGGATAATTGGAGAAATGAACAAAACTGTCCGTCTCCTTATCATATTTTTCCAGGCCCCGTAATGTTCCTACCCACAGGTTACCTATTTTGTCAGGCAGCAGGCATACGATTTCCACGGACGACAATTGGAATGTGTCCTTAGGGTCATTATAGTAGGATTTAAAATTATGCCCGTCGAAACGGTTTAACCCATTGTGGGTTCCAGTTCAGATGAATCCGGAAGCATCCTGAGTTATACAGTTAACATAATTATGAGAAAGACCTTCTTCAGTGGTATAACTTTCCAGACGAAACGATTCCCTTTGGGCAAAGGCAATAAAGGGAAACAGTTGAATAAGGAAATAGATGGATTGTGTAATTAAGGATTTCATAAGGGTTAATTTATTTATAGGTTTTGGCTTAATTCTAAAAGGATTCCAATAGAAATAAGTTTTTTGGGAAAGGAAGAAACCTGATTCCACCTGAAAAGATAAAAAAAAATTATGATTTTTCTGTTTTAGGAAGGAAGATTTGACAACTTTTTAAAAGTTGTCAAATCTAATAAGATTCAAAATGCTCCTCATTTATTCCCAACCGGTTGCGAGAGGTTAGCTGAACCGGAAATTCCCAAAGATACCTCAAATAAGAAAGGGTCCTTTCGGTTTCTTTTTCATCCAGCTTCCGGTTGTTGATAATATGATGGGTTAAATGTAGGGTGTTTGTCGCATGAAGATCTACCTTTTCGACTTGAATATCTGGCACATAGGAAGTTCTCTTATATTGTTCACTTAGTATTTCTCTTACTTTTTTATAACCTCTTTCATTATGAATCGCAGTAATTTCGTATTCTTCTTCATCCTCGTCATCGGTGATGGCAAAGAGCTTCATATCACGGATAACTTTAGGTGAAAGGTATTGCAAGATGAAACTGTCGTCTCTGAAATTGTGCATGGCATAGTGTACTTCGGTCAGCCAGTCCTTGCCTGCCAGATCAGGAAACCAATACTTGTCTTCCTCTGTAGGAGATTCACAAATTCTTTTAATGTCCATGAAAATATTGAACCCTAAAGTGTAAGGATTAAGTCCCGAGAAATACTTGCTCTTATACTCCGGCTGATAAAGTACAGAACTATGGCTATGGATAAATTCCAGCATAAATCCATCATCCAGGTATCCCTCATCATACATTTTATTTACAATATGATAGTGAGTAAATGTGGCAAAACCCTCGTTCATTACCTTTGTCAATCCCTGAGGGTAAAAGTATTGGGCTACTTTCCTTACTATTCTCACGATTTCCCGCTTCCACTCAGGAAGGGTAGGTGCATTTTTTTCTATAAAGTAAAGAATATTTTCTTCAGGCTCTTCGGGGAACTGCCTTGTCTGATTGGGCTGAATCTCATTTAACTTGCCTACTTTCGGAAGAGTAGTCCAAAGCTCATTGTAATTTTCATGCTTTACACTGATCCGCTTTTTTATTCTTTCCTTTTCATTATAAGCCGACAGTTGAGTCGGTTTTTTGTATTTGTCGATCCCATGCGGCATTAAAGCATGACATGCATCAAGCACTCTTTCTACCTCTTCCATTCCATACTCATCCTCACAGGAAAGAATGTATTCCCGTGCAAAAGCCATATAATCAAGAATAGAATCCGCAGATGTCCATTCCTTAAACATATAATTGTTTGCAAAAAAAGCATTGTGTCCCTGGCATGCATGGGCGATGACAAGCACCATCATACAGGTGGTGTTGTTTTCCATGTTATAGCTGATGCAAGGATTGGAATTGATCACCATTTCATAAGAAAGGGCAGACCTTCCTTTTATATAGCTGTTCTGGTTAACAATAAAATCTTTTCCGAATTTCCAATGCGGGTAAGAGGTTGGAAGGCCAATGAGTGAATAAGCATCCAACATTTGCTCTGAGGTAATTATTTCAATTTGATTGGGGTAAGTTTTAAGATTAAGGTATTCTGATGCGATCCTGCTGGTTACTTCATCCGCAGCCTGCAACGTCTCATAATCCCAGGTGGGATTGCTGAATAATTTTTTATAAAATTCCTTCTTCTCCATATTTATTATCCCTCCAATACTTTTGATTTTTTAAAAAGACCACGGAAAACAGGCCATATTTCATTTACCTCATAGATCTTCTGCACAGAAAACTGTATATCATCTGCCAAGGAATTATATACGTTCCATAAGGAGCTGCTATGAACGCTTTTATTGATTTCGATGTACGCCATATACTGCACCAGCGGAAGTATATCTTCTTTTAATATCTGCGCTGATTCCTGAGCATCTGAATCTGCCCAAACATCACCATCTGATGCCTGGCAGCCATAGATATTCCATTGGTTGTTGCTATACCTTTCTTTTATGATTTTGTGCATAAGCGAAAGAGATGGCGCTACCATAGTCCCTCCACTTTCTTTAGAATTAAAGAATTCTTCTTCGTTTACCTCTTTTGCCTCTGTATGGTGTCGTATAAATACCAATTCCACATTTTCATATTGTTTGGTCAGAAACAGATATAGAAGTGTGAAAAATCTTTTTGAAATGTCTTTCTCATGATAACCCATGGAGCCTGACACGTCCATAATGCAAAACATAACTGCTGAAGTGGCTGGTATCGGGACCATTTCAAAATGATTATACCGCAAGTCGACATTGTCGAAGAAAGGTATGGTAGCCAATTGTCGTTTTACCCGTTCAATTTCCTTTTTAAGGAGTTCAATTTCGATCGGATCAATAGTAGCTGTCAGCTGTTCGTTTAATTTTTCTAATTTCTTCTTGTATACGCCTTGTAAAGAGATTTGCCTGGCCAGGGATTGCTGGTAAGTCGTCTTAACATTTAACCTGGAAGGAATACTATTTTTTGTATAACCGGCCCTTCTGTTCTCAAAGGAATTCGTTTCCTGCATGAATTTCTTTACCAGATTGGGCAACTCCAGGTCGTCAAAGAAAAATTGTAAAAATTCATCACGGGAAAGAATTACAACGAAATTGTCTTCCGTAACCTCAGGGCTGTTCGAGCCTTTTCCACTGCCACTGTCACCTTCTCCATCCTTGGGTTTGGGAATCCGGTCTCCTTCGGAAAAACGGTCATTACCCGGCCGTACTATTTGTTTGGTACCTGTTTGAGGATCGTGTCCGAAACTGGGCTCGTCCAACCCTTTAATTGGGACCTTCACCGTGCCTCCGGTACCGCTATCCTTTAAGCTTTCCTGGCTTACAACATCCGGCAAGGCTTTCTTAATCTGATCTTCCACCCTTTTCAAAAAGCGCTGCCGATTGCTGATGGATTTACCTCTGGAGTTTAATCGCCTATCAATGATATTACTCATTTGTTTTAATGTTAAATTTTTAAATTATGAATGTTGAATGGTATTAATCTAAATGAGAATCTCAAGAGAATTAAAGCATCTAATTCATTCGTGAATGTTTTATTTTAAAGGTAGATCCATCTGATATTTTCGTTCTTTTTTTGAAGCTTTGCTCCATGATGGTTTCATTTAAAATTCAACATTCAAAATTCAACATTTAATTAAGCAAGTGTTTTTCTAACTCTCATAAACCAGTCCACAAGAATTCTTATTTGTTTTGGCGTATATCCCCTGTCTTTCATTCTCTTTACGAAATCCTTATGTTTCTTTTGTTCATCCTCATTGGTTTTTGCGCCAAATGAAATGATTGGCAACAGGTCTTCTGTATTGGTAAAGATTTTTTTCTCGATTACAGTTTTTATCTTTTCATAAGAATCCCATTTAGGTGATTTACCAGCGTGAGTTGCCTTGTACCGAAGCGTGAAATTGGTTACTTCAGACCTGAAATCTCTTGGATTTGCTATTCCTGCAGGTTTTTCTATTTTTTCAAGCTCCTGATTTAGCATTCTTCTGTCGAGGATTTCTCCGGAATCAGGATCTCTGTAGTCATTATTTTGCATCCAGTAATCGGAGTACAGCACATACTTCTCGAAAATATTCTGACCATAGGTACTGTAGGATTCTATATATGCTTTTTGAATTTCATCGGCTATAAATTCAGCATATTTACTTGCCAGCACCGATTTAATGATGTTGAGGTATTTGTCCTCAGTTTCCCTTGGCAGCATCAGTTTTATCACCTCCTGCTCCAATACATAGAGCAAGTGAACTGGATTTGCAGCTATTTCTTCAGAATCAAAGTTGAAGACTTTTGAAAGGATCTTAAAAGCAAAACGGGTAGAAATACCGTTCATTCCTTCGTTGATTCCTGCTTCATCACGGTACTCCTGAATGGACTTGGCATTCGGATCAGTATCTTTTAAAGACTCCCCGTTGTATACCCGCATCTTGGAGTGAAGGCTTGAGTTTTCGGGTTCCTTTAACCGTGTCATTACTGCAAATTCTGCAAGTAATTCAAGTGTTTGAGGTGCACAATTGGCATCTTTAAGAGAACTGTCCCTGATCAGCTTTTCGTAGATTTTTATCTCTTCACTTACTCTTAAACAATATGGAACCTGAACTTTATAAATACGGTCAAGGAAGGCTTCGTTCTTTTTGTCATTCATGAACTTAGCCCATTCCGATTCATTGGAGTGCGCGAGTATAATGCCGTCAAATGGTATTGCACCGATTGGCTCAGTTCCTTTATAGTTGTTCTCCTGGGTGGCGGTAAGTAGCGGATTAAGCACTTTTATCGGTGCTTTAAACATTTCTACAAATTCCAAAATTCCCTGATTGGCCAGACACAATCCTCCGGTATAAGAATAGGCGTCAGGGTCGCTTTGTTGAAAATCTGCAAGCTTTCTTATGTCTACTTTACCTACAAGTGTTGAAATATCCTGATTGTTTTCGTCGCCGGGTTCAGTTTTGGCAAGAGAAATTTGATCCTGAACAGATGGATAAAGCTTAACGACCTTAAACTTATTTACATCCCCTCCAAACTCACGAAGGCGTTTGGTAGCCCATGGACTCATGCACGCAGGAATATATCTGGCAGGAATGCCATATTCACTTTCTATTTCCTTTCTATAATCTGCAAATAGACCGAGCGGACTTTCAAAAACGGGGCTTATTTCATTACCGGCTTTAAGAACATACACCGGATTGACTTGCATCAACTGTTTCAGCTTTTCAGCCAATGAGCTCTTACCTCCACCTACGGGGCCCATCAGATACAAAATTTGTTTCTTCTCCTCAAGTCCCTGGGCAGAGTGCCTGAAATAGGAAACAATTTGTTCAATTGTATTTTCCATTCCATAAAACTCCCGGAAAGCAGGGTAAATTTTAATTACTTTATTAGAAAATATCCGGCTAAGCGAAGGATCTTCCTTGGTGTCTAAAAACTCAGCCTCACCAATGGCATCAAGGATACGTTCAGCAGGTTTAGCATACGCCTTCGAATCTTTTTTGCAAAGATCAAGGTATTCCCCAAGGCTGGTTTCATTTGCCTTAGGATTGTAATTAGTCTTGATTCTATCTAAAATTCCCATATATATCTAATTTTTTAATGATCAACTAAGGTTCTTGGAATTTAGTATTTCCGTTTTTTTCGTTTTGGTCTTGATCCGATTAATCAAAACATGTGTAATAATATCTTACAAATAATCGGAATAAGGACTATAATAACAAAGTCTTTCCCACAAAAAATCCATTTTTTTCCTCAGGCTTATATTTCTTTTCAGATAAATGCTTTTCGTGGACTGATAAAGTTTTAAACGTATTTTTTTTACGAAATAATTGAATTTAGAACTAGAATTTTGAAGCATTGCCTTAATTAAGTCTATGTTTCAATAGATTTAAAATAATTAAAAGAAAATTTTAATGTCGAATAGTACTTCTTTTCATTGTAGCTGACTTTATTCAAAGAAAAGGAAAAAGTTGGTTTTGGTCTGGTTGATAAATTGATAATTTAAATTACATTTTAAACTCTTATTTTGAATTTTTATTTACCTTGTGAGGAATAATTTATTGGATTAATAAAAAATTAATATTCATCTAACCCTTATCACTATTATTAATTTTAATCATTATACTGATGAAGAATTATTTATCCTTTTAAAACAAGGAGATAAAAGAGCCTTTGACCAGATTTATGATAGATTTTGGAAAAGGCTGTTTCTTACTGCTTATAAAAGGATTAAATCTCTGGAAGATTCCAAAGACCTTGTGCAGGATTTATTTGCTTCTTTGTGGTTAAAAAGAGAAACCATTGAGATAAGACAAACCGTAGCCGCCTACCTTTTTACTGCTATAAAATATAAGGTTATTAATTATATAGAATCTCATATAGTAAGAGAAAATTATTTGAAGGTGCTTAAAAAAACAGTAGAGGATTATGATAATTCTACCAATGAAAAGATCTACTCCCACGACTTGCAGAATTGCATAGATCAAGGCATTAATACACTATCGCCAAAAGTGAAGGAGGTATTCGAATTAAGCAGAAATGAAAATCTTTCCATAAAGGAAATTGCCTCAAAGCTGAATGTTTCCGACCAAACAGTAAAAAATCAGATAAGCAAGGCATTGAAAACCTTAAAACTTCATCTGAACCAATTGCTTTCCCTTGTTATCATCACAAATTTCCTATAGTCCCCTGAAAGGTTATGTCCCAATTAATACCTGAAGGGATAATATGACGCTTTTAATGATAATGAATTTAACTGCTCATTTATTTAATCTTTTTCCTGATTTGCCTTTAAAAGGCGAAAGGAAGGAGCAAAAGAAACTTGCCAATTAAAAAAATAATAAAAAAATATACCTGCCAATAGTACCTTATTAAATAAAGGCTGACTTGGTAGTATAGGGATAACAAAAAGACTTAAAATAAAAAAACGTTGACACCAGAAGAAGCAAAGGAATTGTTAAGAAAGTTTAGGTCAGGCCATTGTACTGATCGCGAACTTGAAATTATAGATCGATGGTATGAAGCCATGGGTGAGGAAAATGAAATACCGCTGTTTAACCAAAATATAGACCTTAACGAAATCAGGAATTATATTAAAGATGAGGTAAATAAAGAAATAGCGCTGGAAGAAGGAGGCACAGAAAAAGGTAAGGTTATCCAATTCAATTTTATTATTAAAGCCGCTGCAGTATTGTTGATTGTATTTGCCGTTGCATTTATTTTTTATAGAAATAATAAAAATTTAACAAACGCCGGACCTCAGCTTTCATCTACCCAAATAATTGACAAGAAGTTAACAGAATCAAAGGAAATCCTGCTTTCCGACGGATCAAAAGTTTGGTTGAAGGAAGGAAGTAAGCTGGAATATCCAGAAAAGTTTACAGGAAAGCTTAGGGAAGTCAAGCTAATTGGAGAAGCATTTTTTGAAGTAAAAAGGGATGTAAAAAGACCTTTTATAATTTATTCCGGCAATATAAAAACCAAGGTATTGGGAACAAGCTTCAATATAAAGGCTTATGACCAGGATAATTCTTCAGAAGTTGCTGTGGTAACGGGTAAAGTATCCGTTTCAATAAATGAAAACGGAACTTCCAAACCTAAGGAAGTCATTCTTAAGCCCAATCAGAAAGCCACCTTTGTAAAGGAATTCAATAAATTAGTAAGGTTGGAAGAGCACAATGCCGGCAAGTATAAAATGGTGGCCAAGAATGAGATGATCTTCAATGAAAGTTCTATGAAGGATATTTTGAATACGATTAGCCTTGCCTATAATGTGGAGATCCAACCGGAAAATGCAAAGATTGAAAATTGTATAATAACAGCAGACCTGACCGACCAGTCCCTGGAATCAACCTTAAAGATTTTAACCCGCTCTATTGGTGCAAAATATGTCTTCGCTGATAATAAGATCCTGATCTCAGGAAAAGGATGCGAAGGTAACTGAAATTTAAACCCTTAAACTATTCAAGCCTATGAAACTAAACTCTACTTAGTCGTCCCATCTTTCTTGAAATATGCCAGAAGTGTTGGAACCACTTCCGGCAATTATTCCACCCTTTTTGGAACCCTTCCTCTTGCCCAGGAAGGAAAAGGGTATTTTGTTGAACAAAGTAACAAAACACTTAAATGTATGAATTTTAATTCAAAATCGAACGCATTATTTTTTAAAATAATGAGAATAACATGTAGTCAGATATTGATGATGATAGTATTATCCGGGTTTGCATTTGCCGGTTCGGGAAATGCCCAGGAGGTACTTAATAAAAATTTGAACCTTGACTTAAAGGATGTGACTTTGAAAGAAGCGTTACACATTATTGAAGAGGAAGCAGATGTAAAATTTGTTTACAGTAAAGAATCTGTTCAGAATAAGCAGTTAATAAACCTAGAGATTGTAAACGAAAAACTAAGCGACGTTTTAGAAAAGGTGCTGGAGCCGTTAAGTCTTGAATATGAAATAATAAGCGAACGGATCGTGCTGAAGAAAAAGACAAAAGCCTATTTGCCATCAGTAATAAAACAAAGTTTGACGGTAACAGGAAAGGTGTCTTCTGAGGCGGAAGGCGCTTTGCCCGGAGTTAGCGTGGTGCTAAAAGGAACGACTACAGGCACGGTTACCGATGTGGATGGAATGTACACCCTTACAATTCCTGACCCAAACAGTATTCTTGTATATTCATTTATAGGTTATTTGACTGAAGAAATACCTGTCAATGGCAGAACTGTTATTGATTTGGTGCTTATGCCTAACGTTGAAGCGCTTCAGGAAATAGTTGTGGTAGGGTATGGTAATCAGCAAAAGAAAGACGTAACAGGTGTAGTTACTGCGATAGATTCCAAAAATTTTAATCAAGGAGCAATTGTCTCGCCGGATAACCTGATCACAGGAAAAATAGCCGGAGTGCAAATACAGCCGTCCAGCGGAGAACCCGGAGCAGGCGTTAACATTCGAATTCGGGGAGGTACTTCCATCAGAGCGGAGAATGAACCGCTTTATGTTATTGATGGTTTTCCTGTACATTCCATGGGAACAGATGCGGGAAGAAATCCCCTCAACTTTATAAATCCTAATGATATAGAGACTTTTACAGTTTTAAAGGATGCATCTGCTGCTGCAATTTACGGATCAAGAGGCGCTAATGGTGTTATTCTCATTACAACCAAAAAGGGTAAAAAAGGAACGCCTACCGTTACTTATGAGGGGTTTTATTCTGTGGGTGAGGTGGCGAAAAAATATGATGTTTTTAATGCCGATCAATTTCGCGAGGTTATAGCCACAACTGCCAATCAAAATCTGGATCAGCTTTCCAGCGATCCGGCCATTGACACCGATTGGCAGGATCAGATCTTTCGTTCTGCGATAGGATCCAGCCATACACTTACTATGTCAGGAGGCTTAGAAAATTTGACATATAGAGCTTCTATTGGTCATCAGGAGCAGGAAGGGATCATAAAAACTTCTTATACCAAAAAGACCAATTTTGCCTTAAATCTTGACCAAAATTTATTTAATGAAGCGCTTAATATAAAATTAAATGTAAAAGGAGCACAAACAGAAGACCGCTTTTCTCCTGCTGCAATCGGAGCGGCTTTGGGTATGGATCCTACCAAACCTGTATATGACGACGATAGCCCTTATGGTGGATATTTTGAATGGAGAACTTCTGAAGGATTGCCAAATATTCAGTCCCCAAACAACCCTGTGGCCGATCTTAACCTTACCAATGATGTGGGACAGAATTTCAGGGGTCTTGGAAATATTCAATTTGATTATAAATTTAAACCTGTGCCAGGACTAAGGGCGAACCTTAACCTCGGATATGATGTGAGCCGTGGCGAAAGACAAGAGTTTCTTCCAACCTTTTTGAAGAGGGCCGTAGCGAATAATGGTAGAATTCAATATAGAAACCCCAAAAGGACCAGCGGCTTGCTTGAAGCTTATCTTAATTATACCAAAGACATTCCAAGCATAAACAGTAGAATTGATGTAACAGGAGGATATTCCTGGCAGAATTTTTTCTTTACCAATCCAAGTTATATCACCACCCAGTTGTCTTCCAATATTTATGACGTTTACAATCCGGCAGTTGGCGAGCTGACTGTGCCTGAAAATCCAAACACTGTAGAAAATAGGTTAATTTCCTTTTTTGGTAGAATTAATTATTCCCTAAAAGACAAATATCTTTTGACTGTAAACCTTCGCCGTGATGGTTCTACACGGTTCGGTCCGGAAAACAAATGGGGGCTTTTTCCTTCAGCAGCATTTGGCTGGAGGATCATAGATGAAAGTTTTATGGCAGGGTTGAAGAATGTAGTAAGCGATTTGAAGTTGCGTGTTGGTTATGGAATTACCGGAAACCAGGGAATTCCTGATTTTAAATACATTTCCATCTACCAGTCAAGCGACCAATATACTCAATATCAGCTAGGCGATACCTTTATCAACACTGTCCGCCCTTCAGGGTACGACGTGAATTTGCAATGGGAAGAAACTGCCTCCCTTAATATTGGGTTGGATTATGGATTTCTGCAAGGAAGGCTTTCCGGTGCATTAGAATTTTATCAAAAGAATACCACCAACCTGCTTTTTGACAGGGCGGTACCCCCTGGCGCAAATCGTTCAGACATCATTACTACTAACGTAGGAGAAGTAAGAAACCGTGGTGTGGAATTTTCAATTACTGCCATACCTGTAGACCGGGAAAACCTCACCTGGAACCTGAGCTTCAATGCTTCTTCCAACAAAAACGAAATAATTGTATTGGATGGTAGTGATGACCCGGCTTTTCAAGGATATCCGACAGGTGATATTTCGGGGGGTACAGGCAATAGGATCCAGATCCATAAAGTCGGACAGCCTGTTAATGCATTCTATGTTTATAAACATAAAACAGGTGAAAATGGCAAACCAATTACTGATAATTTCGGAACCGTTCCTGAATATAATGAAGTCATGTATCATGATATAAATGGAGATGGATTGGTAAATGCAGATGACCGAAGGCCTTATAAAAATCCTGCGGCCAACGTTTTGATGGGACTGACTTCTCTTATAAATTATAAAAACATTGATTTTAGCTTCACCCTAAGAGGAAGTATTGGAAATTATGTTTATAACAATGTGGCTTCCAACCAGGCGAATTATCAAAGGGGAGCAGATAGTTTTGTTCCTAATAATATGCTTACCTCCGTATTGGAAACCAACTTCTACAGGCCTCAATATTTTTCTGATTATTACGTGGAAGATGCTTCATTCCTAAGAATGGATAACATGTCATTAGGATATGCATTAAGGCCTTTTTCAGAAAAATTAAAACTAAGGGTCTATGGTACGGTGCAAAATGCATTTTTGGTGACGAATTATTCAGGTCTCGATCCCGAAGCCACCATTTCGGGAATTGACAATAACATTTACCCAAGGTCGCGGACTTTCATAGTTGGACTGAGCATTGGGTTGTAATGTGGTAATTAGTTAATCCGATGATGCAATCAAAAAGAAGCGTCTCAACAAAGAAATAAAAATAGTGTAATTGATGAAATGCAGCATGAAGTTCCAAAGCTGATCGCTGCTGACATCTAAAACCTTAATACATGAAAAAGATATTTGGAATTATAATGATAACCGTCTTTGCAGCCCTTGGGGCTTGCACTGACCTGAACTTATCTCCCAAAAGTGCAACCACCGGTGATGTACTTTTCAATGACCCTAGTTCATATAAGCAATTCCTTGCCAGAATTTATTCAGGATTGGCAGTAGTAGGCCAGGGAAATCCTGATGCAGACAACATCAGGGATATTCTGAGCATTAGCGATGCTGGTTTTTCAGCATATATGCGTCAATATTGGGGAGCACAGGAATTGTCAACCGACGAGGCTGTGATTGGATGGAATGATGATGGGTTGCCTGCTTTTCACCTTCACACCTGGACCACCATAAATCCCTTTTTAAATGCAATGTTTAGCAGGGTGTATTTTCAGGTGGGAATGGCCAATGAATTTTTAATACAAACAACAGAAGATCTATTAATTGAAAGAGGAATTGCGGAAAATGTTCAGGCGGAAGTGAAAACCTATAGAGCAGAAGCCCGTTTTCTCCGGGCATTAAGTTACTGGCATGGATTGGATTTATTTGGAAATATTCCTATTGTTCCTGAAACCAATCCTGTAGGCACATCAGCTCCCGGCCAACCGGCAAATGGAAAACAAGATGTTTTTAACTTTATAGAAAGCGAATTATTGGCTATTGAAGCCGAACTTGGTAACCCGCGCTTTGAATATGGAAGAGCGGACAAAGCTGCTGCATGGATGCTTCTTGCCAAGCTATACCTAAATGCAGAGGTGTATATAGGTACTCCAAAATATACCGAGGCACTTACTTTTATCAACAAGATTATAAATGCTGGCTATTCGCTTGATCCCGTTTATCAAAATTTGTTTTTAGCAGATAATCACACTTCTCCAGAAGTTATTTTCTCTGTAAACTTTGATGGAAATTTTACAAGAACTTATGGTGGAACTACTTTTATCGCTCATGCGGCTATAGGCGGTTCTATGACAGCCACCGATTACGGTCTTGCCTCAGGATGGGCAGGTTTAAGAACTACGCCTAATCTTGTAAGACTTTTTCCAAATGCAGCTTCTGCAGGATCTTCGGAAGATCTTCGAGCGATATTTTATTCGGATGGACAAACGTTGGAAATTCCAGAAACGCCTACAACAAGCTTTAATCAAGGCTATGCAGTTCCTAAGTTCAAAAATATAACTTCCCAGGGCGTTGCAGGTTCTAATGCAACTTTTGCAGATATCGATTTTCCCATGTTCAGGCTTGCCGATGCTTACTTGATGTATGCAGAAGCGGTATTAAGAGGAGGTTCAGGTGGAGATTTGGAAACCGCCGTAATCTATATCAATGCGCTTAGGGAAAGAGCCTACGGCAACGCCAATGGAAATATTGCTTCAGACAATTTAGACTTGTTCTTCATTATTGATGAAAGAGGAAGGGAATTGTATTGGGAAGGTCATCGAAGAACGGATTTGATAAGATTTAATCTTTTTACCACGAATCCGGAAAATAACCCTAGAGCTATATGGGCATGGAAAGGAAATGTTGCGGAAGGCAAACAAACGGAGACGTTCAGAAATGTATATCCGATTCCTTCTCAAGCAATCATTGCTAATCCACAATTAAAACAAAATACTGGTTATTAGGCAAATCGTAATGCAAATGATTTGATAGCAGTAATTAAAAAGACATCTCAAAAGTTATGAAAATGAAATATTTACAGGAAATATGCAAGAAGTTCTCGCGGATCTCCTCGAACCTCGTACCTCATACCTCAAACCTATTTTCAATGCAAAAGATATTTAATTATTTGATGATAATGGCGCTGATTGCCATCCTTTCTTGCCAGGAAGAGGAGTTGAAAGGAATCCCTGCTCTTCCTCCCCGTATAACCATCAATGCTCCGGGTGCAGTTGTTGCAAATCTGGGAGCAGATTTAAGCGCCATGGTAACAGACGGGGCTAACAGTCCTGTGTCCTCGGTTACATTTGATTTGATCGAGGAAAGCGGCACCTCTGTAGGAAGTAAGACCTTTTCCGAAGCACTTGTGGCCGGTCCGAATAGTTTAACCTGGACTGCCGAAGAATCAGGAATAGCTGCTTTGGCTGCCGGAAATTATAAACTTAAGATTACTGCGACAGATACCGAAGCAAAGGAAAGCATTAATGAGGCTGACCTGAAAATTTTAGCCTTAAATCCTGAATGTCTGACAGAAGGACAGGTTACTATAGTTCTTCTGGCTCCTGATCCTGCTGAAGGAATGACCATTGGTTTTGTCGGTTCGCCAACAAATTGGGGCGCTTCTACCGGTACGGATATCGTAATGAATAAAGTGACGAATGGGGTTTATTGCGGTTCTGTTGCCATGCAAGCAGGTGCTGAATATAAATTCAGGCTAAATGAAAACTGGTCAACTCAAGAAGGAAAGCTGGATGGAAGTTGCTCCGATGGCAGCAACAGAATTTACTCAGGCTCAGGAAGTGACTTAATTGTTCAGCAAGTTCCTGTCTGGAAACCATGTAATTAGATGATGTGATAATTAGTTAATGTGCTTATGTGTTAATTAGAAAAAATACGCATCTCAATGAAAATGAATAATTTAAAACGAAGTGAGCAAGAAGTTCCAAGTGAACTTACCTCAAACCTCTAACCTCAAACCTGTTTACGAATGAAAACTTCCATATATAAAATATTCCTAATTGCACTTGGCGCTGTTGTCTTCTGGTCTTGTGATAAAGACGACGAGACAACCATAATGACTGCACCCACTGCTCCAGTGCTTTCTATATCACAACCCTCAACGATTTTGAAAAGTGAGGAAGCCCAAACTACAGACGGCGCTAAGTTCTCCTGGTATTCTACAGGGTATGGCTTCGATGCCAATGTCATTTATTCTGTTCAGGTAGATAAAGCCGGAAATAATTTCGCAAATGCCGCAGAATTGATATTGGAAGATTTAAAAAGTACAGCCGATCAAAATATTGCAGGATTCACTTCAACCCTTTCATCTTATACGTTGGATTCACTTATTCACAAAATAGGGTTAACGGAGGCGACAGCAAGCGATGTAGAAATCCGTTTGAAATCCACTACCAAAGACGCCGATAGTGAACCAGTCTTTTCTGATCCTGTAACAATAAATGTAACGCCTTACAGAGATGTTGTTGAAGCTGAACCTGTGCTTTCTTCCTCTATAACTACTTTTGGCAGTGCTAATACTGATCCTGTATCTTTTTCCTGGACAGCGGCGGATTATAGTTTAGAAAATGAAATCAGTTATGTGCTGGAGTTTGATTCCGTTGAAAGTTTTGCAAAACCTGAAATAATTGAGGTGAGTGGTCTTTCCAAGGACTATTCTGCAATTGATTTTAACACATTGATTCAGAATGCCGGCATAGTCCTGGAAACAGAAAGCAATTTATATGTCCGTCTTAAATCAACACAAGCGGGTTCTTTTACCGCGCCGGTTTATTCAAATGCTCTGACCATCCTTGCTACTCCATTTAAAGCTTATCCTGATAATCTTTATCTGGTTGGAGGTTCTACCTCAGCCGGATGGACTCCTGCAAATGCACTTCCTTTTAGAGAAATTACTGATGGGAAGTTTGAGATTTACCATTATTTAGACCCTGCAGGAGGAGGATTTAAATTTCTTCAGCTTAAAGACTGGGCAGGCGATTGGGGTAAAGGAATTGATGGAGAACTATTGCAGGAAGGCGAATCAAATGTAGAAGTGGCTACTGCCGGTTTTTATAGAATAATTTGTGACTACACCAATAAAACTTATCAGGTTCAAAATGCAGGTTTTGGAGTAATTGGCAATGCAACACCTACTGGCTGGGATTCAGATATGGACTTGGCTTATGATGCTGCGGACAAAAAGCTAAAAATTACTTTGGCTTTGTCGGTTGGTGAGATCAAGTTCAGGGCCAATGATGCCTGGGATTTAAATTATGGTGATAACTCTGTTGACAATGTGTTGGAGGAAGGCGGAGCAAATATTCCGGTAACAGAAGCAGGAGAATATGATATTGTTTTGGATTTTAACGACCCTGCTCAATATACTTATTCATTGACCAAAAAATAGAATTTAGGGTAACGTTTTTCTCAAATTAAATACAGGACAACACTGTTGTTTTTGAATTTGCTTAAAAGTTTAATGAGAGGGTGCATTTGGCTTTGCACCTTTTCTAAAACCAATTCTGAATAATAACAACCCTCCAAGGGTTTTAAACCCTTGGAGGGTTAAAATTTGCGGCTGTTGCCAAATATTCTTTATGAAAAAAATCTACTTCTTGTTATCAGGTTTTATCTTAACCTTTCTTGCTTCCGCTCAGTCGGTGAAGCTCAATACAGATTTTCCGGCGGCGGATAAACCTTTGACCTTGACTGTAAATGTAGAAGGCACAAGTCTGGAAGGATATGCCGATAATGTCTGGATCTGGACATGGATTGATAATGCACAGGGAGATGCTGATGCGCCAACCAATGTTAACCCTGCCACTTCTCCCGGACAAGACGCCGCTTTGATGACCAGAACAGCTACAAATCCTGATGAATATACCATCACATTTACCCCAACTGTATTCTTTAATAAACCGGCTTCCGAACTTCAAAGAATAGGGTTTAAACTGAAAAGCCGGGATTGGAACGATAATAAGCAATCAGACCAGGATCTGTTCATAGATATGTATCAGGGCGGTTTTCAGGCAAAATTGCTTTCCCCCAGACAAAACAATCATTTAATGAAGGTGAATGAAATATTGAATATTTCGGTTGTAACATCTTCTGCCGCTGATCAGATTGAATTATTTTTCGACAATACTTCCACTCATATAACCTCAAATACAGACACGCTTGATTACGCTTTTACAGCCGCAAATGGCGGAACTGTGTCTGCTAAAATCATTGCAAGCAAAGCAGGAGAAACAGATGCAATCTTAGAGTTTATAATCACCGTCATTCAACCTACTGTCGAAGAAGCAAGGCCGGCGGGAGTAAAGGATGGGATAAACTATATTGACGATCAAACGGTAATTCTTTCTCTCCTGGCACCGGGAAAAGACTTTGTTTTTGTATTGGGAGAATTTAATAACTGGCAAACCAATTCCTCTTACCAAATGAAAAAGGACGGAGAACGGTTTTGGTTGGAAATTTCCGGATTAACAAAAGGAGTGGAATATGCTTTTCAATATTTTGTAGATGGAGAAGTGAAAATTGCCGATCCTTTTTCTGACAAAGTCCTTGATCCTGATGACCAATATATTCCCGCTAATTCTTATCCCAATCCGAAAGCTTTTCCTGAAGGAGCAAATTCAGGAGAATGGTATGAAAAGAGGGCCTCTGTTATTCAAACAGGACAAACGCCTTTTGAATGGGAGATCCAGGATTTTGCGGAACCTAAGAAAGAGGAGCTTGTAATTTATGAATTGTTGATAAGGGATTTTTTTGCTTCTGACCAGCGCAACTATTCTAATCTGATCGATACACTTTCTTATCTTAAGAAATTAGGTGTAAATGCGATCGAATTGATGCCTGTTACGGAATTTAATGGAAACGACAGTTGGGGGTACAATCCCACATTTATGTTTGCGGTAGATAAGGCTTATGGCACAAAACAAATGCTTAAGCAATTCATAGATGAAGCACACAAACAAGGATTTGCGGTAATTCTTGACATAGTATTGAACCATCAGGACATACCCAATCCATATGTTTTGATGTATTGGGATGGTTCTGCGCCAACTGCTGATAATCCCTGGTTTAACCGGGTGGCAAAGCATCCTTTTAATGTCTTTTTTGATATGAACCATGAAAGCAGTTACACCAAAGACTACGCAGATACGGTAGCGCATTACTGGTTAAACGAATATAAATTTGACGGACTGCGCTTTGACCTTTCCAAAGGATTTACCCAACAGGACAATCTAAATAATCAGGCGGCCTGGGATGCTTATGATGAATCCAGAATAAATATTTTAAAAAGAATAGCCACTGAAGTTTTTTCCTATAAACCTGAAGCATACTTGATTTTAGAACATTTTGGTTCTGACGAGGAAGAGAAAGAGCTATCAGAGGCAGGGATGATGCTTTGGGGAAACATGCATGGATCATATAAAGATGCTGCAATAGGTAATGATTCCAACTTCTCAAAAGGATATTTTAAAAGTAGGAGCTGGACAAACAATAACCTCATCACTTATATGGAAAGCCATGACGAAGAGCGGTTAATGGTTGATGCTTTGTCCTTTGGACAATCAAGCGGTAGTTATAATATTAAAAGCCTATCCACTGCATTAGACAGGATGAAACTTGTTTCGTCGTTTCATTTACTTGTTCCGGGGCCTAAAATGATTTGGCAATTCGGAGAGTTGGGATACGATCATTCCATAAATACTTGTCAGGATGGCAGCGTGAAAAACGAGTGCAGAGTGGCAGCCAAACCAGTAACCTGGGATTACCTGGAAGA
>DASPJL010000158.1:0-44510 GCA_035628645.1 Cytophagales bacterium | reverse complement strand
CAGGAGAGGCCAAACTTACCAAAGGATATAATCTTCCTGCAAAATATGTAATTCATACCGTAGGTCCTGTCTGGAACAATGGGAGGAGTAATGAAGAAAAAATGCTTGGTAATTGTTATTTGAATTCATTAAACCTAGCCGTACAAAATCAAATAAAGACAATTGCTTTTCCTGCCATAAGTACCGGTGTGTATGGTTATCCTTTTGAAGAAGCTACAGAAATTGCTTTGTCTACAACAATTAAATTCCTAAGAACAAATCCTTCCCTTGAAAAAATAATTTTTGTATGCTTTAATGATGCTTTATTTGATCTCTATTCACAAAAATTCAATTCAATAAAAAATGAAAAAGCATTTTAATATCACAGTAAAAGGCAAAGTTCAGGGTGTTTTTTACAGAGCAAGTACGGAAAAAAAAGCCAATGAACTGCGAGTGAAAGGAAAGGTGAAAAATTTACCAAATGGCGATGTGTACATAGAAGCAGAAGGAGATGAAGAAAAATTGAGCAACTTTTTAGCGTGGTGTAAACAGGGACCATCTCAGGCAAGAGTTGAGAAGATTGAGGTAAATGAGGGAAAATTGAAAAATTATCTGTCTCTACCAACATTCTTTCTTTCTGTTATCTTTGCAAACTTTTATGAACACAATGACTCAACAAGTGAATAATCAATTCCAGATACAAGGAATTTCTTTAACAAGCCTTGCAAAAGAATATTGCACTCCTTTATATGTATATGATGGAGAAAAAATAGCCCAACAGGTAGATAAATTAAGGTCAGCCTTTAAAAACGTAGACCTGAAGATCAAATATGCTTCGAAGGCGCTAACCAATGTTGCCATTTTAAAGTTGATGAAAAAGCTTGGGGTGGAGATTGATGTGGTTTCATTGCAGGAAGCCGAGTTTGGGTTCAAAGCCGGATATAAATCAAATGAGATTTTATTTACTCCTAATTCCGTTGGCTTTGAAGAAATTGAACGAGCAGTCGAGCTGGGCTTAAGGATTAACATCGACAATCTTCAAATCCTGGAAAAATTTGGCGAGAAGTATAAAGGCTCTGTTCCTTGCTGTATAAGGTTCAACCCACATATTATGGCCGGAGGAAATCTTAAAATTTCCACAGGCTATGGAAATTCTAAATTTGGTATTTCTTATACCAGATTAAATGAAATTCTGGATATTGTTGAAAAATATGATGTTCATGTCAACGGGATTCATATTCATACTGGTTCGGACATTAAAGACGCAGATGTTTTTGTAAAAGGAGCGAAAGTGGTTTTTGAGGTCGCTAAGAATTTCAAAAAGCTTGAATTTATTGATCTTGGAAGCGGTTTTAAAGTAGCCTATAAAAAAGAGGATGAAGTGCTGGACGTGGCAAAAATGGGAGAAAAGCTAAGTGTTGAGTTTCAGCAGTTCTGTCGGGAATATGGAAAACAACTTCAACTTTGGTTTGAACCGGGAAAATTTTTGGTAAGCGAAGCAGGCTTTCTTCTGGTGAAAGCAAATGTTATAAAAAAGGCTGAAACCATAGAAATAGTTGGTGTGGATTCGGGAATGAATCATCTGATCAGACCAATGATGTATGATGCTTACCATGAAATTGTAAATATTTCCAACCCTGAAGGAAAGGAAAAACATTATAATGTGGTCGGCTACATTTGCGAAACCGATACTTTCGGATCAGACAGGTTATTGAACGAGGTAAGGCCAGGCGATCTTCTTATCTTAAAAAATGCCGGCGCTTATGGTTTCAGCATGAGTTCTAATTATAATTGCAGACTTAAACCCGCCGAGGTTTTGATATATAACAAAGAAGCAAGACTTATCAGAAGAAGAGAAACCGTAGAAGATCTGATGAGAACCATTGTGGATGTAGAAATTTAGAATAAGAATCCTTGGAGGGTTTTTACAATCTCCGAAGTCAGAAACTTTCCAAAAGTTAGCATAGAATAGCTTTCTAGTATAGATCTTTTTAAACTTTTGGAAAGTTCATTACACTCCTTCTATCCGTCCTTTTCCCACCTTATTCAATATTGGATTTTCTTTTAATACCAAAAATAAAAAAATAGGCAAAAAAGCAACCTTATACCTTGTTAAGGTCCCAAAATTAGGTGAAGACAAAGCTAAAAACAGCGCCAGTAAAAAAGTGTAAATCCATAACGTCCATTCCAGCGAGGTATAATTCTTTTTAAAAGATTTGATGTTGAAAATAAACAAAACCAGCAGAATTAAATTTTCAATACCTACCAAAATCATGGGCCAGGTTTGAGCATCAAAAATGAATGGCCTGAACAATCCAGAAATCAAAGCATAAGGAGCATTTATAATTAAACTGAAAATACTGGGCTCAAGATTATAGTACCTAATAGCATTTGAAGGATTTTTATTATAATCATCATAATAGGCATAAGTCAATACTTCAAGGAAATTGGAAAAATTTAATGAATAATCCATTTGAGAAATGGCCAAAATAAAAATGAAACCTGAACTTCCTAAGATTACTAGTTTCTGTGCCAGGCTAAGTTTAAATTTTCGGGATAAAAAGTTAAAAAGTAGGTAAATACCAATTGTCAATAAAAACACTGACAGGTAGAATACCCTGACTCTCCATTCGATAAATAAAAGTATTGGAAGTAAGATAAATTCTGCTTTGCTGATTTTTATTCTAAGGAGCATTTTTATGCTAAATCCAATCAAATAAAATAAACTACCTATCGCCAGGCTTTCCTTTGTAAATCCTGAGCTCCAAAAAACAAAAGAAGGAAATAGAAAGAAACATATTAAAACGTCAAACCTGCGGGCAGGGTAAATTTTTATTAAAGTAGAAACTAAATAAAATATTCCCAGATATCCGAACAACGAAAAATAACAGGCAGTAATCCAATAATTATCAGCCGTTAGAATTAAAAACGGAGATAGGGCTTTTATCATCCAAAAGGAACGGGAATGATAAATGGAACTGAAGGCTAAGTCATAGGCTTTTTCGTTTTCATTGAAAAATAGAAATCTTAAATAAGCCTCAACATCATTTCTCCCGATATCAGCTATCAAGACGCCTTGGTTAAAATAACTAAAGGTATCTCCTCCATCATAATAATGCAGGTATAATAAGCCATAGAGAATCCCGCAGGAATATTTTGCTAGCAATCCGGGCCAATAAAAATTTTTAATATTGGTTGGAATAAACTTAAAAAAAGCAAAGGAGAGAATTACTAAAAAAATGATATTGACAGCGTTGATTATAAATTCCCCCACAAATACGTCTTTTAGTGATTTATTAAGGATTTGGCAGTGTTTCTGACAATAGAAGTCCCAATTGAACACTCTAGGCACTTACGTTGTGAACAAAAGTTGTTGTGTAATTCTATCAAGGCCTGGGAATCAAAAGCGCTTTTGATGGAAAAAATCTTTTTCCCGAACAACTTTGTAATACGATTGTTTTCTGCTTTTATACTTTCCAATAAGCTCACCGATTTATCAATCCATTGCAGATCATCTTTTTCAATCCGGTAGGCAGCAAGCAAAGGGCAAATAGTATTGATCACGATATTTTCTATAGAATTCACACCTATCCCATTGTTTATAAAAGAAGATTCTTTGTTGAAATGATAATGGTTTTTCCAATAATCAGAAGGAACGGCGGAAAAAATCGCTTCTACCGCTTTGATGTCTTTCGTTTCAATCAAGGCGGAAAACAGGTTTTTTACTGAAGATAGCACAGCTGCAAATTGAGAAAGCCGAATTGTGGGAAAATTCGCCGGCCTCAGCCGTAAAAATTTCCAAACGCCTTTGTTCAGTTCTTTTCCTGTCAAACTGTATTTATGGCCTAAAAAATTATACTCTCTTTTAAGCAATCTCGAATAGTCATCCACCGGTTTTTCAGGAATCAGGTTAGCAATGCCAAAAAGCAGTGCTTCAATCTGCAAAAGATTATCCGCGTGTTTTTTGATTATTTTATAGGGAAGGATTTTTGTTAAATCATGAAAAGCCTCACTATTGATCTTAAAGCCGAAGTTCTTTCCTAAATATTGATAGGCTGTTTCTTCCCAGTCGTAGTTGTTCTCCTTTAAAAGTTTTAAAACGAGGGTGCCCTTGTTTTCCAGTCGCTGAAACAGCGCTTTGTCAAGCATAGAATATTTAATTTCCGAAGAAGTATCCTGAAGTTTATAAGAACAGGGAACAGCGGATATCGAAGAAATAAGGTCCTTGTAATTTCCATAAAGGGCAAAATCAAGTCTGTCGGAAAGGGCCAAGCAAGGAAGTTCTGTTATATCTTTCCTTAAAATTTTCTGATCATTTTCAAAAACCACATGAAGAATAACATTGTCATAGCCCGGATCCAGCTCATGTTTATGTTTGTACCAATCTGAAGATTTGATGTGAATTTCCACATGTCCAAACCATTCGATTCCATCTATAATCACCTGTGCATTTAAAAAGTCAGGTCCTGCATCTGAATTATGAATCCCAGGTTTTATGATTTCTACGATTTCCCCACTGGACGTTTTTAAACCTTTTTTGTTAAAGGATTGAAATTTCCACATAAAATGTAAGAAGGCTTCTTCCATCAGGATTTAGGGTAATTCTAAATGTTCTACAAAAGAAAAGAAAAATCTATTAATATTCCCATCCTGATTTATTTTTAGTGAGTAGGAGGAATAATTTACATTTGCAGAAAAATTTCCGATGATGATAGAATTAGAAAATTCTGAAATAAGTATTAAGGTAAAACACTTAGGCGCTGAATTATCCAGTATTCAAAGAAAAGATACCAGCCTTGAATATTTGTGGCAAGCTGATGAAAAGATTTGGGGAAGACATGCACCAATTTTATTTCCAATTGTCGGAAAACTTAAGGATCAAAAATACATTTCAAATAATAAGGAATATACACTTCCCCAACATGGTTTTGCCCGTGACATGGAATTTGAGCTTAAGGAAAAAGATCATTCTTATGCGTTATTTGAATTGGAATCGAATGAAACCAGCTTAAAGAATTATCCTTTCAAGTTTAAACTTCAGGTGATTTATAAGCTGGAGGGAAATTCAGTAATTATTTCAAATAAAGTTGAAAATCTCGGTCAGAATGAAATGCCATTTAGTATTGGCGCTCATCCGGGTTTTAATTGCCCCCTTCTTCCAAATGAAAACTATGAAGATTATTATTTAGAGTTTGAAAAACCTCAGAAGCTGGTAAATCATGGAATCAAAGAAGGGCTGGTAAGCGGAAAAACTGAAGATTTGGGAGATCAGGTAAAAAAGATCCAACTGACAAAGCATTTGTTCGACAATGATGCACTTGTTTTTAAAAATTTAAGTTCTACCAGCCTTACTATAAAATCCACTAAGAACCCTCATTCTGTTGAAGTTGATTTTCCTAATTTCCCTTATTTAGGAATATGGACTAAACCTGGGACGTATTCCTTTATTTGTATTGAACCATGGTATGGAGTTGCCGACAGTATAGATGCAGATGGAAATATTCTTAAAAAAGAAGGCATTCAATTATTGGAACCAGGGGAAAGCTTTACCTGCGATTATAATATCAAAGTTAAATAAGCTATACCACCAATTTATACTGCATTTTATAGAGCTGAGCATAATAACCGTTCAGCTCCAACAAGTCCTCATGCTTTCCTTCTTCCTTTATTTCTCCTTTTTCCAAAACTAGAATCTTGTCTGCCTTTTGAATGGTGGACAACCTATGGGCGATCACCACTGATGTTCTTCCTTTCATTAGTTTTTCAATGGCTTCCTGGATTAGTTCTTCTGCTTCTGAATCAACAGAGGAAGTGGCTTCATCCAGGACGATGATTTTAGGATCATAAACCAACGCCCTTACAAAGGAAATTAGTTGCCGCTGTCCTACAGATAAAGTGGCGCCTCTTTCCATCACATTAAAATCAAATCCTCCCGGTAAGCGATCAATAAACTTCTTTGCTCCAACCAATTCTGCTGCCTCTATAACTTTTTCCCTGGTAATTTCAGGATTTCCCAATGTGATGTTTTCATAAATGGTGTTGGAAAATAAAAACACATCCTGAAGCACCACAGCAATATTTGATCTTAGGAAATCCAGTTCGTATTGCTTTATGTCTACGCCATCTATGGTTATTAATCCTTTGTCTATATCATAAAACCGGGAAAGAAGGTTTATTACAGAAGATTTTCCTGCTCCGGTGGCCCCGACCAAAGCCAACGTTTTTCCTGATTTTACCTCAAAAGAAATATCTTTTAAAACAGGTTGATCAGGATTATAGGAAAACCATACATTTTTAAAAGCAACGTCCCCATTAAGATGTTCCTTTTTTACCAATCCTGTATTTGGAATGATCTCATTGGTATCAAAGACATTAAAAATTCTTTCAGAGCTCACAATTCCCAACTGTAACGTATTGAACCGGTCAGCTATTTGCCGGATGGGCCTGAAAAACATCTGAATGTACATGATAAATTCAATCAAAATTCCCAGGGTAACACGTTCCATAAGGACTCCTCTTGCTCCGTACCAAACCAATAAACCCAAGGCCGAGGCACTGATAATTTCAGCAATTGGAAAATAGACAGCATAATAAAACACGGACCGCACATTGGCTTTTCGGTGTTCGCGGTTTATCTGCCTGAACTTTTCCATCTCTTGCTTTTCTGTATTGAAGATCTGCACAATGCTCATTCCCGTGATATGTTCCTGCACAAAGGAATTTAGGTTAGAAACGGCTGTTCTCACCTGGTTGAAGCTTACCTTAATTTTTTCCTTAAAAATGTAGGTACTTATCAGCAGTAAGGGCAAAGTAGACAAACTGACTAGTGTTAACCGCCAGTCAATAAAAAGCATTACACCAAGTATAAAAATTAATTGGAGGGAGTCGGCAACAATTCCCGCAAATCCTTCACTGAATACATCCGCAAGCGTCTCTACGTCAGAGATATTTCTGGTAACAAGCCTTCCAATAGGCGTATTATCGAAATACTTTAGCCGTAGTTTGCTGATATGATTGTATAGTTTTATTCTGATGTCCTTTATTACCTGTTGTCCCAACCAGCCAGATTGGTAGGTATGTGAAAACTGCACAGCAGATTGAATGATCAGCAGCACGATCAGAATTATGAACATATTTAATAATCCTTGTAAATCCCCTGCATTTATATCGTTATCAACAGTATACTGAATTAAAATTGGTCTTAATGGAGCCAATACGCCCAATAGAACAGTTAAGAATATAAGGTAGTAAAATTTGCCCTCATAAGGTTTTATATAAGCATAAAGTCTTCGTAAAACCCTTGAATCAAATATCTTTCCTGATGGTTTTTCTTTATCTGCCATTCTGATTTTCTACTCTATAAACAATTCCTTTGGATACTCCACTTTAGTGAGAAACAATCCCTTTGCAGGAACCGACATTCCAGCGAATTTTCTGTCCCTGTTTTTTATAATTTCTTCAAACTCTTCTAAAGTGATTCTTTTTAACCCCACATTTAATAAAGTTCCTACAATCGCCCTGACCATACCTCGTAAAAATCGGTTTGCTGTGATCGTAAAAGTCAGGAAATTTTCCTTGCTTGTCCATTCTGCAACGCTGATATCACATAAAAAATGGTCTACGGCCGTTTTGTATTTGCTGAATGATTTAAAATCTTTATGAGATAATAATATTTTTCCTGCCTCATTCATTGCTTTTACATCCAAAGGGGCTGTAAAATGCCAACACAGGTCGAAGTCAAAAACTTCTTTTTTTCTCGTAATACGATATTCGTAAGTTCTTAAAACAGCATCAAATCGTGCGCTGAAGTTGGGAAGAACTTTGGCTATCTTGTTTACCACGATGTCTTTTGGAAGCACCAGGTTGAGTTTGTATTTCAGTTGCTTAATGTCAAGCTCGTACTCATGGTCAAATTCTACGATTTGTTGGATTGCATGTACTCCAGTATCCGTTCTTCCACTACCCAGTGTTTCCGTTTTTATTCTTAAAATTTTTTCAAGTGCATGATTTAGTTCTGCCTGCACAGCGTGTGCGTTAGCCTGGATTTGCCAACCATGATAATTAGTGCCTTTATAGGAAATATCAAGAATGTAACGCACCCCTAAAATTAGTTAAGATACAAATATAATTTAATAGAACGCAGGTTTCATTTTTCCTTGCAAATCACCAGGGGATTTAAACCAGCCCAATGTGTTTAGCGTAAGTTCTAAGAAACCAAAAGCATATCATTATGGATACACAGAACTTATTAAAACGAAAATACACGCCGATTAACGGAGAATTTTACGATAAACTGGAAACTGCTGCTACTTTGGATCAAAGGTGTGAGTTGGTGTATCTGGATGAAGAGGGTAATGAACACAACGTAATCAGCAGAATAGAAGACTTGTATACCGAAAATGGAGAAGAATATGCTGTGTTAGAAGATGTAACCATAAGATTGGATCAGATAAAAAGCTTAAATGGTGACCGGTTAATTTTAGAGGAAAGGAAAAATTACCATGAAGATTTTGCCCATGAATTTTATGCTGCGGGAAATGAGGTTTTGATTGGAGAAAATGATTACTATACTTTAATTGTAAATAAAGAAATGAACATTCTTGAATTGAAGGCCCGGAAATATTGGGATAGTATGGATGATATTCCTGAATTAAAGTCGCAGCTAATAAAAGTGGGCAATCTGATACATGAAAGGTTTGGATTACTCAACGACCTTACAGATCTGTTACCGAATGAAGAAGGGGTGTTGGAAGCGCCATTTGTTCCAGCTCGCGGAATTTTAATGAATATGGGCCTTTTTAAGGTAGCCGATCTTTTACCCCCTAATTGCACCACAATTGTTCATAACCGGGGATCATTTTCAGTGAATTCAATAAGAGTAAGAACCTTTATGGACAGATATTTTGCGGAAAATTGGCTGGCAGAAAGATAAATTTTAAATCAATGGTAAAATTTTTATAATTGTGCTAACTTCATTGTCGTTATCAATAAAATTAAAAATTTATACCAATGGGCAAATCACAAGACGCGAAAAAAGAAACCAAGAAAAAGCCTGCGAAAACTATAAAAGAAAAGAGAGCAGAGAAGCAAGAAAAAAAAGCTAAAGGAAAGTCCTGATTCCTTTTCTTATAAAGTTCAAAAAAAGAGCTGGTTAGTATGCCAGCTCTTTTTATTTAGGATATTCAGCCCTTTTGTATTTGATTTTCGGTTTTGAAGAATTGATCTAACTAGCTGATTAAAAACAGAATGATTTAGTTTGATGTTAAATAAACTTTACTTATTTTGCTAACGTTAATTCGGTATTATGACTACAAAGGATATTGAAATAAAAAGCAAAGCGGGACGACTTTATGTTGAGGCCCTTGATATTATTAATAGTGTAAAAGGTCAAGAGTTAATTTATAAGGCTAAGAATTCTACTATTTTTAAAGAGATAGCGAAAAGAAATAAGGAAAGAATTTAAATGCCATTTAATTTATTACTTTTTCCTCTTGTGGGAGGATATTTCTTCCTCATTTTTTGCAACAAAACCAGGTATTATCATCAAAGAATCGATCAGCAAAGACTACTTTTTAATTCAGTTTTAGTTGGAATTATTTCCTTAACCGCTTCTTATTTTTTATTGCAAATAATGGATTCCCTTTTTACTGGATTTGTGAGTAATTTCAAAAAGCTGTTTCCTTTAAAAATTGAGTATTTAGAAGTGGCCGTTTTTTCATTTCTTTTAAGTGTGTTTGTCACAGTTATAGTCAACTTGTTTACAAATAAGACAAAGGCGTTGTCGAAGTCAATTGATAAAATTGGGAATGATTTAGAAAAAATTATTAAAAAAGGATTTACAGAAGCAGAACTTATTTCCTTAACACTCAAGTCGGGGAAAGCTTATGTGGGAATACCCCTTGCAATACCTGAACCTTCCAAATCTTCAACCTATATTTCGATAGTTCCATTTTTTAGTGGATATAGGAATAATGAAAAGGAATTAATTTTTACAACCGAATATTTAAGTGTTCATGAAAAGATGGACAATAGAGATAAATATTTCTCCCTTATTATCGCTACCTCAGAGATAGTAACGGTTAATTTATTTGATCTTGGTATTTATCAAAAGTTTCAATAAAGCTTAAAATTGATATTTTTATCCTGTTTCTTTTTCTGATTGATGAAAAAACTTTTTTTCGTTTTACTCGGTATTTTTATACTGCTTTCATTGGCTTCAATGAAATGGGGGTTTTTTGCTCATCAGAAAATAAACCGAATGGCCGTTTTTACTCTCCCTCCTGAAATGATTGGCTTTTACAAAATGAACTTAAATTATATTGAAGAACGTTCCGTTAATCCGGATAAACGAAGACACACCTCGAAAAACGAGGCCGCTTACCATTATTTAGATGTAGATGAATATGGCGATAGCGCATTGTTCAAGCTTCCGCGTTATTGGAAAAAAGCCGTTGAAAAATATGGCGAAGATACACTACTCTCCTATGGCGTAGTTCCCTGGCATATTTTTAAGGTTAAAAATCAACTTACAAATGCTTTTAAAAAGCGGGATCTGGAAAAGATCTTAAAACTATCTGCTGATCTGGGTCATTATGTGGCGGATGCGAATGTTCCTCTTCATACTACTAAAAATTATAATGGGCAATTAACAAATCAAAAAGGGATACATGGTTTGTGGGAAGCGAGGCTGCCTGAGCTTTTTTCGGAAAATTATGATTTCTATACCGGTCCGGCCACTTATCTTGAAAATCCTCAGCTTGAAGCATGGAAGGCGGTAGAAAATGCCCATAAAGCGGTAGACAGCGTGCTGCTTTTTGAAAAAACGCTGACGGAGGACTTTGATCAGGACAAGAAATATACTTTTGAAAACCGGAATGGAACTACCATAAAAGCGTATTCAAAAGACTTTAGCAAAACCTATCATCAATTGTTAAATGGACAAGTGGAAAAAAGAATGAAAGCCTCTATAAAAATGGTCGGAGATTTCTGGTATACTGCTTGGGTAGATGCCGGTCAGCCTGATTTAAACTCTCTCACTTCAAAATACACCTATAAGAAAAAGAAAGAAACGCCTCTAATAAACGACCATGCTTCCGAACATGATTAGGAAGAACCAGGGGATTAAAACAGGAAAAACGACTTTCTTCAAACGGTAGAATTTTATTTTTTAATTAACCTTCTATCGTTATTTCCGTTGGTTCCTTTTATTTTTTACCATTTGTAAATGTCTTTAATTTTCACCAAACTTATAGGATTCTAAAAGTCTGGATTATTAAGGGATCTGCACTTTAGTAATTGAAGAGAATGTGAATTGTCATAAACAAAAAGAAGAAAAGCAGTTGAGGGAATGCTTTCAAATAAAGTAATTATAAAAACTTGTGTGTTAGTCGCGATAGTCAGTTGGACGGCTCTTTTGCTGTTTGATCTGATTTTTATAGTGGGCCGCGACATCAATGTAAATTTTAGTTTCCCCGAGTATATCAATGAAATATTTTTAAGTCTCTATTCTCTTGCTATTTTCGTTTATTTTAAATCAAAGTTAGAGCAGGGAGACAATGTAAATTTTCTTGAATTGCTCTGGAGTTCCTTTTTTACAGGGTTAGTTACTACTATTCTTGCCTTGCTTTTTAAGCTGGATGCTTTCATTCCAATGAATTTAATGAAGAATATCTATGTGGTGAATATATTATACCACATCCTGATTTCCTTCGTGATTATATTTTTGATTTCTTCTTTTATCGCCTGGAAAAGACTTATTTTATTTCAAAAATCATCCATCCTTTTAAATATTTGGTATCTTTTTGAGATAAGTTTAATTGCCAGTATTCTTTTAAATTTTCTTCCGTTTAACTACCTGGATTACAGGTTTTATGGTCCTTTCTTTTTTCTTTTGGTTTTGGGGATAATATTGTCAGTAAATTTAAAATGGGTCGCTTATATAAACTTCAAACAAAAGTGGCAAAGTATCCTTCTAATATTGCTAACTCTCGTTTACATTACTTTCATTTTATCTACACTTACAAATTTTAGTAACAGTACCTACCTGGAAATAGACATCACCTCCAGTGTATTTATTTTATCCCTTTTTGCCTTTGTTACTATTTATGCCTTTTTCTCCATTCTTGTGATAATTTTTAACCTCCCTACTTCTTCGGTATTTGAGCAAAAAATGGAGGAGGTCATTAATTTTCAAAAACTAAGCCAGTCATTGCAAATTGGGCAAAAAGAAGAGCATGTCTATAATATTTTGATTGATACCTCCTTAACCACGGTTTTGGCAGATGGAGGGTGGCTTGAAATATATGCTCAGGGTGAAAAAGCAGAAAACGTTGTAAAACGAAATATAAACGACAGCCAGATAGAGGGTCTGAAACAATCTTTATCAAAGGAAGACTCGGAAAGAGTGGGCCATTTTTACAATAGGAATATTAACAAAAAAGGGATTGAGAAAAAGTTGGGCAAATTTCCTTTTCACTCAATGCTAATCATTCCGATAGTTGCTAAATCAGGTAAAATGGGACAACTCGTGTTGCTGAAAACCAATAAAGATGGCTTCACGAATGAGATGGTAAACATTGTGAATGCTTTTGTAAATCAGGCGGCTGTTTTTATTGAAAATTCAAGGTTGCTTTCCCAGGCAATCAAAAACGAACGGTATAAGGAAGAATTAACCATCGCACGTAAAGTGCAAAAAAGTTTACTTCCCTCAGATATAAATCAAAGTGAATATTATACCATTGCATCTTTTACCGAAGCAGCGGAAGAAGTTGGAGGAGATTATTATGACATTTATAAATTTTCTGAAAATAAAACCGCATTTATTATAGGGGATGTCTCAGGAAAGGGCACCTCTGCTGCTTTTCATATGGCTCAGTTGAAAGGGGTTTTTCACAGCCTGGTTCAGCTTGATCTCTCTGCACAGGAGTTTCTTAATCAAGCCAACAAGGCCTTGAGCCGTTGTCTGGAAAGAACGTCTTTTATTACCATTACCTTCTTTTTTGTAGACCTGCATCATCATAAAATTCAGTTGATCCGTGCTGGACATTGTCCGGCATTATTTTATGACAGCATAAACAAAAAAGTCTATTATTTAAATACCAAAGGCTTGGGGTTGGGTATTCTTCGAAATCAGAAATTTGATAATGTAAATGACGTAATTGACTTTGTTTATAATTCCAATGACATCCTCCTTCTTTATACGGATGGAATAGTAGAGGCAAAAAATGCGGAGAGAGAAGAATATGGCTACGAACGCTTAAAAGCGATTTTAGAAAAAACACATGATTTCCCTGCAGAAAAGATTAACCAGGCAATCATCGAGGATTTGTATAACTTTTGCGGAACTAAAAAGCTGGAAGATGATTATACCCTTGTTATTATAAAATTTAATTAAGTTTATTCGGTATATAAAGTCATTTAATCGTTCATTTATAAAGTACAGATAATAATTAAAACAAAATTTAAACCTACAACTCAAAAAATAATAAGCGCGTAAATTTTGTATAGAAAATGGAAATTACAAATTCAACAGAACAACAGATTCATTTTATTAGTGTCAACGGTGATTTAGATGCTAGTTCTTCAATCCTTTTAGATAAAGCGATAAAGGATGCATTAGCGGCAAACCATAAAGTCATAATTGTGGATTGTGTACAGTTAAACTACATTTCTTCCGCAGGGCTTGGAGTTTTTATGTCATACATAGAAGAGTTTGAGGCGAACGGAATTCAACTGGTTATATATGGATTAAGTGAAAAAGTTAAAAACGTTTTTAAAATCCTGGGACTTGATCAACTTCTTAATATTGTTAAGACTAAAGAAGAAGCAAAGGCTTTTGTAAATGGAGCATAATTTCAAAATATCTTGTTCCAAGGAAAACTTAAAGGAGGTACGCAGGTTTGTAAATGCTGTTCTTTCAGGATATCCTATTTCTGAATCAGAGAAAAATATGATTACTCTGGCTGTGGATGAGGTTTGCGCAAATCTTATTATTCATTCGCACAAATGTAATCCTAAAGAGTTTATCACGCTCAATATTTTCGAACAGAAGGGCATGCTTGTTTTCGAAATTATCGACGATGGCGATAGCTTCAACCTATTACAACACGAAGAACAATCTTTATACAACATTGTAAAACAAAAGCGAAAAGGAGGACTGGGCATTATGCTTGTAAAAAGAATTATGGATGACATACAAATCTATAATGCGCCTGACCACAATGTTTGTCGGCTTTACAAAAAAATATAATGACAAAGGAAATATTGAATTTTGAATTTTAAATGTAGGTAAAGTCTCATCAATCTTATATCGTTTTCTATAATTTGATATATTGCACATCTTTCGGGAGAAAATTCCTCCCATTTCTTTCTGTCATAGAGATTATTATAAATTATAATTAGTAATGAAGAAAAATTTTAGCCTCATTTTAGTCTTATTGTTGGCAATAAGTTGTAAAACAGCAAAGGTTCAGGAAAATGTTCTGTTTTCGGTGGGAGATACTAAAGTTCCGACAAAAGAATTTTTATACGTTTTTAATAAAAACAATTATCAGGATAAAAAAACTGATAGCCTGAAAGCATTAAAAGAATACCTTGATCTTTTTATAAACTTTAAGGTAAAGGTAAAGGAGGCTGAAGCCCAGGGATTAGATACTACTTCAAGTTTCAGGAACGAATTTGAAGGTTATAGAAAGCAGCTTGCCCAGCCGTATTTAACCGACAGAAAACAAGCGGACTCTATGGTAATAGAAGCTTACGAACGCTTGAAAAAGGAAATTAATGCTTCGCATATTTTAATACCGGTTTCCCCTTCAGCCAGTGCTTCGGATACTTTGCAGGCCTTTAACCGAATTATGGAAATAAGAGAAAAAGCTTTAGCCGGTGAAGAGTTCGGTCAATTGGCAAACAAGTTTTCCGGTGATTCTTCAGCGCAATATAATTATGGAAACTTAGGGTACTTTACGTCCATGCAAATGGTTTATCCTTTTGAAACCGCTGCCTATAATACTCCGGTAGGCCAAATTTCCAAACCGGTGCGTACACAATTTGGCTATCATATTATTAAAGTAAATGACACAAGAGAATCACAGGGAAGTGTAGAAGTCGCACATATTATGATCAGAACTTTTCCTGAAATGACTCCGACCGAGTCTAACCTGGCAAAAGAAAAAGTCTTTAAAATTCATCAGCAGCTAGAAAACGGTGCAAAATGGGAGGATATGGTAAAGCAATTTAGCGAGGATAATAATTCAAAGGATAAAGGAGGAAAACTGGATTGGTTTAGCGTTGGCGGTATAACCCCTACATTTGAAAATGCTGCCTTTGCTTTAAAAAATCCGGGAGACATTTCTGAACCAATTCAAACGCCTTTTGGTTGGCATATAATTAAGCTTTTAGACAAAAAGCCAATTGAATCGTTCGAAAAACTTAAAGGTACCATTCGTTCAAAAATAAATAGAGATTCAAGGTCAGTAGCCAATAAGGAACATTTTATAGACAAGCTGAAAAGAGAATATGCCTTCAAAGAGGATCTGGAAGGAAAGAAATTGGCCCAATCTTTACTAGACACATTGTTTTCTACTGGCAAAATTCCGGACTTGAGTAATGAGGACAAGAAAAAGGCGGTGTTTAAATTGGATGAAAAGACTTATAATGTAGATTCCTTTTATGTTTATTTGAAAGAACAAAAAACCACGGAACAACCTCAGGTTACCGCCAACTATTATAAGGACTTTGTGGATCAATCCATATTATCCTACGAAGAAAGCAATTTGCCCAAAAAATATGAGGAGTACAGAATGTTGATGAAGGAGTATAGGGAAGGCATTCTTTTGTTCTCTTTAATGGATGAGCACGTTTGGTCAAAAGCTGTTAAGGATACGGTGGGATTAAGAAATTTCTTTGAAAAGAATAAGGAAAAATACTTGTCTGAAGAAATGGCGGATGTGGTAATATTAAGCTTTTCAGATAGTCTGGATAGAAATAAAACAATTGATAGTTTAAAGTCAATTGGGCCTATTGAGGCAATGGATTTAAAGGCTCTGGAAGGGAATTTGAATAAAAAGGAAACTTTAAGGGTACAAGCGGAAAGAGATTCTGTTGAAAATGATGAGGAAGAATATTGGGAAGATGTACAATGGAAAACAGGCGAATATAATACAATAATAAACGGCAGATATGCATACATTAAAATTCTTGATATCTTCAAGCCGTCAAACAGAAATTTTGAAGATATCAGGGGAGAGGTCATTTCTGACTATCAGAAATATTTAGAAGATGAATGGATAATAAAATTAAAAGAAAAACATCCTGTTCAGGTAAATCAAAAAGAGCTGGAGGAGTTAGGTCTGCAAAACTGACATTAACTGTAATTTTCGCCTCAATCACCCTTTTTACTTCATGCGATTACTTTAAAGTAAAGCATAGCGACAAGGAGGTAGTGGCAAGGGTTTACGACCATGAATTAACCGTAGAGGACATTCAGGGGATTATGGCAGGGAATATTTCAGAGTCTGACAGTGTTGATTTAATCGACAGGTATATTAAATCGTGGGTCTCTAAGCAATTATTGCTAAGAAGAGCAGAAGGAAATACCAACTATAATAAAGCAGAAGTTGAAAGGAAGGTCTTAGATTATAAATATGCCTTGATTGTATTTGAGTATCAAAAACAATTTGTCGCGGAGAACTTGGATACGACGGTTAGTGCAAAGGAAATCGAAACGTACTATCAGGAAAATATAGATAATTTTGAGCTTAAGCAAAACATTGTGAAGGGGATGTATATTAAGGTTCCTTCTAAAATGGTAAGAAACAATACTTTGAAGAAATTACTACTGGCAAAAAATAAAAACTATAAAGCGATTGTTTCCTATTGTTACAGATTTGCATCTAACTACGTATTGGAGGATACTGTTTGGACTCATTTTGACGATTTGATAGTTAATTCACCTTTCAGCAATATTCCTGATAAAGTGCAGTTTTTAAAGAAAACCAAGTTTGCAGAAATGTCAGACGAAAGTTTTACCTATCTTTTACTCATCAATGATTATAAAATTGTAGATCAGAACTCTCCTTTAGAATTTGTTAAACCGCAAATTGTAAACATTATTCTTAACAAAAGGAAACAGGATCTATTACAGAAATTAGAGAGAGACATATATAATAAAGCATTAAAAAATAAGGATTTTGAAATACTTACAGAAAATAATTAGAATAGCTTTAGTTGTTAATATTTTAGGGATTACCGGCAATGTATTTTCCCAAGCTCCGGTTGCTATCGATAAGATCATTGCAAAAGTAGACAACTATGTGGTCCTTAAATCGGACTTGGAAGGACTGTATTTAAGTTATATACAAAATGGGGAACAAGTAGACTCAAATACCAAATGTCAGTTGCTTCAATCCCTGATATTAAACAAATTACTGGTTGCCAAAGCAGCTATAGATTCAGTGGTTGTCGACCCTGCCCAGGTAAACGACGAGTTAAATAGAAGAATGCAATATTATGTTGCACAATTTGGATCTGAGCAAAAAATCGAAGAAATATACAATACCACAATTCAGGAATTTAAGCGGGAAGTGAGGCCACAAATAGAAGAGCAAATGATTATTCAAACCATGCAGCGAAATATCACTGAAAAAATTTCGATGACGCCTGGTGAAGTAAAGAAATTTTTCAATAGCATACCTCGAGATAGCATTCCTTATTTTGATACGGAAGTAGAAGTTGGCCAAATTGTTAAAAAGCCTACTGTAGCAAAGACTCAAAAGTTAATTGCCAGGGAGCAGCTTCAGAAAATCAGGGATAGGATAGTTGCCGGGGAAGATTTTGCGGCATTGGCTAAAGAATATTCAGAAGATTACGGTTCAGCAGCAGACGGTGGATTATTACCAGGTTTTCAAACAAGAGGAGAGCTGGCACCAGAGTATGAAGCGGAGATATTCAGAATTAAGGAAGGAGAGCTTTCCAGGATTATAGAAACGGAATTTGGATATCATCTTATCCAATTGCTCGAAAGAAAAGGGAATGAGTTTAAGAGCAGGCATATTTTAATAACACCCAAGTCTTCACCTACAGATATTGATGTTGCGAAAAACTATCTTGACAGCATAAGAACATTGGTAATTAATGACAGTATAAGTTTTGAAAAAGCTGCCAAAGAATATTCTGACGATAAAGGAACTGCGTCCAGTGGTGGAATGCTTTTAGATAATATGGGGAACACACGGATTTCTGTGAATGTGTTGGACCCGGTTATCTTTTTTACAATTGATACCATGTCGGTTGGAGGAATATCAAAGCCTTTGGCTTTTAGAATGGAAGATGGAAAAGATGCTGTAAGAATTATTTATTACAAATCAAAGACGCCTCCTCACCAAGCAAATCTGAGAGACGACTATCAGAAAATTTATAATGCCGCACTGTCTGAAAAGAAAAATAAGGCGATGAATGATTGGTTCGAAAAAAATAAGAAAGATCTATTTTTGTCTGTTGACGAAGAATATTCAAGTTGTAATGTATTAAATTAATAAGAATGGATATATTAAGATCGGATGTAGATACTGCAAACAGTTTATTTGAGACATATAAGGCTTTAAACAAAGAAATTTCCAAGGTTATTATAGGACAGGATGAAGTTGTACGACTTTTACTTACTGCTATTTTTTGCCAGGGACATTGTTTATTAGTAGGAGTTCCCGGCCTTGCAAAAACTTTGTTAATTCACACGATATCTTCAGCCTTAGATTTAAAATTCAGTAGGATCCAGTTCACCCCCGATTTGATGCCTTCAGATATTTTAGGGTCGGAAACTATAGACAAAGAAAGAAATTTTAAGTTCATTAAAGGACCTGTATTTGCAAATATTATCCTTGCAGATGAAATCAACAGAACCCCTCCAAAAACCCAGGCTGCTTTATTGGAAGCTATGCAGGAGTATTCAGTAACCATTGCCGGACAAAGTTATTCCTTAGAGAAACCTTTCTTTGTATTGGCTACCCAAAATCCTATTGAGCAGGAGGGAACTTACCCCTTGCCTGAGGCGCAGTTAGATCGGTTTATGTTTAACATTGTCTTGAACTATCCATCTTATAAATCTGAAGTAGATATCGTCAAGCAAACCACAACTGCAAATAATGTTTTGATAAATAAAGTAGTGTCAGGGCAAGATATTGTTGCTTACCAGAATTTAATAAGGAAAGTTCCTGTTGCGGATAACGTGGTGGAATATGCCGTCAAACTTGTTCATAAAACACGACCCAATACAGAACTGGGTTCTTCTGAAGCAAATCAGTTTTTAGAGTGGGGTGCAGGACCCAGGGCCTCTCAATATTTAATTATAGGCGCAAAATGTAATGCCATATTGAATGGAAAATATTCTCCTGATATAGAAGATGTACGTGCAGTAGCCTTGCCAATACTAAGGCATCGTATCGTAAGAAACTTCAAAGCAGAAGCCGAAGGAATAACCGTGGATGAATTGATTAAGAAGCTGTTTTAATTCATTCGTCACTTGCATTCTAAAATCGTCATTCGACGCTAGGTGACCGAATTAAACTGCCTTAAAAAACGGACATCATTTTCTGTAAATAGCCTCAGGTCTTTGATCTGATATTTAAGCATAGTAATCCTTTCTATTCCCATCCCAAAGGCGAAACCAGTATATTTTTTGGAATCAATTCCCGAGTTTTCCAACACATTTGGGTGTACCATTCCGGATCCTCCAATCTCTACCCAACCTGAATACTTACAAATATTACAGCCTTTGCCTCCACATATCTGGCAGGAAATATCTATTTCAGCGCTAGGCTCTGTAAACGGAAAGAAAGATGGCCGAAAACGGATTTGAGTTTCTTTGTTAAATAACTCCTTAACAAAATAATAAAGTGTTTGTTTAAGGTCTGCGAAGCTAACATTCTCATCGATATACAATCCCTCAAACTGATGGAAAACGCAATGAGCCCTGGCAGAAATCGCCTCATTTCGATAAACTCTTCCCGGCGATAAAGTTCGGATAGGAGGTTTTTGATTTTCCATCACCCTTACCTGGACAGACGAAGTATGGGTTCTTAAGGCGATATCAGGATTTTTGTCAATAAAAAAAGTATCCTGCATTTCTCTTGCGGGGTGATTAGGGGGAAAGTTCAGCGCGGAGAAATTATGCCAGTCATCTTCAATTTCGGGTCCTTCAGAGAGGTTAAAACCAATCCTTTCAAAGATTTCAATAATCCTTTGCCTTGTGGATGTTAAAGGATGTATTCCGCCAACCTGATTCGGAATTGTGTTTAAGGAAAGGTCAATATTAGAAAATGCACCTTTCTGTTCAGCTTCTTCGATGGTTTTAGCCGCTTCCTTAAATTTTTGTTCGGCCAGATTTTTAAGCGTATTTAAAGCTTGCCCGATAGCTCGCCTTTCTTCCGCAGCAACATTTTTTAATTCATTAAATAATAATGTAACAGACCCTTTCTTACTTATAAATGTATTCTTAAAGGCCTCTAACTGAGCTTTGTCATTTATGGAGAAGGATTCTACTTGTGTGGTAAGGTCTTGGATATTTGAATCTAACATTTTTAATAAGCATTTTTATCACCTCTAATCATATTAAAGACGGTGACTATAATAATTTTTAAGTCCAACAAGAATGACCAGTTTTCAATATAAAAACGATCTATTTTTATTCTATTTTTCATTAGGATTGGATCATGTGTTTCTCCTCTGTATCCTTTAATCTGAGCTAACCCGGTAATTCCAGGTTTCACAAAATGTCTCATCATATATTTATTTATTATTTGAGAATATTCTTCTGTATGCTTTAGCATATGAGGCCGTGGGCCAACCACAGACATATTTCCAATCAATACATTAAAAAACTGAGGAAGCTCGTCAATATTCGTCTTTCTCAAAAACCTCCCTACTCTTGTTATCCTGCTATCGTTTTTAGTAGCTTGTTTAGAATTTGCATCCTGGTTTACCCTCATAGTTCGAAATTTGTAGCACCAGAAATCTTTATTGTCTTTTCCTGATCTCTTTTGCCTAAAAAAAGCAGGACCTTTGGAATCTAACCTTATTAGAATGGAAATTATGGGAATTAACCATATTAAAACGGTAAAAAGAATAACTATTGAGAATAAAATATCAAAAGACCGTTTAAGGGCCCTGTTTATAAGATCATCCAAAGGAATTGTTCTAATATCCAGAATCGGAAGATTGTCATAAAACTCTATTTTGAAGTTTTTATATGGAAGCAGTTTAAAATCTGTTAAAACTTTTACCCTTATAAAATGATTATCTGCAAAATCAATTAAATTATTTACATATTCGTAGTTAACCTCTGAAAGTGAGTAGTAAATTTCATCTACATTATTTTCCGTTACAAAATCATAAACATCTTCCAGGTTCCCCTTGATATCTCCGTTTGAAGTTGAATTATCAAAATAGCCTAAAAACCTATACCCGTGCTGAGGATATCTTTTGAAGAACTTTTGAAGTTCTTTTGCAACCTCATTATAACCCAGAATTATAACATTACGATAGTTATATCCTAATTTTCTATAAGTCTGAAAGAACCAAAGCAGACCCAGTCTCCAAAGGAATATAAAGGCGCTTAAAAAGAGATAAGTATATAAAATATGATCGCGTGAAAAGGAGAAGTTCCCAATAAATATAATGGAGGAAATTAAGAGTAGATGAATACTTATTAACTTAAGAACACTAATAAAAATAGTTTCAAAATCTTCAACACGGTCTAAATGATATGTTCTTAGGAGGTATGTTAAAGAGATCCAGGAGAGATTAAAAATGAGAAGAAGGATGAAGTATTTTGTCCTGATAAATTCTGGCTCAAAACTAAAGAAAAAGATATAAGATGTTAGGTAAGCGGAATTGATTAGGATTACATCTCCTATTAGGTGTAGTGTGCTTAAATATTTAGAAAATCTGGTTGGCAAAAGATGTTTTTCTACAAGATTAATATTTATAAACCCAAAAACGAAAGATTGAACACGGTAAGATAAAATACAAAGTTATTGAAAGTTTAGATTAATTTTTTTTAAAGGGTAGAAAACAAGATATTTCATTTTATGGGGTTGTAAATATATGTTTGAATACAAGAATCTAAATTGTCTAAAATGTGAATTCGGCTTTAGTATAGTGTTTCTCAGCATATTATTTTATTCAAATTAGCAATTTATAAGAAAGCATCTAATTTTCGGATTTTAAACTATAATAGAAAACGGTTATGAAAAATGAAAAGAAAATGACTCCTTTCTGGACGCTTAACATTGATTCTGTTGTACAGCATAATAAAAACAATATTAATATGCAAAAAAAGCTTTTTTCCTTCCACAAACAGTTAATCAAAAAACCAATTAAAAAAACGAAATATAGGAGTCCGATAAGTCCTAGTCTTAATGCAATGGATAAGTATTCGCTGTGAGAGTTGTAGTTAAATACCGATCCCCAAAAATTCTTTGATTTGTAACAATTCTGCAAATAGTCTTGGGCATCCCCAGTACCGACACCTCCTATTAAATTCTCTTTAAACCCCTCAAGACTACATTCCCATTTTACAAGTCTTAAGGTCAAGCTATTTGCATTATTTTCTTCATAATCAAAATATAATTTTGAATTGAGAATGGAAGCAAATTGTTCGTGAGCATAAGGTAAAACATAGATAAGACCAAGTACAGCGCTTATTACAAATACTCCGGCCAGAACTTTATAAGCGGTACTTCTAATTAGAAACTGGAAATATAGTAACAGAACAAACGACAATGCTAAGAGTGGCATCTTTGCAGTTAAGAGTATATTAAAAAAGAAGAGGAATAAGATGATACTTAGATAAAAAAAATTAAGGGCATTGTTGTTTTTTCTCCAGTTTTGAGATAGAGCTTTAGTTTGCAAAAGTATTGAAGTGCCAATAAACAAAGAGTAATAGATTGGATGAAAGGCGAGTAACAAGCAGAGTTGCTCTCTGAAAAAATATTGTGTGTCTTGCGTATGTATATATAAGATTAATGAATAAAGGAGACATAAAATAGCAGAAATAACAATTGCGTAATTAAAAGCTTTTATAATAAATCTATATCCTATTTCTATTTTGGTTGCAGACAGACAAAAGACTAAGGGGAAAATAAGAAAACCTAATTTGACTTCTAATTGGAATAGTCCTTCTTTAATATTATTAGTATAGATCATCCCTAGAAGAAACAGAAAATAGAAGCCTGGTAAGACTAAGTCTCTTAGCGAAAGTTTTTTCCAATTAAAAGATGGTCCGGAAATAAGAAAAAAAACAAGGAGAACGACAATTGAAAAACTATTTGCCCGTATGGAAAAGGGCAAAGTAAAAGCAATAAAAGCAGTTAAGAGGGTAAAAACATCCCGATATATTTTCGCTTTAATCAATTGTTCTAAAAGCTTTTCGTAGTAAACTATTTAATACATAATAAGTAAATAACGAATTGGTAACAAGATATCTTTTCCACATTCGTCGCGGTTCCTGCAAGAAGCGATAGAACCATTCCAGGCCCGCTTTTTGCATCCACAATGGAGCACGTTTTACTTTACCGGCAATAACATCAAAACTACCACCTACTCCCATTATATAAGGAGTCTTTAGTATATCCTTATATTTATATAAAAACAATTCTTTTTTAGGAGATCCCATTGCTACAAACAGAAAATGGGCGCCGCTTTCTCCAATTTCTCTGGCGATTTCATCTTCCTGACTATCCAAATAATATCCATTTCTAAAGCCAGCAATCAAATTTGGACTGAACATTTTGGAATACACATCAACTACCTTTTCTATGACCTCTTGTTCGGCTCCAAATAAGAAAACCTTATAATTATTGGTGTGAGAAAGTTTCATCAGTTCACCCATCAAGTCTATTCCAGCGACTCGTTCCTTTAGTGGAGAACCTAACAGTTTTGAAGCCCAAACAACCGACTGTCCGTCACCGTTAATTAAATTTGCATTTATAATTGACTCTTTTACCTTTTGGTCTTGCTCTAACAGAACAAATATAAACGCATTAACTGCCACCTGATGGATTCTCTTTCCGTTTTTAATAGATGAATCAATTAAGTCAACAGTCTCAGTCATAGTTAAATTGTCAACATCTACTCCAAGGATATTAATTTTTCTCATTCCTATTCTCCGTGCTGTTTGTTTTGCTTACTATAAAATCAACAATTCTTTTACTTGCTTTTCCATCGCCATAAGGATTATGGGCAAAAGACATCTTGTTGTATTCCTCCGTGTTGCTTAAAAGCATATTTACTTCTGTAATTATTTTGTTTTTATCAGTGCCCACTAATTTTACAGTTCCCGCTTCCAAAGCCTCTGGTCTTTCTGTCGTATCTCGCATCACCAGAACTGGCTTTCCAAGACTAGGAGCCTCTTCCTGTATTCCTCCGCTGTCTGTTAGAATAATATAACATTTGGACATTAGATAAATAAAAGGTTGATAGTCTAATGGTTCAATTAAAAAAACATTATTAATTCCTTTTAAATATTTTTGAACTGGCTCTCGTACATTTGGATTTAAATGAACAGGATACACAAATTCCACATCAGGATTTTTTTCCGATAAATCAACTAATGCCTGACAAATATTGACAAAACCTTCGCCAAAATTTTCTCTTCTGTGTCCGGTTATTAGAACTACTTTCTTCCCTTCTTTTATAAAATATCCTGAGGAACTGATTTTTTCAATAAGCTGCTTTTGTAATGAAGGGTCTTTTTTTATTTTATTGTGCATTATTAGCAATGCATCAATCACCGTATTTCCTGTTACAAGTATATCATCCTCTTTAACTCCTTCGGTTAATAAATTTTTCTTGGATTGTATCGTTGGTGCGAAATGATATTTGGTAAGTGAAGTTGTAAGTTTTCTATTTGCTTCTTCTGGCCATGGTGAGTATAAATCTCCGGTTCTTAATCCTGCTTCAATATGGCCCACCTCGATTTTTTGATAAAAACATGCTAAGGCAGAAGCAAAGGTTGTTGTTGTGTCACCATGAACTAAAGTAAGATCAGGTTTAAATTCAGAAAGAACGTTTTTTAGATTAATAAGAATATTACTTGTAATATCATATAAATCTTGGCCCTGCTTCATTAGGTTCAAATCGTAATCCGGACTGATTTCAAAAAGATTTAAAACCTGATCAAGCATTTGACGATGCTGTGCTGTTATACAAACCTTTACATCCAGCCTTCCCGACTGGGAAAGTAATTGCTTTACCAAAGGAGCCATTTTTATCGCCTCAGGACGTGTGCCAAATACTACTAAAATTCTTTTCACTACATATTTATTTTAGAAGAAGAGTTTCATAAATATTTTCTAGCTCTTTACTTTTAGAGATTATGTCTAATTTCTTTTTAAAAATTGATTCTCTTATATTAAACTGATTCTCAAACATTAAGATTTTATTGCAATATCTTGCCAATTCTGCCGGATCATTAGTTGAAGAAACATAGCAGTTTTCCACATCTTGGAGCATGTCTTTTACATTTCCTACTGCGGTTGAAACTACAGGTATATTACAACTCATGCTTTCTTTGACTGAATTTGGTGAACCCTCAACATCCGAAGTAAGAAGATGGAGTTCTGATGCGTTAAAGTAAAAAGGGACTATCTCTCGCTCTATATTGATCATTAATAATTCTTCTATTTCACTGTGATTGTACTTACTCTTTAGAATTTCTAATGTCTTTTTGAAGAGATCATACCTTTTTTCAGGCCTATCAGTAATATTTGAGCTTACAAAAAGAATATATTTTTTAGATTGGTCCAAACAAATCTTTCTTTTGGCATCATGTTTATCAACAGGAGAAAACAAATTAGTATTTACACCATTAGGCAGGTGAAAGGTATATTTATCATTTATAAGAAATGCAGGTATTGGAGATTTAAAAATTCTACCATCAGATTTTTTTAAAATATAATTGTATAGAGGCTTTGAAAACGGTACCCGACTTTTGAAAGTAAACTCTTTTGTTCCGTCACTTAAAAAAGAAACAAGCACTTTTGCTTTAGGAAAGGTAAACAGTACAACTAAAGCACAAAAAACATGATGACAATGGATAATATCGAACTTCCTTACAATAAATAGAAGCCTAAAAAAGGATTTAAGATACTCAATTTTGCCTTTATGCTTTGCATTTATAAAAAACACTCTTTCCTTTAACTCTGGTCTACCTAAAGATTCTATTTGTTCTTTTATAAATACTCCATATATGGGTGACTTGTTGGAGGGATATGCATTTGTAACGTGTAATACTTTCATCGAATACTCTCGCCTTGATCTTTGGTGCAAAGATACATGCTACTAATTATAAAAAAAGGGAATGTTATTTGAGGCATTTCTTGATAATTGTCAAAGAATAATACCAAAATAAATGAATATCCAAATACAGCAAAAGTTAATCCCCAATCCTTTAGCTGTTTTTCCATCCGGTAGGATCGTTTTATCAGGGTTATACAAATCAAAAGAATACTAACAATAAAAAGAATTAAACCAATTAAACCAAATTCTCCTTTAATTGATGCAATTCCCGCGAATGGAAAAGATAAATTGGCGGATCTCCACTTCATATTGTCATAAATTTCTTTGGTATAAAGCCCTTTCATATATGCTTTTGTCCAAGGCGATGAATATACGGGAATAAAAGAGGGTAATTTAGTTGATGGGTCTTTGTAAAGAATATCTGAAGCAAAAGTGTTGGAAGCTCTACTTCCTAACTTTCCTATACCAGTTCCAAAAAGGTATGTAATAGGATACTCGCTAGGCATTGTTTTAAATACATTTTTATAAAAAATAGATTTCTGCGCATACTCAGGATTTTCCGTATACATATGAACTATTTTATTAACATCCAGCACTTCATTTAGGAAGTTCTTTAAGTAAAGGCGAAAGAACACAGGAAAGAAGACTGTTAAAAAAATTAAGCCTCCCCCTAAAAACAACATAACCTTTACTGGAAGACGATTTTTAAGAAGTCGAACGAATAGAAAGCCCAGAAAGCAGAAAATAAGTGCGATTAAAATGGATAAATAAATAAGTTTTGCATCTATGAAAATAAGTGCAATGAGAATAAATATAAAAAAGAAGAGTTTTTTAATAATTGATCCTACTTTTACTTTTCCAAAAAAAATCGGCACTAAAAATTCATAAACTAGTAAAAGAGTAATGTAAAATCCACTTTTTCCTGTGTTTCCAAAGCTTCCGGTTCCATAATCTCCCGGCCAATAAGTGCCCTCTATAAAAAATTGAATAGTGACAAGTACTAGCTGACATATGATCAGATTCCTAAAGAAATTCAGAACTTCAAATAGTTTCTCCTTTGAATAGGTGAATAAGGAAAAATATATGAATAGTATTATGGGACTTCCGTATGTTGCTAAACCCATAATAAAGGAAGGAAGAAAGGGGTCAATTAAATTACCAATTATTGAAATGAATAGTATGTAGATTGCAAAAAAAATAAAAAGCAGTACCGGGAGTTTTATTTTAATTTTTTTCTTTTCCGATAATATATAAATCAAAGGTGGAATTACTAGAAAGAAAGAAAGGAACAAAACAGTATCTATACCAATAAATGAGAAAGCAATAAGCGCCTTAATTTGCTGCAAAACTGATCCCCAGTAAAAACACGTAATTAGGGAAGAAAGAATAATTAAAAAGAAAAGATAGTTTATACCAGGGATAGAAAAACCAAGAGAGAAATTGAGACCAGAATAAATGCCGTAAACCAGTATTAATATATAAGTCCCAAAACTCTTAATATTTAATGATAACTTCATTGAATTAAAATTTTACGAGAAATCTAAAAAAAAAAGTATTTTGATAAGGAGATCTCATAAGTAGATATTATGTCTATATAAAAGTGACAAACGTTCTATTTATCATTATGCATTTATTCAATCTTTTTTATCTCTCCACTTTTTTAATAAAAGCAACATCCAAAATAAATTTGAATAGTCTTCAATTCCTTTTTTATGGTCTTCAATTAAATCTTTTATCTGATTTGAATTTTTTAAATTTTCAGTTTTGAAAAGCTGAATAAGTTCCGTTTCATAGCCCTTCTCTTTAAACCAATCCCCTAATGGTAAATCAAAGCCTTTTTTAGGAGAATTTAGGATTGAAGACGGAAGATTCTTGCCAAATGTATTCCTAAGAATACTTTTTCTCTCAAAGCCTTCCATTTTGATGTTTTTATCTACATTAACCATATATTCAACGATTCTATGATCTAAAAATGGAACTCTGGTTTCTAAAGAATTGGCCATACTCATTCTATCAACTTTAGTCAGCATATTATCAGGTAAGGAGATTTTTAAATGAAAGTACATTAATTTATAGAATTCATTTTTGTATTTACACTCCTTAAAAATTTGGGAAAGATAATCAGCAATAGGGATACTACCTTTTAAATCAATATTAGATTTGATTAATGCGAAATCGGCATAATTCTGTTTAAGAATAAGTCTGTCGTCAAATGAAAGACTAGAAGTTGTGAGTAAATTATAAAGCCTTTTTAGCTTAACCTTTAAGCTTGCAGATGCGGGTTTTGGAAATGCTTTTAAAAGATTAGGAGAAAGCCTTTGAATAAATTTTGGTAATGTTTGAAAATATCCCGCAAATTTTTCACCCTGATAAGATGTATAACCTGATAACACTTCATCTCCACCATCTCCTGTCAAGACCATTTTTACTTTATTTGAAGCAAACCGAGATACACAGCTAGTAGGAATTGCCGAAGCATCTGCAAAAGGTTCATCATAATAGTACAGAACCTTTTCAACCCATTCGTTTAAAACCCCTTTACCTACTATATATTCATGATGATTTGTATTAAATGTATGTGCCACATCTCTTGCCAGATCTCGTTCATCGTACATTTCATTTTCAGAACCTATTGTAAAAGTTTCTATTGAATGTGAGGAATACTGACTCATAACAGAAACGACACTAGAAGAATCTAACCCTCCACTTAAAAAGGCACCAAAAGGAGCATCACTTCTCATTCTAATTTTCACAGAATCTTTAAATAGATTTGTAAATGTTTCATAAATATGCTTTTTATTTTTAAGCATATTATCTTCGTCTATTTCTGGTAAATCCCAATATTTTTCAATGCGATATTTATCGGGTTGTATAATGAGATTATGACCAGGATTAAGTTTGTAAATATTTTTGTAATAAGTGAATGGAGCAGGAATGTATCCAAGATTTAAATAAATGTCAGAAACTTCTTCATTTTGTTTTTTTTCAACTCCATATGCCAGAATGGCTTTTATTTCTGATCCGAAAACAATTGAATTATCCACCACTGCGTAATGGAGCGGCTTTTCTCCGATTCTATCCCTTGAAATTATTAAAAGGCGTTTTTTCTCATCCCATAGAGCTAATGACCACATTCCATTTAACTTGTGAAAAAAATTAATTCCCCATACTTCATATGCTTTAATTATAACCTCTGTGTCAGAGTTTGATATAAATTCTTGTCCTGAATCTTGAAGTTCTTTTTTAAGCTCTATATAATTATATACCTCCCCATTAAAAACTAAAGAAATTGTATTATTTAGATTAAACATTGGTTGGCCACCTCCACTAATGTCGATAATTGATAATCGCCGATGTCCTAAGCCAACATTTTTATTAATAAATAACCCTTCTCCATCAGGTCCTCGATGGGAAACACTATTCATCATTTTATTTAATGTTTCGTGAGATACTAATCTCTCTTTATCAAAATGGAAAACTCCTACAATCCCACACATTGTTTTCTATAATCTAATTTAATTTTAAAACTACGGTTTAACTCAAATTCTTAAATCGATTTAAAAAAGCTTTAACCAAATGAAAAATTCCTGAAGTTTTTATAATTACTTCATTTAGTGAGGCATCATCTGGCAAACTAAGTCTTTTTAATTTATAAGGGTCTGATCTATCAGAATTATATCCCACTTCAAGAGTTAAACAACTTTGGTAGTGATCTTTTGCGATTTCGATCTCTCTATTTGAAAAATCCCCATTTGGAAAGGCTATACTGGTTATCTTTAGGTTAAATTCCGCCTCTAAGTGTCTTTTTGAATGAATTATTTCATATTTAGATTTTTCTAAATCACACTGAGGTAAAATTGGGTGAGTTACAGTATGTGCCTGAAAATCAACATGAGGTATCATCTCTTTGATTTCCTCATAATTTAATGCCTGTCTTTGTTCAAACTCCTTTTCATCCCAGTATCCCAATTTTGACAATTCTTTTAGTCTTTCACGATCTTGAAGATTTTTAAAATATTGAGAAGTTTTTCCTTTTAGAGGATGTAGAAACCAAAAATGCTTTTTTGTATTGATAATCCCACTACAAAGAAAAATGGTTATAGGAATGTTTAATTTTTTAATGATGGGTAATAATTCATAATTACTCTTATGCCCGTCATCAAATGTTATTATTAGAGATTTTCTAGGGAGCTTTTGTGTGGCATCTTTTAAATAATCAAGATATGATGAAAGGGGAATGATATTATATTTTTTCTTTAGCCATTTAAAGTATCTTTCAGCCCTATCTTTTGATAAATCATGAAATAATATTATGGTAACTTTGTTTCTTTGTATAAACTCTCTTACTAGTAATGGGATAACAGTAATCCTAAAAAGAAGAAATATTATTTTTTTTGTGATCTTTCTATTTAGTTGAAGCTTTAACATTAAATAGTTTTCTTTTTGTTATTTTTATTTGAAACAAAATCCATTGCGTTAAATTAGGTAAAGTATAGATTCTCCCTAATCCATTTATAGGAGTAAAGTCTTCTTTATTTTTTCTTTCCAATATACTTAAAGCTTCTGTAATCATGTCAGGGCTTTCTGAATACATTCTATTCAATAATTGATTATATGTATCTTCTGGTAAAATGTCAACCTTTTTGAAAACTATAGGAATTCCTGAATCTAGTTCCTCATTCAATATTTGAACGGTAATACCAACCTCATTTTCGTTATTATAGAGTTCCCAAAAACCAGGTGGCATGCCTCTATATTTACTCATATCGCCATGATGGAACGATACAACGCCTATTTTAGGAAGAAGAAGGATTTCTTTTTTAATTATTCCAAATCCCCCAATTAGAATAATTAAATCTGGATATAGATTAGAGATTAATTCAATTAATGAGGAAGAGTATAGTCGTTTTGTTACTTGATATTCTATGTTTGATTCGATAAGAATTTTTTCAGACGCTTCTTCATCTACTTTCGAAAAAACCCTCTTTAATGCCATAATTAAGATATATCCACCCCTTCCTTTCTTGAAATTTGTAATAACTTTTTCTATTATTCCCTTATGTTTTCTCTCATATATTATTCCATAAATATTTTCAACAGATTTATGTTCTTTTACTTTAGTGATAACTTCTTTCTCGAAAGAGCTTATAACTGAATTACAAAGTAGTATTATTTTCATATACTAATGAACTTTCCCGAAATAGGATAAGATGAATAAAGATAAACAAAGGACTTTTGTAAAAGAATTGCGACCAAAATAGACAGTTTATCCTCTAACTAATATGAATTAAGCTTTACCACTTTTAAATTTTAAAATAATTTCTTTTGCTAGTTGCGATTTCAAAATGAATTTTCCAGCAACTAGAATTATAGTGAGTGTTATAATTATTTTCCCTATTAATGAAACAGTGTAATAGGATGTTAAAATTACAATCGCAAAAGTAATTAATAAACATATAACAAATGTTGACAAGGAAAATTCAACCGGGAATAATTTTTCCGAAAAATACCATCCTGACAAAAGCATAACTAAGGAGCTGGTAAAATAAGCTATTAAGACACCGATAATTCCAAAGTTCGGAATCAGAAGGTAGAGAAGACCAATATTAGTTATCACTGAAATAAAAAAGGTGATCGAATTATAAATAGTTTTTGTCGAAACGGAAGGACCTATACAAACAATTTGAAATAGAAAATTCAAGGCAAGGGAGAAACAAATAATTCCAACATATGAAGAGCCCTTTAAATATTCAGCGGTAGTAAACAAATTCATAATTGTATCAGACCATACTGAAAATAAGATAGTGATTGCAAATATTCCTAACATACTTACAATAAATATTCTTCTAAGAATTGGCTGAAAGTTTTCTTGTTTTATAGTTTCAAAAAGAAAAGGAATCCATGCCATTGAAAAGGCAAACTGTAAAATATTTAAAGCGGAACTGATTTTTACAGAAGCAGAATAAATTCCTATTTGAGATAAAGGAATATAAGCAAGCATTATAAATCTACTTAAATATGTATTTACCCAATTTCCGATTACTGAAGGAACTAGTGGAAGAGAATAGTTAAGAAACTTTTTAATGGTACTTTTGCTTAATTTAAATGAAATAAATTCTTTAAACTGGGTAAATATTAAAATTATAGGAATTATATAACCTATTAATTGACCATAAAAAACGCCTTCAATGCCTTGGTTGAAGAACTTGACAAACAATATAGTAAAGAAAACAGTAAAAAATACCTGGGAAACTACAAAGATCAGGTAGAGGACCAATTTTTTCTCAAATCGCAATACAACAGTAAATACAGAAAACAGATTAAAAAAGGGAATCGAAAGAGCTGCAATTTGAATAGGTTTTGAATAAATGGAAGTATCAAATAATAAATTTGAAATGATCCCAGATAGAGCAATACAAATTGTTGCAAGGATTATGGAAACTAGTGTTACAAAAACTAATGTACTTGTTACATATATTTTCAATGTTTTTGCATCTACTTCATAATAATAGCGAGAAAGAGCAGATTCTAACTGAAGAAGGGAAATTACAGAAATCAGGAAAAATAAACTTGTGATCAAATCTATCACAGCAAATTCATTAGAAGAAAAGAGGTTGGTATAGATCGGAACCAAGAGGATAGTCAAGGATTTGCTAATGCCCGACGCTATGCCATATATTAAGAAACTTTTTCCGAGACTACTCATTTGTTTCTTTCAATCAATACGTTATTTTATATAGGATATATGATTCATTTTCCTTCAGTTTACTAATGTCGATTTTATTAAAGAAAAGATTATTAAATGATCCTTCATCAAGGTATCCTTTGTCCAATACAAAAAAGTTAATTTTAAATTCCTTTATTATAGGCACAATTTTATCTTCTTTTAAATGATTAAAAGTATAGTAAATATCTAAATAATGGAACTTACCATACCATTCTGAGTATAATCCACCTTGAAAAATTTTCCTTTCTGGTCTTATTAAGCTTCTTAAAGTTTCGGTATTATTACTGAGGATACGCACATCATCGTTTAAAGAGGAAGCTCTTATTTTTACATCAATTTCTTCAAGAAGATTCGTTTCGATATTTCCTTTCTTTCTATTCCTTAGTCTTGCTAGGGATATTTGAAATGCAATAAAAATAAACTGGTATATTAAAATTAAGATAGAAATAAAAGCTTCATTTATCAAGAAAACAGCAGCTGTTACACTTAAAATCCCCAGAACAAACTCAAGATATCTTTCTGGTTCTCCTAAAAACCTGGTTTTTCTAAAACTAAAGATGATAAATAACAAAAAAGCCGAAATAAGAGGAACTGTTAAAGAAAATTCTACCGATTTCTGCTCAATTTTCATGTTAATAATAGAGATGGACGATAGAGTGAGTACAGGAAAATAAAGAGGGATACTAAATATTAAAATCACCAAGGGATTTGTATATATATACATAAACAGTGTACCTCCTCCTTTCGGCTTTGTCTTTTTAAAAAGATAAACCCAAAAGTCCCAGAAAAGATCTTTCCAAACACTATATCTATATTTTAAAATGAAGGTTTTTGCAAGAAACTTCGAATAGAATTTTTTATGACCCCAATTTCCCCAAAAAAATTGTGAAGTAATAGTAAAATTGGTAACAAAGGATAATAAAACTCCTAATAATAAGGGAATTATATAGGTTATGCTTCCAAAGCCTAAGGCTAGAAGGGGTGTGATAAAAATTATATATTGAGATGCAAATTGACTTGAAAAAATTGCCAGCGAAACGGAAACAGCTGCTGGAACTAAAAATACGTAAGATTGGGATAAATAATAAAGAACAAGGGAATAAGTATAGACTTGTCCTAAAAGCAGGCCCATTCCTCTAGCGCTTATTCCGGCATTTTTAGCATTGGCAATATTATAAGTATAAGGAGTTAGCACAAAAAGTGCGGTTGATAATAAAAGGTAGTATGATTCACTTTCGCCGATGCTTAAGTGTGGTATTAAGAAATATAGAAAACACAGAAAAGCAATATTGCTTAAAAAGCTGAAGACTGTTGGAATGTACTTGGAAATAACCGAAAGACGCTTATTAGAAAGAAAAGATAATATCCAATGAAGGAACTGAGGATAAGTCATTTTCTCCTGAAAGAGATAATATGAACAGTACTTAATAAATCTATTGTTGTTATTCTTTATTAAACCAATGATTGAGAAGTGTATATAGTGATCAGAGCCAGCGGTTTCTTTCTTGACAAATGACAAATAAAAAAAGGCAGGAAGAAAGATAAGCAGGATTAAAATAAAATAGAATATCATTATAAGGTAAAGCCTAAATTATTGATTTAATGTTACAAAAAGAACTTTAAAGATTGCAAAAATATAAAAATAATCTGGGGAGGGAATGTGAATATTTAGTTTCAAGGTTTGGAGAAGTATTTTAACAAAATATCACCTTTTTCAAATACTACTTCTCCAACTATTTTCGCAGGAACACCAAAAGCAATCGAATTAGGAGGAATATTTTTATTTACAAATGATTGAGTTCCAATTACAGAATAACTTCCTATTTCTACACCTTTACCAATTAAAACGTTAGGACCTATATAGCAGCTGTCGCCAATTTTGACTGAATCTTTTTTCGGTTGATATTTTCCGGAGGACAAGGCCCATTTCACAGTATCATGTGTATAAATTTGTACCCCTGCCGAAATACTACAAAAACTACCTATTTCTAACCCTCCAGACCCGTCTAATATCGTAAAGGGTCCTATCCATGTATTTTCCCCTACTTTAACATCTCCAAATATATAACTGCTGTCGTATATAGAAGCACCTTTCCCAAAACCATTATTTTGAGCCCTTTTCCATCTGTCAAGTAATTCATCAGGAAAAGGAAGTGATCTGTTAAAGGAGTTTTTAAAAGACTCAGATAAAGATTGATGAAGTTCTTGAATCTTATTATAGAATAATTTAAGGTCTGTGCCTCCCGATTCTTCTATTGCTTTATCTCTATCCATTTTTAAGAATCTATTTTCTGATTGTGAAGAAAAAGTCTGCACCACCATTCAAAATTCATAAGAGACCAGATTAAAAGCCTATGATTGATCCTTTTCTCAATGTGTTCATATACAATGTTTGATACATAATCACGATTAATAAACTCTTGGTATGCAGCAGATTTATTTAACAAAAGGTCTTTTACATAATTGGCATTTTCTCCCCTATACCAGGATTCATCTGGAGCAGAGAACCCCTGCTTTTTCCTGTTAATAATTTTTTCTGGCAGAAAATCTGACATTGCTTTTCTAAGTACATTTTTTCCATCATCATACTGTTGGTAAGCCAGCTTTTTATTTCCTGCAATATTCTCATCTATTCTTTTCCTGTTTTCAAGATTTCCTAATTTATGTCGTACAGGAATTCTTTGAGCAAAATTTACAAGCTCATTATCAAGAAATGGAAATCTTTCTTCTAGCCCATTTGCCATCGATAATTTATCTCCAACAATAAGAAGACCAGGAAGAAAAGTTTTTATTTCAAAATAAAGGCTGTTTTGTATATGTTGCTCAGGAGTATCATATTTTAACTTAGAATTAAATGTGAAAACCTTTTCAAATACTTTTCTTGGAGATGAAAGATCCATTTGACGCAAAATTCCTTCATTAAACAGTCTATTTTTACCTTCATCAGGTACCAATCGCTGCCAAAATCCATAATAGTTATTGAAGAATTCTTTCTGGTTTAAAGATTGAAAAACCCGGTAGTACCGCCATGGATAACCGCCATACAGTTCGTCTCCACCGGTCCCTTGAAGGCATACCTTTACAAATTTAGAAGCGAGCCTACTTATATAATAGTTAGGATAGCTCATTCCTACTCGCAAATCTTCAAGATGCCAAACTACTCTTGGAAGAGACCATTGTAAATCTCCAGCGTTTATAACTTGTTCATAATGTTCTGTTTTGAAGAAGTTAGCAATCATTTCGGCGTCAATTCTCTCATCAAAAGTTGCTTCAGCACCTGTTACTTCGGACAATTCAAACCCTGCCGTAAATGTGGTTAACCGTTTAACATGCCGGGAGGCAATTGAAGTAATTGAACCAGAGTCCATGCCTCCGGAAAGATATGTTCCCACTGGCACATCGGAAACCATTTGCTTAGCGATTGCATTCTTCATCAAACGCTCTGTTTCCAAAGTAGCTTCATCAAACGACATCTTTTCATCCGGAGAACTGAAATCGTAATCCCACCAACTTTTATGGTTTATAAAAGTAGTGTTTTTGTCAATCTTCACAGTATTTGCCGGAGGAAGCATATTCACACCATCAAATAGAGTATAGTATCCAAAAACATTTTGAAAGGTAAAATATTCATTTAAGGCTGTTAAATTTACCTTAATCTTATAATCAGGATGTTGTAAAATTGCTTTTATCTCAGAAGCAAAAACCAATGTTTTTCCATTAAACCAATAGTATAAAGGTTTTACTCCATATCTATCTCTGCTTAAAAATAACTCGTTGGTCCTTTTATTCCATGCTGCAATTGCAAACATTCCGTCTAACCTTTCAAAAAAGTTGATACCATATGCTGCTAGTCCTTCCGAAATTATCTCCGTATCAGTAGTAGAGATAAAATCATGCCCTAATTTCTTTAGCTCTAATTTAAGGTCAAGAAAGTTATATATACATCCGTTGAATACAATGATCCATTCTCCACTTTTGGATTGCATAGGTTGTGAGCCTTTGGAAGAAGTATCAAGAATTGCTAGTCTCCTATGTCCTAATGCTATATTTTTTTCTTCAAAATATCCTTCACCATCTGGACCTCTGTGTGATAGAACAGAAGTAATTTTTTTTATGAGTTGGTGAGTTACTGGTTCTTGATTTATATTAAAAACTCCGGCTATTCCACACATCTTTTCCTTTTTCTAAATTAAAATGCAAATATATCTGATTTACTATAAAGTTTATTGAGCAGAAGTTGTCATAACTTCAATCTTTTTATAGTAGTGTTTTTTATCGGCTAAAACTTTTAAAATATACACTCCTGTTTTAAGTCTATGAAGACGAACTTTATATGAAAAATGAGGGGCATTGGATTGTGATTTGGTAATTATCTTTTTTAGCATATTTCTTCCAAAAAGATCCAATACTTCAATCACAATTTCCTCCTTTTTAAAATCTGCTGAATTAAAAGCAATAACCAGCTCATTCGAAACCGGATTTGGAAATGTATAAAAAGCTTGTGTTTGTATTTCATTTAAACTTCCATTAACAATTTCCAGGCTATCATTAACATAATCATCGATTGTTTCAAAAGGCATTAATAAGAATTGATTAAAACTCTTTCGAATCAAATTTGCGTGTATAGTAATTTCTACTAGAGCGGCATTAGAAGAAGAAGTATCGGAAAAAATGGAGGAATCAGGGATACCCGAAAAGATCTGTGTATCAGGATCAAACGCTAACCAAGAGGGTGAATTAACCTCAAAAGTGTATTCTTCATTAATAGCCATGGATTGGTTATCACTAATATTGAGATTAGGGTACCAAATCTTAGGAAGATTTAATTCAAATCTATAAGGCTGATTTAAGTAAATAGTATCGGGACGATTTAAAGCATAAGGTGCTTCTAATGTAACATAGGGACTAGGTCCGCTTTTATTTCCAACACTGTCAACAGCTATTACCCTATAACAAAAGTATACTGAGTCGGAATTAAGAATATCAAAAATAGTATCAGAAGTGGTTGAGATAAGGGTTGAATTGCCTGGGGAAAAGCCTAACCATTCATTTGATCCATGAATTTCGTAATGATGAGGTTTGATTTCAGAAGAATAAGGATTCCAAAATAAAGTAATATCCTTTATATTGTTTAAGCTATCAAAACTTTCCTTTATCCTAAAATTTTTTGGAGGCATAATACCTATTGGTGTAAATGACCAAGTCTGGCTCCAATCGCCCCAATTGCCTTTATCGTCTTGCGCTCTAACCCGCCAGTAATATTTTTGACCAGAATTCAATAATCCATCGAGAGGAACTTGAAATTGATTTATATCCTCGGAAAGAACTCGTGAATTTTGATGGTGTTTTAAGGGATATAATTTCTTCAATGCTGATACGTCTCCAAGTAAAATATTGCCAGTGTTATTCCTAGCATTTAACGTTGATTTTATCTCTCCGGTAAATTGAAATGCAGGATTTGCGTAGGTATAAACGTTAAAAGTTGGAGACAAGGGATATTTCATATCTTGCCTGTCACTTAATTGAAACTCGTAATTAATTATTTGATCTCCATCCGTGTCAGTAGCATTTTCCCAAGTAAAAGTAAATTTTAATTGATTGACCTCTGCTTGGTCGTTTGGATAAATTGGGATTATTACTTTTGTAGGCGGAGCATTTTCGTAATTTTCAACCCATTCAATTGAAAGAATTACATTACTTTTATTCTTATTGTCTTGAAAATATTGCACTTTATTGTTTCCAAGCTGAAGAGATGGAAGAAAAAATCTATTGACTTGACAAGTTGAATTGATATTTACACTATAAAACTTTAAAAGAGGACTGTTACTTCCATTTTTTATTCTTACAAATATTTTTTCTATTGGACCACAGGGTAAGACCTCTTTCATTTTATCCCCCAACGTATAATTTATGCAACTATTTCCTGAGTCCAGCAAGATCTGTTCTTCCTTCCAGGTGATGGAATCGCAGGAAAAATATAAGAGTAAAGTAGTTTCTTTATCAGAAAAAAGATTTAGGTCCGCTTCGAAATTAAGTATGGGAAAAGAATAGTTAAGTTCAATACCAAATTCTGAAGAATCAGAGTTCAAGGAAAAATATTTTTCGGTAGTATCATTATTTACTTCAACATTTTCAGCGAAATAGAATATAGAATCTAAAGAACTGAAACTTGCTGAGTCAACATTTAGAAGAAAAGAACAATTTGCTACTTCTGACGGCTCGGCGTCCTGAGACCAGTTACTGAATTGATATTTTGCTGTATCCCAACTATACGTTAATGATTCCCCGGGCCTTAGCATATATTCAATGTTATAGTCAATCTTTTCCACTTTCCCAGAATAAATTCCATTCAGCCCATACACTTGGGAAATATAATTATTCACTCCATAATCAAACTTAAATTGCTTTCCATAGTGATGCGTCCTTTTTACTAAATATCTATCTAACCCTACATCTTCCAATGAGGCAAGGGTATTGTTATCATAGTTAAGGTAGAATGTTCGTATATCCCCATCAAATACTGCTTTGTTCTCTCCATCTCCGAACTCAGATATAGAGTGTAGGGTATAAAATAAATCATATCTTATATCCACAGAATTTGATGGAAGCATAGTAATCATTGAAGCTAGATTGAAACATTGCCCATAACCATAACTTCCAAATAGTTTTACAGGAGGGCCAATAGAATAACCAAATTCAGGATAATACCTGTGGATTGAATTTTGGAGGGTGAAGTCCCATAAGCGCAAGAATTTTTCTTTAAAAGCGGTCGTACCCCCGAAAATTTCTTGATTTAACTCACTTAAATTGTACCAATTTCCTCTTTCATTGATAATGATCCTGGGGTTTTTAAGGAAAGTGTTCCCTATATTAGATATAGTAACGGATTTCATGGGTTGGAATCCTATACTGTAACGACTGCCTTCAAAATCTTTCCAGGTAAAAGTATTTTGGCCATCAAGATTTCCGTCCATCCTTATGTTAAAAGAAGAGTCAGCACTTAAAAATAGCTCGGCCTTCTTTTCAATTACTTGAGAGTAACCTTTGCTAAAAACAAATAGAAAGAAAAGAAATGGGAAAACTTTATTCATTTCACTTTGGTTAACAAAGAGTTGAATTACGGAAAATTTTTACCGCTTTTAAAATTCTTGGGTGGCTTCACTTAACTTATGAAACAAAAAGCATAGAAATCGAAAATTCTTAATTTCTCATTATCTGTAATTAACCCTTATTTTTTAAATCTCCCGGAATAACAGGCCTCTTCTTTATGAAAATAAATAATTTCAAGATTATTGGCAATTATCATGTTTTTATACTCTTCCTCTGAATAGCGTTTTGCATTACTCGGAGCATACCAGTCGAAATTCGTCGAATTGCACAGTTCCATTCCCCAATCTTCTTTCCAAAAACATTTCAGAAAATTCCAATAAATAAACCGCTGAACGTCATACTCCCCACCCTTTATCCCCAACAGCGGAATATCAGGTGAAGTAAATTGGACATTTAACTCACTTAAATTTTTCCCTAACGTTGTCAGTTGCTGTGAAAATTCCCATAACTCTTTATGAGAGAAATTTCCTGCAGCTTTGCGGAAGTAATCATCTACAAGTTCTCTGGGTAAAGCTTTCTTCGAATAAACATAACAAGCAAATTCCCCATCCCTCTTTAAGAGCGAGCTCAAATGCTGAAAAGTTTTTTCAGGGTTTTCTGTATGCATAATTACCTGGTCACAAGAAACATAGTCAATTGACCCAGACTTTAACTTGCTGGCAGCTATATCTCCCTGTATAAAATATAAATTGGGTAAGTGAGCGTATTTTTCTGCAGCAATAATGGCAGAATCGGAAAAATCCATACCAATTACAGTTGAAGAAGGAGCAAGCTCTGCAAACAAAGCAGCTTTATATCCTAAACCACATCCTGCGTCAAAAATCACTTTTTTATTAGTTAAAAACTCTCTCAGTCCCTCTTTTCCTTCAAACCCATATAATTTAAAGTACCAATCATACTGGAATTCATAAAGCTTATCCAGAGAATCCTTCTCATCTACCTTTTTCCATTTCTCTGAGAAAACATCATTGGTTTGCTGTTGATTCTCAAAGGAAGATTCACTTTGTAGATAAATTAGATTACCTTTTACCGTTACTTCTTCCGTAAATAGGTTTTTAATATCCATTACTTCAAATTCTTAAAAACTTCAACTATATATTCATAATCCTCCTGCGTCATTCTATTATGAAGGGGAATGGACATTGAGTATTCATTGGCAGCAAAAGCTCCCGGATAATCAGAAGGTTTGATATTAAAAGTTTGCGCATAAAATCCCAGCATATGTACTGCGTGAGTTCCGGGGCGGGTACTTACCCCTCTTTGCTGTAAATATTCCATCAGATCATTTCTTTTAATTGGTGACTTGGACTCATCAATAAATAATACAAACGATTGCCATCCATGTTTAAATCCTTCGGCTACTTGTGGAACTCTTAACCAGGATATTGAGGTTAAATTGTTGATGTAATACTCAGCCCACTTTTGCCTTTCATCAATAAATGTATCCAATTTTTTTAATTGAACCACCCCTACAGCGCCCTGTAAATCTGTCATGCGATAATTGTATCCAACAATATTGAAATCTGGCAAAATGTAAGGCTTAGGACCATGATGTCTTTGCTCCTCAGAAATTGATGCACCATGGTTTCTAAGCATATCTAGCTTGGTAGCTAAGGCATCGTTATTAGTAGTAAGCATCCCTCCTTCACCAGTAGTTACTGATTTTCGAGGATGAAAAGAAAAACAACCAATGTCTCCTAAGCTTCCTGCCGGTTTTCCTCGAAGTGCGGCACCTGCTGCACATGCTCCATCTTCAACAATGGGAACTCCAGGAGCAATTTCATTTACAGCATCAATATCTGCACATAAACCAAAAAGATGAACAGCAATGATAGCTTTGGTTTTGGACGTAAGTCTTTTTTTCAGATCATCAAGATCCAAATTAAAAGTTACAGGATCTACATCGACAAAAACCGGGGTAGCATTGCAATATATTACTACATTTGCGGTTGCTACCCACGTAAACGCCGGCACAATTACCTCATCACCCGGTTTAATATCTAATGCAACCAGGGCAAGGTGTAGGGCAGTGGTACAATTGGACACGGCCAAAGCATGTTTCACCTCATGTCTTTCCGCAAAAAGTTTTTCAAATTCCTTTACTCTTGGCCCTTGAGTAATCCATCCACTAAAAATGGGATCTCTTAGTGCCTGCCATTCTTCTTCCCCCATTGAGGGCAAAGAAATAGGTATATTTCTTTTTATAGTTTCAGTATTCATACTACTTTGATTCTGCTCTTCTTGATTCTAATTCTTTAATGTATTTTCTTCTCCAGTCAATCAACCTTTGCATTCCCTCTTCTAATCCAATTTCCCATTTAAAGTTAATTTCTTTCTCTGCTTTAACTATGCTTCCAATTCTGTTTGTAACAAACGTTAGCCCTGCCGGTTCATATTGAATCTCACTGTTTTTTCCAGATAATCTGATCAATAGCTCGGTTAATTCTTTGATTGATGTACCTATTCCTCTTCCTACGTTATAGCTTTCACCGATTGCATTTGCTTTCATAGCACAGACATTAGCTCTTGCTACATCTTCAACAGAAACAAAATCATATTGTTGTGAACCATCTCCGTAGACCATTGGTCTAAGTCCATTTTCAAGCCTGTCAAGAATCTTATGCATTACCGCGATATAAGCTCCTTTATAATCTTGCCTTGGTCCATAAACATTCATATATCTTAATCCCACCCAAGGAAGTTTATACCTTACTCCCAAAGACTTGAACATGTGCTCACCAGCAATTTTTGAGGCGCCATAAAAAGTATCATTATTGTAAATATGATCTTCAGTCATTGGCAATTCAACTGCATTTCCATAGACAGAGGCACTGGAGGAGTAAACAACCCTTTTTATTTTTTGTGCAACAGCTGCTTCAATTACATTGAAGGTTCCCCTTATATTCACGTCAAAAGCTGTTCTTGGAAATTCGTAACAATGTAGGAGCCACATTGCTGCAAGATGGAATACTCCATCAATATTCTCCATTGCCTTTGTAAGAATATCTGTATGAAGGATGTCGCCACCAATTTCGTATACTTTACATCTAGGATCTTTTAAAGCTTCCTGAATATTGTCCTGCCGTCCGCGAGTAAAGTTGTCATATATAATTACTTCCTTAACATCCTCTTTTAATAACTGGTCTACAATATGTGAACCAATGAAACCAGCTCCGCCTATTAGTAAAAACCTTTTTCCTTGTATATCCATTAATTACAGTATTACTTTTATAATTATTTATCTATTTAAAAATCTCAATTACTTCTTAACATATTCACTTCTAGAAGCAAATGGATGGGAATCCTTTTCTTTCAGCGCAAAAGGATGAAATTCTCCTCTTAATCCAACAGGTGTGGCATGCCTAATATTATGAACAATGTTAATTGAAGTTTTTGCTTCCTCAAGTCCGAAACCATTTCCTTTTAAAATCTCTTCGTAACTTTTCGTATGCAGATCGGTAAATCCTTCGCTAAACTCAAGTTCTTCTCCCTCTATAGTAATTGACCTGTATGTTCTTTTTCCTGATGCCTTTACTTCCTTAGGAAGTGTATCATAATTTATACTTAAAAACCATCTTACTCTTGCTCGTTCCAATTGGAAAAAGCCCGCCGCTCTATCATGTTCCTGAAGATGTACTATGCTTTCTTTAACTTCTCCAAAGATCCAAATCAACATGTCAAAGAAATGTACTCCTATATTAGAAGCAATTCCACCAGATTTAGAAACATCACCTTTCCAACTGGTATAATACCAATGTCCCCTTGAAGTAAGATATGCAAGATCAATATCATAGATTTTATCTTTTGGACCATTTTTAACCTTTTCTCTAAGAGCAATAATGGTTGGATGTAATCTCAACTGAAAAATATTATTTACTTGTCCTCCGGTCTCTTTTTCAATTTCCTGTAAAGCATCTATGTTCCAAGGATTAAGAACTAATGGCTTTTCACAAATCACGTCTGCTTTATGTCTTAACCCAAACCTAATATGTGCATCGTGAAGATAGTTTGGCGTGCAAATACTTACATAATCAAGTTTTTGTCCTTCTCTTTTTAATTTTTCTATATGTCTGTCGAATCTTTCAAATTCGACGAAAAAATCAGCATCAGGGAAATAGCTATCCATTATCCCTACACTGTCAAACTTATCAAGTGCAGCTAAAAGGTTATTTCCGGTTTCTTTTATAGCTTTCAAATGCCTTGGGGCTATGAAACCTGCTGCACCTATTAAAGCAAAATTTTTCATTAAGGTTGAACTGGCTTTTTTAATGATAATGAGGAGAATAATAATCTCTTATTTCGGCTGCAAAAGTATGTATATTAGAATAATGATCAAAACTGTGAATAGTATTAGATGATTAGGAAGCCAACTTTTTGATAATTTGAGGATTTATTTATTTGTTTT
>DASPJL010000157.1:0-25419 GCA_035628645.1 Cytophagales bacterium | reverse complement strand
GTGCATAGGTTAATAGTTTCAGTGCGAGTGCACTCCGTTTGACGTGCTCCTTGTACAACCCATCGTATGTGCACTTGTCCAGCCAGTTTTTCCAGAAGTTTATCGTATTGAGCATTCGTTTATAGCCTGTTGCGTGTAGTTCAGGAAGAACAGCCGGACCTTGATTAGAGTAGCTCAATGAAAATATTACCCGCTCTCCTTTTTTCACTTCAAATTCAGCCTGAGCCATACTTCTTTCATCAGATATACTAATCATGGAAGGCGGAAGGGTAGTCAGCAGATTGAAATAATGACCTTTCCAGGAGAAATTGATTCCCAGTTTTTTGGAATCCCTGAGATGAGGAGTGTTTTTTCCATAAAATGTTTTAGGCATATACTCAAACTTTACCCGTACTGTGCCAGATACACCTTCTATTATGCGGAGAATTTCATGATCCGGGAAAAGTGCACGTGTCTTTTCCTCCTCATCCATTACAGTAAAGGCATCCCAAAGTCTGACCTCACCTTCGTCAGTGGTAAAATAAGTCTCCGCTACGTTTGTTTCGGACAAATAGCTTTGCACCGAACGAAAGGGAGGCACGGGAGCAATTGAAAAAAAACCGCCTTTCCTGCTATCGAGTATTGAGGCGAAAATACTTGAAGAGTCAAACTCAGGAATACAGCACCAATCGATAGAACCGTTGTGTGATACAAGGGCGGCCGATCGGGAATTTCCGATTAAGGCGTATTCTGATAATTTGATTTCTGCCATACTCTGAAAGTATTCAGGACCATAAAAATCCTCAGTACTAAAAACGATAGCGATTTAATTAAAGCTGTTGTTTTTAGAATACCAGGGTTTTCTCTCTTCAAGCTTGAGCACTATTCTTAGAGTAAGAATACGTTCTTAGGTTACAAGAGATCTCCTGATTATTGGAAGGAAATGTGAAGATCCAGAAAAAAGGATCGAGATAAGTGGTGGTAATTAAAAGAAAGCATCCTAGCCGGTTCAAGATCCTTTTTGCAAATGCTGTAGATATTTTGAAGCTGTTGGACGCGTCCACGTCAAATCATCGTAAGTCATGTTCGCGGTAACTTTGTCGTTTAATCAATAAAGAAGTTGATTATTTATCAATTCCCGGAAGAAGTGAAATATAAAAATTGCATAATTATTTGATTAATTAAAAAAATACCCAGAAAGGGGTATTTTATTTTTTATTCCACCTACCTAACTTTGACAATTGATTTCGGTGTATTTATAAAATCGAAATAAGCCATTCAAAATAACAACCAGCTCTCTTAGCTTGCTAATCTATCAAACCATGTTGGCAAAAAAGCCATCTATGACTCTGTATTCAAAAAATCAAACTATAATAATTTAAACTTCTATGAAAAAAAATTTACCTCTTTTTACTGTATTAATTTTTATTTTAACCCTTGTATTTTCCTGTAATACAGAAGATGCGGCTGGTCCGGATAATAATTCCGATGATGAAGATGGAATAATATCTCCATCTAATGCAGATGAGCTTTCGGAAATACTGGTTTTTCGAAATTCAGAAGTAATAAACGAATCAGCGTTACCCCAATCATCATCTCCTTCAGAAGCGCCGGTTGTATCCCATTTTGATAAAAGCGTTTCCTACAATGCGGGAAGTAAAATATATATTCCTGTAGATGTGGCCGCTTTGTCAGAAATAGATGGTGTTTATATCCAGGTAGAAGGTGCATCTCAATACTTTGATGTGCCTATAAATACAACCACTTCAAATGGAACAGTTTCTGTTCCTTTCACCTTGCCTTCAGAAGTGGAGGAAGGAACATTTGTCCTGATTTTAAAATTTTATGATTCAGATAAAAACATAAGCTTGTCTACCGAGGTGATCATAACAGTTACTAAGCCAAGTAAATGTGGAGTAACAAAAGTTTCCGGAGGCGAAGGTCTTACGAGTAATTTGTTTGAAGTTCCAAACACTGTAGGTCAAATAAAAATTAGTTATGACACTTATAATGTTAAGGACAAAATTGATGTTTTTCAAAACGGAACATGGATTGGAGGTACAGGACAGATCACTGAAAGAAACACATTGAGAAAAGCGGCTGATTGTATTGTAGCAACAGAAAGTAAAGGATATGTAGGCAAAGAATCTGAATTTTTGTTCAATTATAATCCCGACTATGGAACAAACATTGAAGTTGTCGTCTCAGGTTGTGAGGATGGTGGCACAAAGTGGGAATATACCTTTTCTTGTCCTACAGAAAATGAAGAAAATGAATTGCCTGCGGTAAATACTTTAGAGGTGTCTTCTATTGAAAATAATACTGTCGTGGCAGTTGGAGATCTTATTTCCGATAATGGTTCTGCAATCACAGCACGGGGATTTGTTTGGAGCACCTCACCAAATCCTACAATCGCTTTATCTACCAAAATAATTGACGGAAGTGCAGCCGGGGACGGTATTTTTGTTCTTGGTATAAATGGCTTGTCAGCAAATACTACATACTATCTTCGGGCCTTTGCTACAAACAGTGCAGGTACAGCCTATGGCACTGAAGTAACTTTTACAACTACCGGTGGTGACAATACACCAAGTTTTGAGCTTGACGGAACCTGGTTACATTCAAGTGGTACGGGGTTGATTATTTCAGGTACTACAGGGGTCTTCTACAGTTTTAATTCTAATTGGCAAGACGCTGCTGATCATGGAATAGTCAGTCTGGGTGATACTAAAATTAAAGATATTAGTAAAGTTTCTGACAATAAGTGGACTTGTTTGGAATTATGGACCCGTCGTACAAATGGTGTGCCTGTGGAAACAGTGTGGTCTTATGAAGGGGACATAACTATGAGTGAAGATGGAAATTCTATAACAATCGGATCAAATGTAATGATTGACGGAATTTCTAACGGTGGTTCCCAAGTATTTGTACGTCAATAAAATCAGGAAAAAATCGACTGAATAGAATTGCTTTTTTAAGTTCTTATAAACCAATTACAAAACCGCAGGCCATTACTATGAAATGGTCTGCGGTTTTTTTTAAAGCAGATTTACCATTAATACAATATTTCAGAATTGCCCCCTTAAACTGCCGTATTTTACCCCCTGAATTTTGTGCCAGGCTACTTAAATTTGTAAAATATGACGACGCAAAATAGAAAGTTAAAAGTTTGTGAAAAAGGACACAAGTTCTATAAAACAAGCGATTGCCCGACTTGTCCGGTTTGCGAAAATGAGCGGAAACCAAAGGACAGCTTCCTTTCAATGATTTCAGCTCCTGCCAGACGTGCATTGGAAAGTGAAGGAATTGTAACTTTAGAAAAACTTTCTGACTATTCAGAAGTCGAGATCCTCAAGCTTCATGGTATGGGGCCATCCACTATACCAAAACTTAGAAGTGAATTAGAGAAGAAAGGTTTAGCATTTAAGAATTAAGAAAATTAAATCGCTATTCACTGTCATTTATTAAGTCCATTTATAAACCTCTTCCCTTCTGCTAATTCATTTTGTTGCTGAGTTAACTGGTAACAAAAACAATTCTTAACCTTAGTCATTAAAGAAACCCTTTGACTTGCAATATAAAAAAGCTAATTTGTTTTTTTTATATTAGATACCACTTTGCTTTAATCCTGACTTATCCCAGGGTATTTTAAGATATAAACTTTTACCTGATTTTAGTAGTAATGAATTCTACGAAACAGTCCTTCTGGATCCCCCTTTTGGTATTCCTGGTTATTCATATTGGCAGCCATGTTTCTATACTTGCGCAACACGACCTTAGTGTTTCTGACTACTATCTTCCTACGGCTTTTTCTGTTGTATTTATACTCTGGTTCGGACCAAAAAATATATTGCCGGTAATGTATATCAATGCTGTGGGCACCTCTTATCTGTGGGGTAATCCTGTCGAGCAATGGCCGCTTTGGTTTTTATATGCAATACCTGAGACACTTTTTACATTTTTTGCCTGGTTCCTTTTCAAAAAGGTTTATGATGGAAAGTACTGGCTACCAGATATTCGCAACACCGTTTTGTTTCTGGTATTGGGTGTTTTTATTCCTGCCATTATTGAGACATTTTCATTACAATCCATGCTTGTCTGGACAGGAGCTCAGTCGCCCTATACGTATTGGAAATACATTGTCAGCAACCTACTGAGCGAGTTTACTACCTCATTTTTTATTACGCTTCCTGCTTTGTATTTTTTATCACCATGGTTAAAAAGAAAAAAGCTGGTGTATTATTTTCAGGAGGAAGTCCTGGCACCTCAACTAGCCAGAAGAGCTGTATTACTTGAAATGTCAGGCGTTTTTCTGTGCTTATCGGTGTTGGTTTTCCTGGTGGAGTTTCGTGAATTCTGGTTTATATATGGATTTTTTTCGCTTTATGTAGCCATTCGTTTTGGATTTGGTCCTGCCATTCTTACTAATTTTTATATCCTGATCATTATTTATGTTCTTCCGAAGATTTTTGCAGGATTTGGTGAAAATGAGGTAGGAGGTTACCAGGATGTGATAAATATCTTTTTTGGTGCTTGCCTGCTTTTTGTTTTTGCAGCAATTACCGGAAGAGTGATAAGCGATGTAATGATTGCTGACGAAAAACTGATAAGACAAAACAGCGAACTGGAAAAGACCAACGAAGAGCTTGACAGGTTTGTCTACAGTGTTTCACATGATCTTAGTGCCCCGCTTAAATCCATCCTCGGCCTGGTAAATATTAGCAAGGTATCTACTGACATCGGCGAGCATTATAATTACTTGAATTGGATAGAGAGATCTGTGAAGAAGCTGGAGTTATTTATTTCTGAAGTTTTGGATTACAGCAGGAACAACCGGCAGCAATCGGTTTCTGAAAATATATCCTTAGAAGATCTTTGTAATGAGATTATTGAGAATCTGAATGAAATGTCAGAAACCAAACCTATTCAATTTCACTTTAATTTTCTTGAACCTGAGATTTGTCAGGATAAAACGCGCCTTAAGATCATTCTTAATAACTTGTTGTCCAATGCAATTAAATTTCAAAAATCAAGTCCGGGACATAAACCATATGTGAAAATTTCCTCTTTCAGAAACGGGGATGAATTACAAATTGAAGTGGAGGACAACGGTGAAGGAATCAGGTCAGAACAATTGGAAAAGATATTTCAAATGTTTTATAGAGGACATGAGAAAGCAAGCGGATCCGGTTTAGGGTTATATATAGCAAAAGAAGCCACTTCCAAAATCAATGGAAGTATTTCCGTAAGATCCGAATATGGCAAAGGATCCACTTTTGTTATTAGTTTTAAAGATTTAAAATAAAGAGGGGCAAGGTTGACTTATGAATAATTATGATGTGCATATTTGTTAATGTGATTATATGCTGATTAAAAGAAAGCGTCGTAAAACTTATGAGAATGAATCGTTTTAAAGAAGTAAGTAAACTTTTTCGAGCCTACACAAATCTTATTAAATGAAACTATATAAGCTGAGTTTTTTCCTGTTGATAATTTTATTGTTTGCTTTTATAATTATCAAAAGCTTTACCCATCTGGAATTTAAAGGAGTTAACGGGGAAGGATTCAATTTTGGCTTTGCTTTAAGTATAGAGTCAATTATTGGAATAATATTTTTATTGTTAAGCGTAGGAGGATATTTCGCTATAAAAAGATTCAGCAAAAATTGATTTTACTCACAGACTCTTTATGAAGGATAAATCTTATTTCCTGATCTAAAAAGGTTCTTAAAATAACTTCCTGAGACTTTCCCAGTTAGCTCCATTCGGCTAAAAATAGCTAACATTTTTTTTCTTGGCCCTTCTGCTTTCATCCTTTAGACTATATCTTTAACAAACTTTAAAACTGAAAAATATAAGATATGGCAAGTTGGTATGAATGCAAGTTCAAGTACAATCGTGAAAATCAGGATGGTGGAATAAGTAATGTGTCTGAAACTTATCTGGTAGATGCAGTGAGTTTTACGGACGCTGAAACAAGGATCTACAGTGAAATTGGGGCGAACTATATGGAGTTTATTCTGTTAAAAGTAGCCAAATATCCGGTTCATGAATTGATCCCTGCTACTGAGGAAGGCGGGAAATGGTATAAATGTAAAGTGGCCCTGGTTACTTATGACGAAAAAACAGAAAAGGAAAAGAAACAAAAACAAACGGTGATTGTAAATGGAAATACCGTAAAAGAAGCGTATGAAAAAATAGAAGCTGTGTTCCAAAGTTCCATATCTGACTATGAAATAATGGACATCGTAACAACTACGATTTTGGAGGTGTTGCCTTTTGTAGAAGAACAAAGGAATCTCAGGAAGCTGGAACCTGGCACTATTATAACCAATGAATTGGTAGAAAAAGAAAATTTATCTGAAAACTAGTTTTTGACCCACGGAGCTTATTGGCTGTGTGGGTCAGTTAACAAAAGTAGTCTCCTCTACAGTCTGATATCTGTATATTCTATTATCTAGCCTACGCAAGATAAGAATCGAATACTTTAAATTCTTATTCTTTCCCTCATCTATTTTTTCGTAAACCATTGACATTTATTAATTTAGTCAGCAGATAAAGCGGTTACTAATAGCAATTTTATACAAGGCATTCTAACAATCCATAACATGAATTGGTTTGAAAATCATAAACGAGAATATAGAACCGTCTTAGCCACAATAGCTGCTATTTTGACATTTTACTTGAACGAACAAGTAGAACAATCATTTCCAAATGGACATAACCTAAAGTATATCCTTGTAATTGTTTTAGTTGTTATTACAACGACTCTTTTTAATAATTTACTTGATAAATTGATAGATAAGAGCGTCGGACTTAGAAGAATCTTGCTAGGCTCAAACTTTATTGAGGGATACTACTATGATTTATCGGTAGATATAGAAAAGTATATCGTAAGGCACGGTGTACTATTTAATGTTGAATATGAGGACGGAGGATTTAAGGCAAACGGAGTGACTTACGATCGTAAAGGAAATAGAAAAGCAACATGGAAATCCATAAGCTGTACTTATCAAGATAGAGTGCTATATATACAATACGAGAGTCATACCGATTATTCAAATACGGGTATTGAAATGGGCCTCTTGCAATTGCAATTTGAAAAACCTGCAAACTCTTATTCTGGATTTTATTTTGATATGGCAAATCAAAAAAAATATAACATTACTGGATGTAGGGTGACAAAAGAAGAACTAAAGAATTTTGGTTTATTTAAAAACACAGACCACAAAAAGCAATTTATTTTGAAAAAAATTGAAGAAGAAAGTGAATTCTTGAAAAAATCAATGAATATAATTTGATTTCTAGGAGCAAAAATTGTGCTTTCAATTCGAAGTGTTACAAGTTGCGATCGGTTTTCCTACAAAATTTTTTGTAAATAATCATAATTTGTTTTCGTTTTTCAGCATTTAAATTCTGAAAAACAATGTTATGTGGAGAATCAGGCAGCACTTATTTAAACAACAGAAATGGAATCTTTTCAAAAGGACGAATACTGGATGAAGCTCTGCCTGGAACTTGGGCGAAAAGCTATGGAAGCCGGCAATGCTCCGGTTGGATCGGTAATAGTGAAGAATGGGGAACTGGTGGGAAAGGGGATGGAAGCTACAAAGTCTAAAGAGGATGTGATCTGTCATGCAGAAGTTGAAGCCATAAGAGACGCTATTGAAAAGGGAGTAAATGATTTTTCTGATGCAACGCTTTATTCCAATCATGAACCTTGTGTGATGTGTTCTTACCTGATTCGTCATCATAAATTTGGCAAAATAGTATTTGGTATTACTGTCCCGGAAATAGGCGGTTATTCGGGTGAGTTTTGTATTCTAAAAACCCATTCCATATCCTTTTGGTCAGTTCCGCCCGAAATCGTTTCTGGAATCTTAGAGGAAGAGTGTGAGGAGGTTTTAAAACAGTATCGGATTAAAAAGCATAACCTATAAAAGTTTAATTATTTACCGGTTGAACTCGTCTTGAAACCCAGATGTAAATATGCGACCTCATTTATATTCCTGATTTTTTATTAGAAACTATTTTTGTGGGAACTAGTATATAATCTACATATATCTCCCCAATGGAAACCCTGGACATCACCGTAGAAGGTTATAAAAGCCTGAAAAAATCACCCTTCTTTTTTGAAGTGATATATACACCTGAAGGTCTCATTGGTTTTGCCCCTATGGCCATAGAAATAATAGCGGATAGCGAAGAAGACGTGAAAGAATGGATGAGGATAAAGCACCCCGAAAAGGTGATCATTGATATTATTTCAAATTTGTAGAAGTACTAGCAGTGAATTTTTATAAATATTTTTTAATTTTCTTTTGTGCTTAGTGAAATAAGAAAGAATTATATAAAAGAAGAAAACTTTGAAATCTGGATCGAAGACAATATTGTCAGGTATCGGTACTATAAGGGGATAATTATAGACTTGGAAACAGCAAAAAAAATAGTAGAAACAAGATTAAAAATAACTGAGGGAATAACCCGTAAATGCCTGGTCGATGCACGAGAGGGAATGTACATGCTAAACAATGCAAAAGAATACCTGGCAACAAAGTATTCCTTTACCTATGTAGAGGCTGCAGCGCTCCTTGTGGACAGTCACGTACAGCAAATTATAGTTAATACGTATATCTATTTATCCCGTTCCTCGCAGGTTCCTACGAAAGTTTTTACAAAAGAAAAAAGCGCCTTGCAATGGCTTAAACAGCTTAAAACAGAATAAAAAAACCGGCTGAACATGAAGTCCAAACCGGCTTTTGCAGAAACTAATAGTAACCCTTAATTTTTAATTATTCTAATCACAGAAATATTGTTATCCGAGTTTATTTTGCAATAATATATTCCCGGCGGCAAAGAAACGTTGCCCCAGACAAACTCATAAGTTCCTGCTTCCATATAGCCTTCAGTAAGCGTAATCATTTCATCCAGCTTTCTATAGATCGACACTTTTGTATATCCGTCATTTTCCAAAGTGAATTTAATTGTTGTTTGGTCTGCAAAAGGATTAGGGTAAACGGAAGTATTTTGAATAGCGCCGCTGCTTTTTACTTTTTTATCCACAGGACCTGGCTTGCTTGCTAGTGCGTTTTGATTTGCAGACTGAACTTCATCCGTCACTTTGACGGATACCATATCCAATGCCTTTAATCCCGTCTTGACAGTTATTATTACTTTAATTGTATAGTCAGCGCTTACTGAAGGATGCCAGGTAAAACTTTCTGTTTTTCCGGCTGTTTCGCCTATTTTTTCTCTGATCATTCCCCAATCACCAGGACGCTCTGTATAGTATTCTACTTTGGTAATTTGTTTACGATTGGAGGTAATAAGCTTTATGTTCACCGGTGCGCCTGTTTTATAAACACTATTAAAATCAGGGGAGACAATGGCTACAAAAGGAGCAGGTTTCCTTTTTAATTCAACGGCATAAAAATTTCCGTCCGCGCTTCCAAAATAAACAATACCATTCTCAACAACAGGCGAAGAGACAATCGGGCCAAGGGTAAAAAGTTGCTTCATACCATCCGTATTTGAAGTATATTGGTAAGGATCTTTATCTCCAAACAGTTTTGCCCAGCTTACTTCACCCATTTCGTCCAATACTTTTTCATCGTTTATTTCTCCGGATTCTGTTCTGAATTCATCCCAGTTTTTTCCTTCAGACCCTAAGTCGAGGGCAATCATTCTTCCTGTAAAGTCGCCGAAATAGGCGGTATTTCCAGCAATTGCAGGGGAAGAAAAAAGGTTACCTTTGGTCCTGAATTTGAATTTTATTGCTCCGGTTTTGGCGTTCATCGCAATGAGCTCATACGTATCGGAAGTGCTAATGTAAACTGTTCCGTTTCTTACCGCAGCACTAGACACTACCCAAGATCCTCCGGTGTAATATTCCCAGACCCGGTCTCCTGTTTTTGCATTTCTCGCATAAAAAAAGCCATCCCGTGCACCAAAGAAAACCATTCCGTCGGAAACTACCGGAGAAGCCTGGATTCCTTCCATCATTCCGTCCATGTATAAGTCATCATTGGTTTTGAATTTCCAGACTTCTTGTCCTGTTTTAACATCCACAGCATACACATGTTTATCCCAACTTCCGATATATACAATCCCGTTGGACAAGGCTGGAGAAGTATGGATTATTCCTCCGGTTTTGAACGCCCATTTTTTCTTCCCTGTTTTCAGGTCAAGGGCATATAGATTGCCATCGCTGCTTCCAAAATAAACAGTCGGGTTTTTAGAGGACTCATCAACTACAGGGGAGGACAAAAAGAAATCAAAAAAATCTTCCATGTATTGACCGGCGGGCTGCATACCCCACAAGTTGGTCGCTCCTACCAGTTTTTCTCCACCGGTTTTAAATGGGTTCCATTTCTTTTTCCCTGTTTTGGCATCCAAAGCGTAGAAATATCCATCCATACTTAGAAAGTAAACGGTTCCCTTAGAAACGGCCGGAGAGGAATGAACAGCGCCGCCGGTTTGAAATTTCCATTTAAGCTTTCCGGTCCGAATGTCTACAGCGTAAAGGTTGTTATCCTCACTTCCGATATAGGCTATTCCGTCAGAAATCGCCGGAGAAGAGAATATTTTACCTTGTGTTTTAAATTTCCATTTCGTTTTGCCAAAATGATTATGGAATTTGCTTCTGTATGCGCCTGAGTGCTCCTGGTCACCCCGAAACATACTTGACAGTTCTTTGTCTTTGGAAAAGGAAAGTGAGCAAAAGCTCAAAATTGTAAATGCTAAGAGTAGTAGTTTTTTGAACATAAATAAAATGGTTTATTGTTATAATTTTAGATTCATATATTTTTTCGAAAGTAAGAGGAGATGAAAGTATCAGGGATTGAAAAAGGACAAGAGGGACTATTTTAAAAATAAGTGGGAGTCTTTAAAACTATTGGAGTAGGCCGACTACAGGATTAAAAGCGATTTGTATAAAATAATAACAGGATAAAATATCAAATTATGAATTTTCACACCAGAAAGTGGTTACGACCGGAAGACCTTAATGCTAACGGGTCTTTATTTGGAGGAAGTCTTCTTAAATGGATTGACGAGGAAGCAGCCATCTACGCAATTGTTCAACTGGAAAATCCGAAGGTGGTTACCAAGTTTATCTCTGAGATCAATTTTGTAAGTTCTGCAAAACAGGGAGACATCATAGAGCTCGGGATTACGGCCATTCATTTTGGAAATACTTCATTGACTATGCGTTGCGAAGTGAGGAATAAAATAACCCGGAAAAGCATTCTTACCATCGATAAAATTGTCTTCGTAAACGTGGATGAGAATGGCAACCCTACTCCTCATGGTAAAACAAAGATCAAGTATATTGAAGAGGATTTTGAGAAGAAATAGGGAGAACCGGATTGGTTAATTCGAAAACAAAAAAAGCAGATGTCCAGAAGAATACGTTTTCGGTCTTGCCGGATTTATTTCAGCATCTAAAAAGCAAATGATTTAAAGATCCCAAAAATAAGTTCAGTACGACCTTCCTGACATCCACTTCAACTGACTTTAAAAGTTCAGGTTGTTTATTTTTTTTCTACAGGTGTTAAGGAAATTTCTTTTTTTACAGTATGTCTGATTACAGTTAACCGGCTGTTTTTTCCAATGACTTCCTTATTTAATTTTTTAAACAACGCGCTCGAACTCTGAATATCCTCATTGTTAAACTGTATGATGATATCTCCCGATAAAAGGCTGGAGCTGTAGGCAGGGGAATTTGGTTCTATGGAAGTAATCAGCAGCCCTTTGTTAATTTCCAGTCCGTAAAAATTTACTATTCTCGGATGCAGAGTAATTTCCTGGTATTGAATGCCAAGAAAAGCCTTGGTTACCTTTCCGTCCTTGATTAAATCGCCGGCGATAGATTTTGCTGTATTGATGTCAAGGGAGAAGCTTAAGTTTTGAGCGCCTTGCAAAATTGCGGTGTTTACTCCGATAACTTCTCCTTCAGCCGTGATCATAGGACCACCGGAATTTCCCGGGTTAAGTGGCACATCCGATTGAATAATGTTTTCAACAAACCTACCTGAAGACGTTTTTAAAGTTCGTCCCAAAGCGCTTACCACTCCCGTGGAGACAGTGTGTTGATAACCAAAAGGATTGCCAATAGCAATCACCAGTTGTCCTATTTTTAATTCATCTGAATCTCCAAGTTTGGCAACATCGTATCCTGTAGAATAAATTTTTATAACACCAAAGTCAGTATCCGGGTCTGCACCAATTAAAAAACCTTCTTCTTCTCTCCCATCCAGTAAAGTGACTTTGATTTTATCCGCACCGCTTACTACATGGCTGTTTGAAAAAATATATCCGTCAGAAGAGATTATAAAACCTGAACCTGAACCGGCAGGTTTGAATTTATTGTCGTGCTTCATTAGTATATCAATTTTTACTACTGCGTTTTTGGTTTTTCCGACCGCGGAAATAACCGTTTCTGAAAAAGAGTCCATAGTTAAAATCCTTTCTTTTAACAGTCTAAATCAAAATAGCATCCAGAAATAAAATAAGCCATAATGTCTGAAAAATAGGTCAGTATCGTATAAAAACAGTTGGGTCAACGATGACATATTGCTGAATTAGAAAGCAAATAGTTTAATACGTCTATCCTTTTTGCCGAAACTTTAATATCTCCAACTAAGTAGTTAATCATATTGAAGTCTTCTTTTAGCGCTCAAATAGCAATAAGAAGATGAAAATTCGGAAGAGTAGTTGAAATGTTGTTCAGTTAAATCAGAAAGGAAAATATTTATGCTAGCAATGAATTACCGCGGACCTCTTAGGGTGCGTGTAGATCATAAACCAATGCCGGAAATACAACATCCGAATGATGCTGTTGTCCGCGTTACCCGTTCATGTATTTGTGGTTCTGACCTCCATTTATATCATGGACTCGTTCCCGACACCCGGGTAGGAATGACATTCGGACACGAATTTATTGGCGTGGTTGAGGAGATAGGATCTTCGGTGGAAAAATTGAAGGTTGGCGACAATGTGTTGGTTCCTTTTAATATTGCTTGCGGAACCTGTTGGTTTTGCAAACAGGGTTTGTATGGAAACTGCCATGAGTCGAATCCTGAAGCCACTGCAGTAGGTGGAATCTTTGGGTACTCGCATACCGCTGGTGGCTATGATGGCGGTCAAGCCGAATATGTCCGTGTTCCCTATGCAGATGTCGGCCCTACAGTTATTCCCGAAGGCATGGACCCCGATGATGCGGTTCTTTTGACCGATGTAGTTCCGACGGGTTACCAGGCAGCAGAAATGGGAGGGATTCAAGAGGGCGACACCGTAGTTGTTTTTGGCGCGGGCCCTGTAGGGATTATGGCGGCAAAATGCGCCTGGCTTTTTGGCGCCGGACGAGTCATAGTAATTGATCATTTAGAGTACCGGCTTGAATTCGTTAGAAATTATGCTCAATGTGAGGCCTATAATTTTAAATCCTTGGAAGATCCGGTTCTTTTTATAAAGAAAACCACCGATTGGATGGGTGCGGATGTATGTATTGATGCCGTAGGAGGTGATGCTGCAGGAAATACCATGCAAACAATCACAGGTAAAAAATTACTGCTTCAGGCAGGCGCTGCCACCGCTCTTCACTGGGCCATCAATTCAGTAAAAAAAGGCGGAATTGTGTCAATTGTAGGAGTATATGGCCCGACGGATAATTTAGTTCCTATAGGAAATGTTGTTAATAAAGGTCTTACTATAAGAGCAAACCAGGCATCAGTAAAACGCCTTCTTCCCAGAATGATCAAGCATGTTCAGGAAGGCCGCCTTAACCCTAAAGAAATTGTTACACATCGGGTGCCGTTAAAAGAAATTGCAGAGGCTTATCATATCTTTTCGTCTAAGCTGGACAATTGCATTAAACCAATTCTCATTCCCTAATGGAAAAAGTTAAAGAATTACTACTATGGATACAATAGCCGATCATAAGAATATTAAAGGTTGGGGAGTGGATGCAAATTCTCAAAACGACCCCACCTTTCCTATAAAGGAACGTACCAATGAAGAACAAAAGGGCTACAACTGGAAAAGGCCTGAACAGCAAGCTGTAAATGTGGAAGTACTACATTCTATTGAACGCCCTAATATGCCGGCGGTATTTGGAACCACTCTGCCTCCCTCAGGATTAAGTGGCAGGATCAGGAGATTTGCCTTCAAATACAGTGAATCAAGTTATGCTCACTGGTTACCTCTGATATTAGCAGACAGGGTGAATGTAGTAGAAGGGTTAATAGATGATTTGAAACGTGGATATATCCCTAATATATTCGCCGAACGCGGATGGAAAGCCGAATGGAAGTATAACAGGAAAGCATTTACTAAAAAAATCATTATTGGAGTAGCAGTAACTTTGCTGGCTGTAGCATTATTAAACAGGAGACGCAATAAATCAAAAAGTGCGAAGGATTTATTTTTGAAAGGATGATATAGCTAAAGCATTAATAGAGGGGATGTCTTTAAAAATAGCGGTTTCTATTAATGAATTTATCTCAGCATCTTAAACAAATGATTTAATGATGCTGAGGTAAATTCAGGAGGACATCCTTTGAACCTATTCAATCAATAATTTAAAATTCAGTTGTTATTTTTTATTCATAGGGATTAAAGAAATTGCTTGTCTGCAACTTCTTTGATTACTGTTATCGAACTGTTATTTCCAATCACTTTCTTATTATTTTTTAATGAGGCGCTTAGAACGCTTCCCGGAAATAAAGTTCACTCCCCAGCGGCTGCTAAATACAATGAATTGGAGATTGAATCCATCTTCAAAGTATTAAGGTCTAAAGAAACTCTGGGAAAAATAGATTTAGAATAGGGGTTCATAAATAAAAGCTTTATTAGATGCAAAATATTCATCTAATAAATACGCAAGTTCATCTAATAGTATATGTCGATCGTTATTGTAATATTGACACTTAGAAAGGTGTTTTTGTTCTAAAAAAACATTTGGTTAATTTAAAATATTACCCATATATTTGATATAAATCTTCTTGCTTTTTTTATATAAGAATTACGCATTTTTTAATATCACTTTATAAACCTTTATGTTTACAGGTGATAAATAAAGCCGCAATTATTTCAAAAACAATATAAAGAGTATTTTTTAAACCTAATTTCGATTATAACTTACACCATCATGAAAAAACCATTACTAGCATTAATTCTGCTTGGAATCTGCTTTAATCTTTCTGCTCAAATTTCCACACCATTTTATTATGAAGATTTTGAAACGTCCTTTCATGGATGGTCGCCTAATGAAGGTGAAGCTGCCTGGACATATGGAACGCCATCAGGACCATTGATTAATAGCGCTGCAAGTGGGAACAATGCATTCTATACGAATATTTCGTCGCCTTCGGAAACCAGGGAATACTATTTAAGCTCCCCTGTTTTTAATTTGAGCAACAGAATAAACCAAACCTCATGGCTGTCCTTGTCTTTTCAGCAAGCGTTGGCGCTGGAGTCTACTGCTGAGGCTGTAAAAGTTCAGATAAAACTTGATGAGGGATATTGGCAGGATTTAGGCCGTCCAACATCTCTGGCTTCGATTGCTCAGAATTGGTATAATAGTGAATATGATTATTACTATTTTGGATGGAGCAACATCTCTTCGCCTTGGCGGGAAGTAAAGCATGTTATTCAGCTTGAACCTGAAAATCAATTTTTACAGATTAGAATTGTTTACTTTACTGACCATTATAGTTCGCAAACAGCAGAAGGTATAGCCATCGATAATTTTTCCCTCAATGAGATTCAAACTTCTGGGGTAAGCGAATCCGATAGTCTTGCATTAGTATCTCTTTACAATTCAACCAATGGACCTGGTTGGGCCCGCAATGACAACTGGTTAACAGGACCTGTTAGCAACTGGTATGGTATAGAACTGGATGAACCCTATGCTATTGTTTCAATAAACCTTGGAGGAAACAATCTATCAGGTTCCATTCCAGCAGAATTCTCGGAAATTCGTTCATATTGGATCAATTTAAATAACAACAATCTTACAGGCAGTATACCAGTACAAATGGGGGATGTTTTTGGTTTGAGAGGACTGGATTTAAGTAATAATCAATTGTCAGGAACAGTCCCTAAAGAATTAGGGGAATTACGATTGCTTAAAGATCTTAATTTAAGTCATAACAATCTTAGCGGAAATTTACCTGCAGAAATTGCAGCCTTTCCTGTAATTTGGTATGTGGATCTGAGTTACAATAATCTTTCCGGAAACATTCCTGACTTTGGTCAATCTCCCCAACTTGGTCCTCTTAAGCTGGATCACAATCATTTTACCTCAATATCTATTGTCAATAGATACCCAGGACTTACCGATATAAGATATAACGATTTACCCGTGGTAGAGCTTAACGAATTTATAGCAAATTCAATCTATTTCGAAGGTACCGCTTATATTAACCCACAAAATTATGGAGAGATTAATACTGTTAATACAATTCTCTATAGAGTCAATTGTGGCGGGCAAGCCATTGCTGCTTCTCCGGTTGCTTGGGAGCGGGATGTAAAAACAGCGCCATCAAGTTATTTTGTGCCTACGACCACTACAATATCCGAAGGGAGTTCATGGTGGCCAAATATGGGAAATAATACAGAAGCGCCTAACGCCCTATTTGGTTCTTATAGAGTAGGTTGGGGAAATGGATTAAAATATAAGTTTCCGGTGGAAACGGGCCAGTACATAGTAAATCTCTATTTTGCTGCCAAGCAATCCAGTACTTCTATACCTGGAAAAACATTTGATGTGAGAGTAGAAAACCAACTTTTCCTTGATAATTTTGATATTTTCGGAACTGCAGGCTTTGAGGCAATAAAGGAAAGTTTTTATCCGGGAAAGGTAGAAGACGGATTTATAGATTTAGAATTTTTGATAGCAACAAGTTATCCTCAGGTAAATGGAATTGAGATAATCAAAATAAGTGTTGGTTCTGAAGATTCTCCGAGCATAGCAAGATTGATAACAGAAATTAACGAAATACCTGAGAAGACTTCTCAGGAGAAGATTACTGTCTATCCTAATCCTTTAAACGGTACCAATTTAAATATATCGCTCCCTAAGCACTTAGGAAAAGAAGTCACAATACAAATTGCAGATCAACAAAACAGACTTCAATATTCAAAAGACATATTTGTTAACGAAGGACAATCGGCTTATCAGCTAGATCTTTCTAATACTGGAATCCAAAGGGGACTGTATTTCTTAAAGGTGCTATCGACTACTGGTTTCCGTGAGACTATTAAAATTACAAAAGAATAATCCGAATATATCAATAAATTAAAAAGATATGCAATAGAAATCCCTGTAGTAAATGATTATAGGGATTTCTATTAATATACTTATAAAATTAAGTTCAATCCTCCAACCAGACCAACATAAGCGCCATTTAACTGATTGCCCGATATATTATCCCAGATATAATTTTTGATCATACCTTTTCCCTCGTTGGAATTGGTATACACATGATTGATCGTAGGTCCGGCATATATTTCCAGTCTGTTATGGAGTTTAAAGGATGGTAGGATTCGGATAGAAGACCTTAAATAATATCCTTCATCAAAGTCAGTCAGATTTAATGCGACTGCTTCTGCACGCAACCGGTATTTATTACGGTTAAATAAATTGGCGCCTATTCCACCTTCCATAGCGTATTTATAGTTATCGTTTTTGAAATTATATCCTGCTCCAATGATGCTGTATAAAACCCTGCCACCCGATTTGAAAGAAGCCAGCGTCGTAAAGGTTTCGTCCGTGCTTACACTTATGCTTTTTTCGCCGCTCTTTATAATATTAATTAAAGCGATTGAATAGTCGCTGGTATCGGCAATGTTTATAAATCCTGCCAATTGAAATCCCTTTACATTTTTAGCGATATTGATAAAACCTCCAATTTGAGCGCCTTCTACATCCTCAGCCTTATTAAAGAACCCCGCCATTTGAAAACCTTTCACCTTTCCGGCTAAATTGGTAAAGCCAGCAATTTGTGTAGCGCTTTGGTCTTTTGAGATATTTAGAAAACCCGATAACTGAAAGCCTTTGACGGATCCCCTGGCAATATTGCTAAAACCTGCAATTTGCGCGCCATAGGCACTATCATATAGATTAAGGAATCCTCCTAAAAGAAAACCCTTGGAATTTCTGCCTACATGATTGTAGAACCCTGCGATTTGTGCCCCGCTTGCATTTTCTTTGATAATATTCGAAAATCCAGCAAGACTGAAACCTGTTTCTTCACGGGAGATGCCAACCAATGCATGAAAAGAAAAAACGTTGGAATATTGGCCGGCTAGGGTTCCATGATTACTAATGGGATAACACAGTCCGATGTTAACTGAATTTCTTTTTTCTTCCTGCGAAGAAGCAGAAAAGGAGTAAAAAAATAAAAGTCCACAGACCAATATTGCTCTTAGGGTGTTGGTTGCTGATTGAGTCATAAAATAATAGTTCATAATTGTTTTCATTTTATTTTGATTTTCGAATGTGACAACTACGACTAATTTTACCCCTACGTGGTTTTTAGCATTTAGCAATTTGCCATCATCGATTAGCTTGTGGCTAAGGCGCCCTTTTTACAATTGCGCAGGTAGATTAAATTTTGGGACGTTTGAAGAAATTAGTTTAAATTTTTAACGGGGGTGCAGTTAGAGATTCTGGATTCTATTTTTACCAGATCTATAAAAAAGTGATTGGAGAACGAATGTTGACTCTATTGGAGCGTTCTGTCTATAGTCCAAATTTTACTGTCGGCTATACTCCGGAGATGTCTCCTCTAAACAAGGATCAGAACAACGTAATTCCTCCCTCAAACCCTATCCAGCCTTTTAAGTTCTCAGAGAAGTCGTGAGAATAGGCCCCGGAAGATTCTATATGTTTATAGCCCTCGACAGGGTCATAATTTGTACTTGCATAAAAATTATATGCCGGTCCGGCGAAAATTGAAAGTTTCTTTGTCAATTGTATGTTCAAAGCTGACTTTACCCTGCTTAAGTTGGCGAGGTCGCTCCAATTGCCGAGATATAACGTGGAGGATGTTAATTCAGCAGAAATCGAAAACTTTTGATTCAAAATAAAATCATGGCCCAGACCAAAGCCAAGCGAATAGGCTTTTTTCTCTCCAGAAATATTCATGCCGCCCGTCAAGATGCTGTACAGCTTTGAGTTTCCTGACTTATAAGCGACATTAGTATTCATCACCTCATTGCTAAAAATGGAAACTTTATGATACCCTGTTTTTATAAAATTTAGAATTCCGATACTTACACCGGATGAGGAGTCTGCTATATTGATGATTCCAAACTGAACTCCAGTGAGCTTTTCGGTGGAATTAAACAGTGCTGCCAATTGCATTCCATCTGTTTTCGTTCGGCTTATGTTTCCAACGCCTGTAAGCTGTAGGCCTTTAATTCCGTTGTTTGCAATATTTACTCCGCCTGAAAGCTGCAGTCCTTCCATCCGATCTTTGCTATAATTAAATAATCCGGATATTTGAACCCCCTCCACCTCTTTTCTTACCCTGTTAAAAAGTCCTGCAATTTGTACTCCGGTTAAATCATTTTTTACATCGTTAAAGAGACCTGTGGCTTGTGCTCCGGTAACACTATCTTCCACCATATTTGTTAAACCGGAAAATTGTGCACCCGTCATGCTTCCTCCAACCAGGTTTATTGCACCTGCAGCCTGAAAGTATCTAACACTTTTTTTATTAGTATTAAGAAATCCGGCCATTTGTGCACCTAAAAAGTCTCCCCTTACCTCATTATAAAGCCCTGCTGCTTCCACACCTTGTACACTATCAAACACGGTATTATTTATTCCTGCAACCTGAACTCCTTTTACGCTTCCGCCTACTACGTTAAAAATCCCGGCAGCCTGCACATACTCTACGCTTCGCTTATTAATATTGAAAATTCCGGCCACTTCTAATCCCTCAACACCTGTTGTATAACCACCGATCAGATTCAAAGAAAACTTATTGATCACCTGGCTATTCATAATACCATGTGTACTTAATCCCGGAGTTAAGGAAGCCTGGAAAGGTTTGTTAGCAAAGAAGCCCGACAAGTTCAGGCTTTGAATTTTTTGTCTGGAAGATACAAGTAATCTTCCTATAGTGGTCCGTTCAACCCTGTCCGGATCCTGACTGGGATCATAACCAAAATCTCCCCTTCCGCCTGATTTTACTTCTGTGGAAGGAAGAATTACAATGGTGATGTCCCTGTAAAGTTCTTTGCTCACTGTCAGGGCAATATCATCTTCTTTTTTCCTGATCCGTAGTTTAAAATAGCCTTGATTATCGGTGAGGGTGGATACAACCAACCGTTTTTCATAGACGCTTGCCCTTGTTACTTTCGCTCCTGTGCTTTCGTCCACCACATAGCCTTCCACCGTATATAAATTATCTTTTTCCGCAACTTCTTCAGGAATAAGTTTTAACCTGTAAGGCGCCGGACGAAGGATAATGTAGTTAAGCGATTCTTTGTATTCATAATTGCCTTTCAGCAAAATGTCTAAAAGCTCTTTGACTGTGATGCTGCTCGCAGAATACGAAACAATACTATCTTTTGGAATGATATCGCTACTATAAGAAAAGTTGAAACCGTTTTTCTGACTCAATAACTGCAATGCGTCCTCAAGCCTTTGTTGCCTGAAATCGACAGAAACCACCTGAAACAAATTGTTTTGCGCCAATGTAAGATGACCATAAACAAGCAAGAAGGCAATTCCTAACAGTCTGGTTAATTTTTTCTTTTTCCTCATTCAACTAAAGATCTCTTACTTCAGGATGATTTTCCCATCGCTTCTGATCACCTGGATATTAAAAGTCTGACTGATAATATTCAGAATGTTTTCCAGCGATTCTTCCTTAAAAGTAGCAGTGAGGGGCAAATCTCGTAAATTCTCGGTTTCTATAACAATGTTGGCATTGTAAGCTTCATTTAGCACTTCTACCATTCGCCATAATGGTGTGCTGCTTGCAATAAATTGTTTGGTTCGATAGTAGTTATGTAATTGGTCCTTGTTTTCCTTTTTTACAAAGTCGGTCGTTTCTTTACCTATCACGACCATTTCTTTGGGTTTTAGAATTACATTCACATCCTTTTTGCTTACCTCCACTACCCCGGTTTCTACAATAACTTCCGTTTCCTTGTTGGTAGCTTTTACATTGAATGAAGTGCCCACCACATTTACCGTCACATTATTGGTATTTACTACAAATGGTTTGGACTTGTCAGGCATTACATTAAAAAAAGCTTCCCCTTGCTCCAATTTTACCTCGCGGGTGTTCCCGGTAAATTTCTCCGGAAACGAGAGTAAAGAATTTTTATTTAAAGTCACCACAGAGCCGTCCGGTAAAGTATCGGTAACTACTTGCTTCAGGGATTCGATTCTTAAGGTAGCAATGGCTATATCCTCCTTTTTATTTAATGAAATATAAACCAGCGATCCGGCTATAATTAGCAGCAGAAGGGAAGCGGCGATTTTCATCCAGCCAAATCGGGATTGAAATGGAATTATCTTTGAAGCATCCTCAATTTGATCTTTTCTTTCTTTAAATGTTTTCCAGGCTTTATTTTCATCTACGGTACTTGTCAAAGCCAGCTTTTTACTTGATTCCCAGATGAACTGAAAGTCCTTAAAATATTTCTGATTCTGCTGGTCTTCAATGATCCATTTTTCAATTTCGATATTCTCTTCACTGGTGGTTTCACCCAACATGAATTTTGTTAATAAGTCATCATTCATGGCTGGAAAAATTTAAATAGTAATACAATAATAATGGGTAGAAAATCTGCAAGTTCCATCCTTAAGATCCTCAATGCCTTGCCCATCTGATTCTCCACTGTTTTGACGGAAATTTTAAGCCTGTCTGCGATTTCCTGGTACTTAAGTTCTTCAAATCGGCTAAGTTGAAAAACCGTACGGCAACCTTCAGGCAATTTATTAAGCGCCTGGTGCAGCCGTTCCTCGAGTTCGGTTAACTGCACTTTATTAGACGCGTTATCAGTTTCGTTTTTCATAGTATAAACGGCATGGCTCTGGTATTTTAATTTTACCTTTTCATGTTTGATTAAATTCATACAATCGTTATGAATTGACCGGTAAAGATAGGCTTTCAAAGAAGTGCGTATTTCCAGTTTTTCTTTCCTTTCCCAAAGTCTCAGGAACATGGCCTGCACAACTTCCTCCGCCTCCTCATGGTCCCTTAATATGGTATAAGCATAAGCATGAAGGGCTTTAAAGTGACTTTTAAAAACAGTTTCAAAAGCGGATTCCTCTCCATCGATCAGCAGTTGAATGGTATCTGTTTCGGCAAATTCATCCATTAAGGAATTATTCATTCGTATTTTATTGAGATAAAAAGCGATTAAAGCTACTTTTTTTTAGAAAACCAGAACCAATAACCTTTTGACCGGATTTATCTGTTTCTGATTTTCTAAAGATTGACTATTTTATTTTGAGTTTTGAAGGTAGGACAATCACGCCAAAGTTTACCCCTATGCGTTCTTGAAAATTTATTTTTTAAAAACAAAGGGAGATTAATGAATTCATCATTTTTAATAACCTTAATCCTCTTTTTTCTCTTTTAAATCTTTTCTTTTATCTATTATCTAAAGTAGTTTCTTCTCAATATTGTGTTTGGATGCCACTTTGAAAAGTTCTTTCTTGTTGTGTTTTTTCTGAAGGAGTGACTGCATAAGAAATAACAAACAGAAGAATTGGCGTTTTAAGGTATTCAATTTAAGAAAAGCAAAATGGATGATAAGTCGATAGAAAACTTAAAAGAGGCGCTTAAACATTCCCCCAAAAATGTTCCTCTAAGGTTACTTTTAGCCGAAACATTATTCAGTTTTAACAGAATTGATGAAGCTGAGAGTGAATTCCTTGAGGTTTTGGCAATTGAAAATAATGACAAAGGAAGGTTTGGTTTGGCTAAAGTTTACTTCAGAAAGGAAAATTATTCTACCTGTAATGTAATCCTTGAAGACCTGATCAAAGCGAATAGAACCAACATCGAATTTCTGGTATTACATGCCAAAGCTTTGTTTAAGGAAAACCTCATTGATGAAGCCATTCATGTTTATCAGGATGTTTTGTTAATTAATCCTGACTTTAAGGAAGAAGAATTGGATGCTCAGTTAAGAACTACAGAAAACTCTTTTGAAGATCCTTTCAGCAATTCCATGACTGATCCTGGATTTATTGAGAAACCTAAAATAGGCTTCGACGATGTTGGGGGAATGCAAAACGTGAAGAAAGAGATTGAGATGAAAATCATCCATCCCCTGAAACACCCCGATTTATATAAGGCTTACGGAAAGAAAACCGGCGGCGGAATTTTATTATATGGTCCTCCCGGTTGTGGCAAAACGCATATTGCACGAGCAACGGCAGGACAAGTAAATGCGCGGTTTATAAGTGTAGGTCTTAACGACATTTTGGATATGTGGATTGGAAGCAGTGAAAAAAACCTGCATGAAGTGTTTGAATCTGCAAGAAGAAACGCGCCGTGTGTTTTATTTTTTGATGAGATAGACGCTTTAGGCGCCAGCAGAAGCGACATGAAACAATCCAGCGGTCGCCATCTGATCAATCAATTTTTGCAGGAACTTGATGGGGTCGACAGCAGTAATGAAGGTGTGTTGGTTTTAGGCGCTACAAATACCCCTTGGCATTTGGATCCTGCATTCAGAAGACCCGGCAGGTTTGACAGGATAATTTTTGTTCCGCCTCCTGACCAGGAAGCCAGGGAAGCCATTTTCAAATTAAAATTAAAAGACAAGCCGGTAGAGAATATTGATTATTTGGTCTTAAGCAAACAAACCGCTGACTATTCAGGAGCAGATATTGAGGCAATAATAGACATTGCCATAGAGAAGAAGCTGGAAGAAAGTTTTAAAGAAGGTATTCCACAGCCTATTAAAACCAAAGACTTGCTAAATGCTTGTGGAAAGCACAAGGCAAGTACCAAAGAATGGTTTTCCACAGCGAAAAACTTTGCATTGTATGCCAATGATTCCGGCTTATATGATGATATTTTAACATTTATGAAAATTAAAAAATAATGTCTGCAAACTTAATAGAAAGGGCAGAATTGCTCATTCAACAAAATAAATTCAAGGAAGCTGAATATGTGTTGAATGGACTGATGGTGAATAATCCAACGAATATCCATGTACTGGCTTTGCTTTGTGAAGTTAAGATTCAGCAAAAATTGATCATCGAGGCTGAACAATTGATTAACAGCGCTATTAGCTTAGGTCCTGATGTAGATTATCTTTATTATATCAAAGCGAGAATTTATATTCAAAAGGAAAAATATGATGAAGCTGAACAATACCTGAAACAAGCCATTTCAATAAATCCTGTTGATGCCGATTACTATGCTGTTTGGGCGTCTATTAAGATTACCAGGAAACAATTTACCTCTGGGTTGGAGCTGGCAAATAAAGCGCTGGAACATGATCCTGAAAATATATTGGCGCTGAATATCAGAAGTACGGCACTTTTTAAACTGGATCAGAAGGAAGATTCTTTTCATGCGATTCAAGGTGCGCTTAATGAAGATCCGAACAATGCTTATACACACGCCAATTATGGTTGGAGCTTATTAGAAAAGGGGGATCATAAAAAATCATTGGAACATTTTTCTGAAGCTTTAAAAAATAACCCGAACCTGGACTATGCGCAGGCGGGAATGGCTGAAGCGTTGAAAGCTAAATATTTAGTGTATCGGTGGTTTTTAAAATATTCTTTCTGGATAGGTAATCTGACTGCAAAATACCAATGGGGAGTCATTATAGGTTTTTATTTGGGATTTAAAGGGTTAAAAGCCCTGGCTGCCAATAATGAAACGCTTCAACCCTACTTGATTCCACTTATTATCCTGCTTGCGTTGGTTGCTTTTTCTACTTGGATAATTACGCCGATCGGGAATTTATTTTTAAGGTTAAACAAGTATGGGAAACATTTATTGAATAAAAAGGAAATACAAAGCTCTAATTTTGTTGCCATCAGTGCCGTGATTTTTCTTGCCGGTTGTTTGCTTTTTTTAATTCTTCACGAAGAGCAATGGCTTGTCGTTGCTGCTTTTGGATTTACAATGATGATTCCTCTGAGTACCATGTTTTTGCCGAGCAAGTATAAGAATTCCTTGGTCTATTATACCATTGGAATGGCATTAATAGGTGGACTTGCCATTTTTAATGCCTTTTCAACAGAACAAATTTTTGGACTCTTCGCGACACTTTATGTATTTGGAATAGTTGGTTTTCAATGGGTGGCTAACTTTTTAGTGATTAGGGATAGTAATAGGTGAAAATAGAAGATAAATAAACCATTTTTATCAGTCAAAGTATTTACTTTGAAGATTGTAACTTTTTTAATACAGCCTATTTATACTTTCAAAAGTAAGCAAGC
>DASPJL010000156.1:0-2991 GCA_035628645.1 Cytophagales bacterium | reverse complement strand
GATGTGTTCCAAGTCGTTGTCAGAATAAACACCAACGTAAATACTTTGCAGTCGCTCCAATTTCCTTCTGAAACTGTATTTCTTAATTCACCTTTGCCATTCTACTATAGGCTTTTTTCTTTTTCTATTAATCGGATGTTTTGAATATTCTTTTTCTCAATTTCAGTTACCAGTTCGGATATGTTGTTTACTCTTGGAGCATACCAAGTTTGGTTCTTAAAGTATTCACCCATTTGCCCACCTTCTGTGAATATGTAGCCATATCTAGCAAAAATTTCATTTCTCATTACCCTTAATTCATCTAAACCGTACTTTCTTAATTCAGTTAAGGAGCTTACATCGAACTTAGTGTTAGGATGAATACCTGAGACGTAATTAGTTTTATTCTTTGAACTAAATGTCCCTAGTTCAAAATCACCATCATAAACATCCTTTGGAGGGCTATTAAGTTTTAGGCATTTAACTTCCTTGCCGTTTATATTATATGTTACGAATTCTCCATAAGTTTGATTTGAGTAAAATTTATTACCATCTATTCTAACATTGGTATAATTTTCTATGTTTTGCTCCCATCCTGCAAATTGTCCATTTATATATATTTCGTTCCCCGCATTACTTATTTGAAAATTTACGAGACCACTATCAATGGAAAGAATTGCCTTGGTCTCATATTCTGATATGCCAAAGAAATATACTCCTTCATATTCTTCAATATTACCGGCAATCCAAGGAGCAATTCGAGATTCGTCTTCTATTCTATTGTCTTGAAAGTACTGACTAAAACAGGTTGAATATAAGAGTAGAAATAATATTGTTATTAAGTGTTTCATTTTTATTTTTGTAATTGTTCATAACGGTTCGGGCTTTGCTTCGGGCGGTTTCGGAGCACAAAGTTTTATTAGAAGCACAAAGTTCCAAGTTTGCACATCAACCCGTGTTAGCTACTGCCTTTTTTCTTCCATTTGGGAATAATTGCTTCATTTTCCCATTTAATGCACATTTCTTTATGATTTTTAAAGTTTCCAAAACATAATGCATCCAACATTTCTTCTCTTGTCATGGTCGGGTTGTCAAGTGTCTCTCGAATGATATCGGTATGATTGTCTACATATTCTTCAAACCTTTGGTAAGCCCAAATATATTCTTTGTCGTTGTCAATATTTTGAAATTCGGGCGGCATTTCATTTTCAACTGTTCCGTTACGCAAATCAAGTCCCAGAAATTTGTCTGGGAGTTTAGTCCTGTCAAAAATAAAGGGTGTGGAAATTGAAATTACATTATGGTCTGCAATCAAATTAGCAACGCCATGAATTTTAAGTCCATATTTCTTAAGATGGCCGTATTGACTTTTGAACTTTGATATAATTGTGTCGTAAGTCATTGTTATTTAAGATTACAGCTAACAATCGTTATCCACACAGGTGCGGACATATTTCATATACCTACTCCCAATATACATTTTTTGTTAATACCAAAAACACTTTTTTTCCAAAAATCCTATTTGCCATTTTCGGGTTTGTCTAGCAGTAGAAAGCTTTCATAGAGACAGCTTCCTTTGCGAAGGTATTTTTGGGCTCACAGGGGTGGGTTAATTACTTCCGAATGGCAAGCTTAACGGGAAAACTAAAAGAACTTGACAGCTGGGTTCGAAACAAGGTTCGGTATGCATCTGGCATGACTGGAAGAAACCAGATCGTAAAAGAAAAAACCTGATACGACTAGGAATCGGAAAAGGTCAGGCTTATGCTTGGAGCCGGACAAGAATGGGAGGCTGGGCAGTAGCTCAAAGTCCTATCCTTGTAACTACCATTACCCTTGAAAAGACTAGCTAAACGAGGTTATCAATCTATGCTTGATTATTATTTTAAAGTCCCTATCAGTTAATGAACCGCCGTATATGGTATTGAGCACAAGAGTGCGAAGATACCGGCGAAGCCCCGTACGTACGGTGGTGTGAGAGGTGCACCTCATCGCTTACAAGCGGTGAGGCCGTCTACTCGATTGTGTGGCGTTTGCACGGTTACTCAGTTAGTTCATTAAACCAATTATTATTTTGTGCAATAGTTTTGGGTCTTTAATTATTTCGTGATACCAAATTGGCTCATAAAATCCGTCCCCACTTTCAAAGTCTGGCCTTTCCTTAAGCTCTTTTTCTCTTTTTACCCTTAGCTTGTTTAATAGTTCTGTCAACGGCTCTTTTAGTAATTTCAAGCTTTGAATTTGATTTAGACTAATCTGTTTTTTTTTACCTGAATCAAGAGTTTCTACTTCAATGAAGTCGACTGTTGTATACGTCAAGGTTTTGCTCCAAGTCAATGATCCTTTAGAAGGCTCTGTGTCAATTTTAATATCCTGCTTATGTACGTGACTATGAGAGTATTTTAATTTTAGCGGTGCTGCCACATCGGAGGAGTATATCCAATTCCTAGTTGCAAATTGTGCTACTATGGAATTTTCCTTTTGATTTATGCTAATCTCCTCTAGGTCGAAATCAAAAAAGATCATCTCTTTAGACCCTCCTTTTTGAAAGAATATTGCATTTAAAACGTATTCTTTCGTTGCATCACATGGATATGCAGTTGTTATAAGTCCCTGCACTAAGGACCCGTCAACAAGTCTTATTTCAACAATTGCTCGAATCACAGGGGGATCAGGATCAGCATATACATCCCTTACTGTAAAACCGAGAACCAAGAATATTGCTAATATTAATCTATTCATAATTCAAATGCTACACAACTTGTTTATCCACCCCAGGTGGATATATATTTCATTTATCAACTCCCAATATACATTTTTTTTAATACCAAAAACACTTTTTCTACAAAACTTCTATTTGCCATTTTCGGGTTTGTCCAGCAGTAGAAAGCTTTCTGTTACATACTGCTTTATTCCTTCTTTGTCTTCATAGCTTTTGAGTTTCCTTCTACATAGAGATCGCTTCCTTTACGAAGGTATTTTGGACGAGCTCACAAAAGCAAAAACACCTAA
>DASPJL010000155.1:0-5651 GCA_035628645.1 Cytophagales bacterium | reverse complement strand
CCTCTACTACTCTTCTTTTTAAACTTTCATCATATTCTCGTAATACTCTTTTGGATTTTTCCTTGGTTTCAGATTCTGATGCTTTTTTGAAATCTTTCATTTTGTTGACTTTTTGCTGTCAACCTATTTCAGGACAAGACAGGTATTGACCCTTCCTGATGACCCTTCCTGAAATAAGTTGACAATAGTTACTGAAAAAACTAAAAATTATTTATACCTTTAAAACGCTTTCCATGTATTCGCTAGCTCCTATACAGCTCTAATGTAGTTCGTCTTCCTTCGATGTAGGTATTTCGTTTTATTCTAAGGTAGGTGTTGCTCCTCCTACTATATTTCCAACTTGTGAGATTTGATCTTTTTTATTACAAAAAAGGTTAATATTTTATGATTAAATAGGATAAATTAATACTAAATCTTTCAAATCTTACTATTTCCAATTTTCCTTTCATTGATACATTCTACATCGCAATGTATATTCAAGGTCCTAACTCTGCTAAATGAGACTTGTATTTTTGTTTATACTTTTCTATGCTTATAGTTTTCAATTTTGTACCGCAAGCGGGAAAGTGGATAGTCTTATTCAACAATTGCAAAACGCTAACCCTACAAATTACAGAGAAGTAATTAAAGATATAGAGGTTGAACTTGAAGCAATGAAACCTGACTCTTCCCTTGAAAAGGTGAAGGAGCTTAATGTCGTCACTTCCTCAATGAGTTTTTTCGGGCCTGTTTCTGCTACCTACAGATTTGCAGCCATTGCTTATGAAAGGAATGGGCAATCGGTAAAAGCCATTCAACTTATTGAAAAAGCAATTAGGGTATCTAAGAATAATGAACTTACGCTGGAGACAGCAGATAATTTAAAAACATTGGGCTGGTTTTATCATAATTCCGGAAAATTCACACTTGCCTTGAAGAATTATTATCAGGCCTTGAGCGTCTTTGAGCAAAAGGAAAATGACAAAAAGAATTTATATCTTCTGTATTCTTACCTCGGCGATATTTATTATAAAACTCAACATTATAACCGATCCCAGGACTATTTAAAAAAGGCCTATTTGTTAGGAAAAAAATACCTTGACAACAGCACCCTGATCAATGCCTTAAATACTATGGCTTTAATTCATAGAAATAATGAAGAATATGAAGAAGCCATCGACTATCACAGAGAGGCATTGCGGCTTGCAAAATTTTCGAGGGATAGCATTTGGGAGGGAACGGCTAACGGAAATATAGGGAGGATATTTCAGCTTCAAAAAAAGTACGATTATGCGCTTCTGTATTTTCACAGAGGACTTGAATTGAGTGAAAAGTTTAAAGACTGGAGCGACGTGATCATTACTATGAGTAGGATAGCTGATGTACATCTTCAAAAAAAACAATATTCGACGGCAAAGGAATTTTTGAATCGGGCCCTTAAAATTGCGGAAAGAGAAAAGGAGTATCCTTCGAAAGTATTCCTATATGAAGTTTTGGCAAGATATTATAAGAATGTAAACCAATACAGTAGGGCCTTTGATTATCAGAAGCTTTATGCCGAAGTTAAAGATTCAATAGAACGTAAAAGCTTTAATGAGGAAATAGACCAAATAAGATCATCTTTTGAAATTGAAAAAAAGGAATCGCAAATTGAGCTTCTCAGCAAAAAGAATAAAGTAATAACTGCTTCCGAAGAGAAGAAAAACTTTATGCTCTTAATCACCACAGTTCTTTTGTTATTAGTGGTTGTAGTTATAGTGATGCTTTACAGAAGTAATATGGAGAAAGTTAAAGCTGTAAGGCAACTCGAAGAGCAGAAAGTAAAATTGAATGACAAGAATGAAGAAATAAATGTCCTGAATAACACCCTTGAAAACATGGTTCAGGAAAGAACACAGCAACTTCAGGAAGCAATGGAAAACCTTGTCAAGCAGAATCACAACCTTGAGCAGTTCTCCTATGTGATTTCACATAATTTGCGTGCACCGATAGCTCATATTTTAGGCCTTGCATCAATTTTTAATAAGAAAGATCTCAAAGACAAGGAGAACTTAAAAATTATTAATCACCTTAAAAAGGCAGCGCTAAATCTTGATGAAATAGTAGGCGATCTCAATAATATTCTTTTAATCCGTGACCACTCCCCGGATAGCAATGAAGAAATTTGCCTGGCAGACGTAGCAGAGCTGACCATAGAAAGCCTCAGGAAACACATTGAAGCTTGTCAGGCGTTGATCTATACCGATTTTTCTGAAGCTGAAGTGCTATTCTCCAATAAAAGCTATTTGAACAGCATTCTTTATAACCTCCTTTCTAACGCCATCAAATATAAATCAGAAGATAGGAATCCGGAAATTCTCATTAAATCAACCAAGGTAGAGAATTATACCTGTATTATGATCAAAGACAACGGGGTAGGTATACTCTTAACGAAATCCAATTCTCAGAAGCTTTTTATGCTTTATCAACGATTACATGAGCAGGGAGAAGGAAAAGGAATGGGGTTGTTTGTGGTGAAAGAACAAATCGAATCGCTTAAGGGGAAGATAGAGGTAGAAAGCGAACCGGATAAAGGAACGACTTTTAAAGTATATTTTCCAATCTGCTGATATCCCTTTTCCTAATTTAAAGCCAATTATTGTTAACTGACTTTTTCTGTCGTAGCAAATCCTTGTTAATACCCGTAACTCTCCCTAACTTTGCATCCTTTTTTACACAAATACAAGGACCTGATTGTCATCTTCCCTATAAAAATCGCTTCAAAATAAAACATGGATATTTTATCAGAAATAAAGAAACGAAGAACTTTTGCTATCATAAGTCACCCTGATGCGGGCAAGACGACATTAACGGAAAAACTTCTTTTATTTGGAGGTGCAATTCAAACGGCAGGTGCGGTAAAATCCAATAAAATAAAAAAAGGAGCAACGTCTGATTTTATGGAAATAGAGCGGCAAAGGGGTATTTCCGTGGCTACTTCTGTTATGAATTTTTTCTACAAAGGTGTTCAGGTAAATATCCTTGACACTCCGGGACACAAAGATTTCGCTGAAGATACTTACCGTACACTTACAGCGGTGGATAGTGTAATTCTGGTTATTGACTGTGTAAAAGGAGTGGAGGAGCAAACGGAAAACCTGATGAAGGTATGCAGGTTGAGGAAAACGCCGGTTATTGTATTTATAAATAAAATGGATCGAGAAGGAAAGTATCCTTTTGACCTTCTTGATGAAATAGAGCAAAAGTTGAGCCTTCCTGTTCGACCGCTGTCATGGCCGATCAGTATGGGGAAAACTTTTCAAGGAGTTTATAATATATATTCTCATAAACTCAATTTATTTGAATCGAGTAAAACTGAAATTGCCGACCATCTGGTTTCGCTGGAAGGGCTAGACGATCCGAGACTTGAAAGTGCAGTGGGAGAACATGCAAAGGCACTTAAAGAAGATGTAGAACTTATAGAAGGAATTTATGAACCGTTTTCTGTAGAAGCGTATAGAAATGGTGATCTGGCTCCGGTTTTTTTCGGGAGTGCACTTAACAATTTTGGAGTAAACGAATTGTTGGATACATTCATCCAAATAGCGCCTAACCCTCTGCCTCGTCAAACCAATAAATCTACCGTTCTGCCTTCGGACCCTAAGCTTACAGGATTTGTTTTTAAGATTCACGCCAATCTCGATCCCAATCACCGTGATAGAATTGCATTCTTTAGGATTTGCTCAGGTGTTTTTGAAAGAAACAAGTTTTATTACCATCCCCGTCTTGACAAGAAAATGAAGTTTTCTGCACCTGTTTCATTTATGGCAAATGAAAGAAAAGTGGTAGAAGAAGCTTATCCGGGCGATGTGGTGGGTCTTTACGATACTGGTAACTTTAAAATAGGGGATTCCTTATCAGAAGGTGAAAATATTTATTTTCAGGGGATTCCTATATTCTCGCCAGAGATTTTCAGGGAAGTAGAAAACAAAGATCCCCTAAAAACAAAACAACTGGAAAAAGGGATCAGGCAGTTGACAGATGAAGGTGTTGCACAACTTTTTATTCAGCCTTTTGGCAACAGGAAAATTATTGGTACGGTCGGAGATCTTCAATTTGAAGTGATAAAATTCCGGTTATTGAATGAATATGGCGCCAGCTGTAATTTTAGGCACATGAACTACTACAAAGCTGCTTGGGTAACCAGTAAATCCAAAGAAAAGATCAATGAGTTTTTTAAACACAAACAATCCAATCTTGCCTTCGATAAAAATGACAATCCTGTTTATCTTGCCGAATCTGAGTGGTATTTAAACCGGGTAATCGAGCAAAACCCGGATCTGAAATTCAGCTTCTCCTCAGAAGTATTTTCAGAATTTCATGAAGGGGAATAAGTATTGAATAATGGAGGGGTGAATTGCTTAAATTTCAACATTCGTCCCTCGTCATTCGGATTTCCTCGTTAACTGGATTAACTGTATTTTTTCTGTAAAAATTCAACAGAATTCTTTATTAGTGAGGACAGCACTTTAATATTTACATCTTCCAGTTTGCTGATGTAAAGACAGCCTTTCCCAACTTTATGCTTGCCTAATTGTTCGAGTAAATTTTCATGTTCCGTGAATCCAGCCATTAAATAAAGGGAAATACTTTGCTTTCTTGGTGAAAAACCGACCAATGGCGCTACTCCTTCATGTCCGCTATTGTATTTGTAGTGATAACTTCCAAAACCAACAATGTTTGTTCCCCACATTTTTGGCGCCTGACCAGTGGCGGCCTGCATTAATTTTACGATATGATAACTATCTTTACGTTTTTTTTCATCTTCTACATCTTCAAGAAATTTAATTACACTTTCTTCAGTAGGTTTTGTCTTTTGTTCTGCCATAATATTTGATATTTAAGAGAATTACTTTTTAGCAAAGCTTTCTTTTAAATGCTTGTTTTTTTTACAGTCCAATTTTAACATATTTTGAAATAAAACTGTATTTTAAGAGAAAATTTTTAACCATACTCAAATATGAAAAAGCTTTTATTTTTCTTTATTGCCTTATTTTGTTTTGGAAATACAATTAAAGCACAACAACAGGATACCATAAGAGTCATAGTGTTTGGAGCGCATCCCGACGATTGCGATAACGATGCTGGAGGGTTAGCCGCTTTATATAGTTCAATGGGACACAAAGTAAAGTTTGTATCACTGACAAATGGTGATAAGGGGCATCAGGAAAAAGGAGGAGGGGAGCTAGCCGTTATTCGTTTAAATGAAGCCAAAGAAGCAGGAAGGAGACTAGGGATTGAATATGAAGTACTGGATAATCACGATGGCGAGTTGATGCCCACTTTGGAAAACAGAATGGATGTAATCCGATTGATTCGCGAGTGGAATGCCGACATTGTAATTGCCCCCAGAACAAATGATTATCATCCCGACCATAGGTACACTGGCGTTTTAGTTCAGGATGCTGCATATATGGTGATTGTTCCCAATGTGTTGCCCCACACGCCTCCATTAAAGAAAAATCCCCTCTTTTTGTATGGAGCAGATCACTTTCAAAGACCCAATCCCTTCAGACCAGACATTGCCATAGATATTTCACAAGTGTATGACCAGAAACTAAGCGCAATTGCCGCTCATTCCTCTCAGTTTTTTGAATGGCTCCCTTGGACAGTAACTCAAAATATAGCTCATA
>DASPJL010000154.1:0-21471 GCA_035628645.1 Cytophagales bacterium | reverse complement strand
TGTCATCGAAAGTTGTGGCTATATTTTCTTTACTAAAACCATAGTCGCGGGACAACAGCTCTACAGGAATGTATTTATCTTTAAAATTATAATAAACCCTTGCAAGATGTTCTCTTTCGGCAAATTTTATGGCACTTTCATTTTTCTGAGCGGTAATAATAGCGATAACAGGAACCTGTCCTGTCAGCCTCCAATAGGCATATCTTAAAATATGCAAAGCCATGGCATCCGCTTCTGAAAATCCGCTGGAGCGGTCATGTCCTTTAATTCCGTCATTAAATACGCCGTCCCAATCAAAAATAAAGGCTTTAATTTTTTTTAATCTATTGGCAATTTCAATAGGAGGGGTGACAAAGGTTGCACCTATATGCTCGAATTGAGCAGCCACGTCATTTACTTTGTTCAGATTATCAACCATCCTTATCCTTTTATTAATGCATCTATAGCCAGCGCCTTTTTTAAAATTTCTTCAAAATTCGAAAGCTTGATCATATTAGGACCATCGGAAAGTGCTTTATCCGGGTCAGGATGCGTTTCGAAAAAGAAACCGTTTACACCAACTGCCGCTGCTGCATTCGCCATATAAGGAGCAAATTCCCTGTTTCCGCCGCTTTTTCCATTCATTCCACCTGGTTTTTGAGTAGAATGGGTAACATCCATTACTACGGGATAACCTAATTTCCGCATCTCAACCAGGTTTGTAAAATCTACCACAAGATTGTTGTATCCAAACATGCTTCCCCTTTCAGTCAACATAATCAGGTCATTTCCTGTGCTGGCAACTTTCTTAGCAGGATGCATCATTTCGGAACCTGATAAAAACTGTGCTTTTTTTATATTAACAATCCTTCCGGTCTTGGCGGCTGCCAAAAGAAGATCTGTCTGCCTGCAGAGAAAAGCAGGAATTTGCAGTATGTCAACAACAGAGGCCATTTCCGAGGCTTGATAACTTTCATGTATATCTGTAGTAACCGGGATTTTAAAAGTATCTTTTATTTCTTGCAGGATTTTCAAACTGGCATCAAAATCGTTTCCCCGGAAAGAATCGAGAGAGGTCCGGTTGGCTTTGTCAAAAGAAGCTTTAAAAATGTAGGGAATATTTAATTTTTCTGAAATCTTAGTAACAGCCTCCGCAATGGTCATCACCATATCTCTGCTTTCAATTACACATGGCCCTGCAATCAAAAAGGTTTTACTTTGAAGGAGATTATACAATGCCTTATTTCCGTCCATAACAACTATTTTTTGCAAAGATAGTTTTATCTCTTAAGCTAATTCAATAAGAAGCACGAAAGTTGATTCAATTTATTCTTTAATCACGGAGAGCCGCTCCTCATTCGCCTTTTGGTATTCTGAGACAGGCGCAGATAGCTAGCCTTTCTTCCACTTAACTGTACATCCAATAGGTTTAGAAGTACTTATGGAAACCTTTTTACCGGCTAATAATTCATCTACGGCATTTTCAACAAAATTTACTTTAACAGTGGCTGCATTGCTTGGACTATCATCTATTGCACCGGAATAAACAATTTTATAATTGTTGCTTTCCCTGGTCACCACAAAAGCATGGGGCGTTTTTAAAGGATAAAATAGGGTGGTGACTTTCTGACCCTCATCAAAAAGATATGGAAAAACAAATTGCTTTTCCTCGGCCTTTAATTTCATATTATCAAACGATTCTCCAGGTTGCATTGCAGGGTCATTTGCATTTATTACAATAACCGGAAAGCCTGTTTGCTGATATTTTAAACTTAGCTTATTTAAACGTTCTTCATACAGTTTTGAAAAAGGACAGGTATTGCTTGTAAATACGATGATAAAACCCTTTGCATTTTTATAGTCTGACAAGGAAACCGTCTTCCCCGTCACGTCCAAAAGTTTAAAATCTTTGATGATACTTCCTACTTTATATTCCTGAGGATAGAGGTACAATGAAAACAACATTGCAATAAAAAATAACACTAACTTTTTATAAATCATTTAGACCAGATTTAATTAAGCTTTCGAAATGTATTAATATTTTTCTACTATATCTATATTTTTCCATATTTTTTTCGATAGAGTCAAAATTTGATAATATAATTTTAACATTTAATGTCGGAAATTTTCTATTCCAAAAAGTCAAGACAAAGTTATCCACATTTTTGAAAAGTTTTCCACACACGAATATTGAATTGACATATTTAATTAATAATCAATTAGTTAAATTAAAACACTCAAGTGAATCTGTTGTGGATAAGTAATAACCTGTTTGTAGCTAATCTGTTATTGCAAACCTCTGTCTATCACTTATCTTATATAAACGATAAAATGAGGGATTAAAATTTGAAGTTCTTTCTCAAAACATTCATTAACGATAGGATATATAATTTTCCCATTTTGACAGCACATCCTGAAAGTCTTGAGGGAGTTCTGACTCAAAATGAAGAAATTCTTTTTTTGTAGGGTGAATAAACCCCAGAGATTTGGCATGAAGCGCCTGGCGAGGAATTAACTTAAAGCAATTTTCCACAAATTGTTTGTACTTGCTGGTAATGGTTCCTTTTAAAACTTTATCCCCACCGTAAGTAGCATCATTAAAAATAGGATGACCCAAATATTGCATATGGGCGCGGATCTGGTGTGTTCTGCCAGTCTCCAAAGTACACTCTATCAATGAAACGTATTGGAAGCTCTTCAACACTTTATAATGGGTAATGGCATGCCTTCCGAATTCGCCATTAGGAAATACAGCAGTCACTCTCCTGTCTTTCAAGCTCCTACCTAAATTTGCATTTATTGTTCCCTGCTCAGAGGAGGGTGTTCCCCAAATAATAGCATAATATTTTCTGGCAATGGAATGGTCATAAAACTGCCTGGCCAAATGTGTCATGGCTAATTCTGTCTTTGCTATTACAAGGAGCCCCGAGGTATCTTTGTCTATCCTATGAACTAAACCTGGCCGGCCTTCTCCATTTTGGGAAGTAGGCAAATGCTGAAAATGGTATGTCAAAGCATTAACCAGTGTTCCCGTCCAGTTTGCATGGGCAGGATGCACTACCATGCCTGAGGCTTTGTTTACAATCAGCAAATCCTCATCTTCATAGACAATATTTAAAGGAATATTTTCGGGAATAACCTCCGTATCCCTTGGTGGTTCTGGCAAAGAAATGGTCAGTACATCAAATGGCTTTATTTTATAACTCGATTTAATAACCTTATCATTCACCTTTACCGCTTCTGATTTGATGGCATTCTGAATCTTATTTCGTGTAGCATTGGGAATGCGGTCCATTAAAAACTTATCAATACGAACAAAGCTTTGACCTTTATCAGCAACAATTCTGTAATGCTCAAAAAGATCATCGTTTTCCTCTTCCTCAAGCTTTCCTTCGTCGTAATTCATGGATTGTATTTATGTTATATTAAAAAAACAAGGTTCAAAATTTGACTTTTTTTAAGTGTCATACAAATACTATTTTTTTTAAATTTTCCCTCAAAAAAACAACCCCAGTTTTATAACTGCGTAAAAGGTTACTATTTATGCTGGGAAGTGAGATCGATGAATCTGAAATTTCTACAAAAATAAATACCTCATAAAATTTGAAACAGCAACTCTTCCCAAAAGAAATTATAGAATATAGCGCTGAAAGCCATTTTTATGATTTTTCTGTATCAAGCAAAGTAATTTATTTATCGGTGCTGCTTTTTCTTATCGGAGCAATTGCCTCTTTACCTTTTATTTACATTAATATAAGTGTAAAAAGCAATGGGCTAATACGGCCCTTAACCGAGAAAAATATAATTAACTCACCTGTTTCCGGAAGGGTGAAAATATTAAACATAAAAGACAATTTACCGGTAACTGAAAACCAAACTTTGTTGGTTCTTGAATCGCCAATTATAGAGGAACAAATTCACACCAATCGAAACCGTGCCGTTAAAATAACCCGATTTATCGATGACCTTCGGTTGTTAATAAACAAAATGACAATTTCCCCTTTTAGTAATATAAGCAATCTTAAAACCACTCTATACGATCAATCCTATCTACATTTTCAACAGCAGCTATCGGAAACAAACAATGCTTACAAGAAGGCAGAAAAGGAATTTAAAAGAAATAAGCTCCTATTTAATGAGAAAGTAATTTCAAGGGTAGAATATGATAACAATAAATTTAATTTGGATCAGGCAGCTACGGATATTGATTTGCTTGTAAAATCACAAACGGTTAAGTGGCAATCAGACCTTAATTCCTACCAGCGGGAATTGACAGAGTTAGAAGCGGATTATCGTAGATTCCAGAGAGATAAAGAAAGATATGTAATTAAGGCGCCGCTATCAGGAACTATCCAAAATTTTATCGGCATATATAGTGGAAGTTTTATCCATGCCAACCAAAAAATCGCAGAAATTTCTCCGGATTCAGGTCTTATTGTTGAATGTTATGTTACTCCTGCTGATATCGGATTAATAAAAAAAGGATCCAAGGCGCGCTTTCAGATAGATGCATTTAATTATAATGAATGGGGGATAATAACCGGGAAGATAACAGATATTTCAAATGATATAATTGTGACCGATGGACAACCCCTGTTTAAGATAAAGTGCTCCATGGATAAGAATTTCCTTGAGTTGGAAAATGGTTATGTTGGAAAAGTAAAAAAAGGAATGACACTAAGAGCCAGATTTCTCATCGCTGAACGTAGCCTTTTTCAACTATTATATGACAATGTAGATGACTGGTTAAACCCTAACCGGAAAAAAATATTGTCTTCCAACATATGACGAAAAAAAGAATAAAGATCAAACAACATGACATTACTGATTGCGGTGCTGCTTGTATTGCTTCTATAGCAGCTCATTACAACTATAAGCTGCCCATTGCAAGAATAAGGCAATATGCATCTACCGACAAGAAAGGCACCAATGTGTTGGGAATGATTGAAGCTGCCAACAAAATTGGTTTTACTGCAAAGGGGGTAAAAGGTATTTTTGAAAGTTTATTTAAAATTCCCGTCCCGGCCATTGCTCATGTAATAGTAAAAGACGTATTACATCACTTTGTGGTGATATACAAAGTCACCTCAAAATATATAGAGGTGATGGATCCGGCAGATGGCAATATGCACAGAATTGGGCATGAAGAATTTAAAAAACAATGGACCGGAGTACTTATCTTACTGGCGCCAAACCTTGAATTTAAAACAGGTAATGAAAAAGTATCTGTGGGTCGGAGGTTTTGGTATTTAATAAGACCACATAAAGTCATAATGTTTCAAGCGTTGTTTGGCGCTTGTATATACACACTGTTAGGATTGTCCACCTCTATTTATGTACAAAAAATTGTTGACAATGTTTTGGTGGAAGGCAACAGCAATCTTTTAAACCTGCTAAGTGTGGTAATGATTGTTTTGTTATTCCTTCAGATATTTCTTGGAGTAATGAAGACTATCTTTACTTTAAAGACAGGGCAAAAAATTGATGCCCAACTTATCTTAGGCTATTATAAACACCTTTTAAAACTACCCCAACAATTTTTTGATACCATGCGGGTAGGAGAAATAATTTCAAGGGTGAATGATGCCGTAAAAATCAGGACTTTTATTAATGATGTGTCTGTCAATTTATCGGTGAACATCTTTATTGTTGTTTTTTCCTTTGTCCTAATGTTTACTTACTATTGGAAACTGGCGCTTATCATGCTTTCCATAATTCCTATTTACAGCCTTATATATTTTATTACAAATAGGCTCAACAAAAAAACACAAAGGGGACTAATGGAAGAAGCTGCCGATCTTGAATCTCAATTGGTAGAATCGCTTAACTCGGTTGAAACCATAAAAAGATTTGGATTGGAAAGCTATGCAAACAGCAAGACAGAAACGCGGTTTATCAAACTCCTAAAGCGGGTTTATGTCTCAGGCCTAAACACTACATTCTCTGTTAATTCTTCTGAATTTATTTCAAGACTATTCACCATCATATTATTGTGGGCCGGTTCTTACTTTGTAATGGACAGGATTATTACTCCGGGAGAGTTATTGTCATTTTATGCCATCGTCGGTTATTTTACAGGGCCTGTAGGAAGTTTGATCGGAATGAATAAAACCATTCAGGATGCTTTAATCGCTGGCGACCGTCTTTTTGAATTAATGGATCTGGAAAGAGAAGACGAAGAAAAAAGGATAACCCTTACTCCGGATATGATTGGTGACATCCATTTTAGAGATATTCATTTTCGCTATGGTTCAAGGGTTACCGTGTTTAAAAATCTGAATTTGGATATTCCCAAGGGGCAAGTCACCGCGATAGTTGGTGAAAGCGGATCAGGAAAATCAACCTTAATGTCCTTATTACAAAACATATACCCTATTTCTTCTGGTAGTATTACTATAGGAAATTATAACCTAAACTATGTGAGCAATGACAGTCTGAGAAGACTAGTTTCTGTTGTTCCTCAAAAAATTGATCTGTTTGACGGAAATATAATAGACAATATTGCTGTCGGCGATTTTGATCCCGATATGAAAAAGATTGTAACAATATGTATCCACTTAGGAATTATGGAATTTATTGAAACTCTTCCTAACGGGTTTAATACTTATCTGGGAGAAAATGGAGTTAGTCTTTCAGGAGGTCAAAAACAGCGCATTGCCATTGCCCGGGCAATATACCGAAATCCCGAAATTCTGATATTGGACGAAGCGACTTCTTCTTTGGATTCTAATTCTGAGCAATATGTACAGAAAAGCATTCAATTATTAAAAGAAAAGCAGAAAACCGTAATCTTAATTGCGCATCGATTAAGCACTGTGATTAATGCTGATAAGATTATTGTTTTGGAAAAAGGAGAAGTTATTGGTCAGGGAACCCATAAAGAACTATATCAACTGAAAAGCAAATATTATAACCTGTGGCAGCAACAAATGCCTGTATTAATAAACTAACTATCTATGAGTAAGTTATCAGAACAAATTAAGATCCTGGAGCGAATAGACCGACTAATCCGACTAAAATGCACGGGAACTCCAAAGCAACTTGCCACTAAATTAGAGGTATCTGAGACCACTCTTTATCGAATTTTAGATACAATGAGACAGTTGGACGCACCTATTATTTACAATATTTCCAGACAAACCTATGTATATGAAACACAGGTTACCTTTAAATTTGGTTTTTATACCAAGGATATATCGGAAGGAGAGGCAAAGGATATTCAAGCAGGCTTTTTCAATTCCTTTTCTTATCTGGTCCAGTCAATTCCTTTTAGGAATTCAAAATTATATGACGCTTAAATCCAACTATAGAAAATTACTTAATTGCTCTATTGAGTAAGGAGAAGCAAGTCTTCTATTATTGAATAATAGAAATGGTGTTTGTTTGATGTTCATTTGATGAAGCCATAACAAATGTTCATTGAATGTTTTTAAGGAACGGTCCGAATATTGGATTTGATGTTTTGCCTTTAATTTTTCAAAATTTTGTTGCTCAAACCAATTGCTTAAGACTTTGCAAAATTCCGATTCTCCCAGCAAATAGTATAGTTCAATCATTAAGGAAGATACTTTATTTATCAAATCATCTTTTATTAAGTTTCCCGCAAAAAGAATTGAGATGTTGAGATTTGAAGGGTGATTACGATACAGTTCCATCAATTGATTGTATTCTTTACCACAAATTTCGCAATATGGATTTAACACGAATAATATTTTATTCTCTGCATTAGTTTTACCAATTGCAATATGATTCCCATTAAAATCACTAGTTATCAAGGATTCTTTTTCTTGTAATACGTTAAAAACCTCTTTATTACCAATTACCCTATAAAATCTATACTTATAATCTTTGAATAATTTGCCTGCTGCAAAAAGCTCCTTTGCATAAGAAAAAACAACTGTAGCACTCATGAAGGAAACAAGAATAATTATAAGTCCCTTTATATCAGGAACAAGTAATCCAAAATCCATTATATAAATAAACATAGCTATAGCCTCTATCCATAGAAGAGATAGAACGGTGAGGCATAGCAGACACCACTTTTTTATTGAAAATGCCTGATGATATACGGAATAAAGGGTAAAAGGCAATGTTACAAATGCCAATATTGAAAGAATTGCAACAACGGAAGGGGATAGATTTAATAATATGCCAAGTAAAATTGAAACAACCCCTCCTGCAAAATAAACCATACCAATATCTGATAATGAAATCCAACCAAACAACTTTGAAGTTGAGGAATTCAAAACCGCCTTACAATTGAATTTGTCACCAATTTGACAAAATTTCGACAGCCTACTTTCACCATTCAAAGTAATTTTTACCAAGGCAACACATAGTATTACACCTAAAAATTTTACTAAAAATAAAAGACCGGCCATGCGAAATCCTGCAATAAGGAAAGGCGATGACAAAAGGGTTATCAATAGCCCAACAGCAGCTATCGTCCGAATGGCCTTGCCTTTTTTTATGAGGTTTTTTTGTCTGAAGTTATTCTCTTTACTGGCTTCTGTTGAATCAAAAAGGAGGGTTATTCCATTCCATTTTTCATTAAACCGGTCAACGGACTCGGAAACCATTCCTTTATTTGGGCTATAATATTTTACGCCACCGGAAGAAATTTCCGTTACAAATACCAAACCCTGACCCATTAAAAATGCAAAGAAACATGGGTTCAAATCCAGAAGTTGCTGACTATTTATCCGGACTGCTTTGTTTTTAATATTGAGGCTGGACAGAACGCCGGAAATAGAAGAAATATTAGGATAATCTGGATGCTTCAAAAGCAGATCTTCAATTTTAGTATCAGATATACTTAGCTTTAGATACCTGATGGCAAATTGAGCTACTTTAACTAAAGTATCCTGTTCTAAAATTGACGCAGAAGAATAATTCATGTTCAAGCCTTCACAATTGTCTGTTGATTAGTTTAAATGGTAATTATATATATGGTCAAATTCATTCCTGTTGTTCTCAATGACGCGAATACTTGTGGTGATTGTTTTTGATTGAACTGCATTGCCTTGAATATTCATCGTTAGAAAACTATTTTCGATCAATTCATCTTCTTCCAGGGAGAGTTCAAATAAGGATGTTTTCTTTGTATCCTGGTAAACAAGGTGATTTATTGTTTCCTCTAATCCTTTTATCCGTATCGTCATCACTTCACCGTTAATGGCAATGGAATTGCCCTTACCTTCGATTTTATATTTCTTCTTTTCGCCAACCTCGCTTTCCTGTATGTCCATTGTCATAATCATTGACTTTACCTGACGGATCTGGCTTACCTGGAGATCGTTCGTTTTGGTTTCTATTAACTTCTTTTGCTCTTCGTCTACAGTGTATAATTTTTTTGTGTCTTTCCTAAAAAGAAGGCTCACTTTGGGCATCTTGGTGTAGACAAATAAATCTGTTATATATTCATCGGAAACGATTTTCTTTCCTTGAATTTCACTTTCTTTTGTTATGTGTATCAGTATATTAGATTTCATTTTTTTCTATTTTTAGCTTCCTCAGATTACAATCTTGACATTTTGTAAGTCCTGTAATGTCAATTTAAAAATTTTCAATATTCTTAACCTGTTGTATCGCTGGACAAAAAGCGGATACAAGTTTATCAGTACATTGATCAGTGTGGTTTTAATAAATCCCGAATAATCATTTTGTTCCAAAGAATCCACCATAAAATACAACATGATTATCAAGCCCAACAAATGAAGTATTTCGACAGAGAGGGTAAAAATCACCCATACTTCAGCACTCCTTTGGTTTGAAATAAGCCGCAGTTGCTGCGAGAAAAAATAGTTGTACAGTGAAAGCCAGTAGTCTCCAAAGGGAACAATCTTTTTGAATTTGTGAACACCGAACTTTTTGTAGAATTCACCCTCGGCTTCAAAACCAAAACCATAAAACAATTTTTTTAGCATCTGTCTTACAACATATTATGGTAAAATTAACTGAAATCTTAGCTCAGATCTCTCTTTAGTTTTTAATTTAAGCTAATAAATCAAATGAATGAACCGATAATAGGTTTTTTATTATTACTTTTTCCTAACGGTCTTCGAGGTGTTGTCAAGAGAAGTATAATTTTTCTTAATTGCTGATAACCCTAAGCCTGATAGTCCCAAGAATACAAATGCTGAGACAATAGCAATTATAATTGTCTGGTTATCGCTAGTAATTTCGAAAGAAGGTATTTTAAATTCCATGTGTGTTTTATTTATAGGAGAGTTAACGATCAAATTCTTTTACGGCAATAATTGTAAGTTTTATTTTACCCTTTATTAAAAAGGAAGTTAGCTTTGCTATGGAAGCAAAGCTAACTCTTGAAAATCTACTCGTTGTAAAGGGCAACACCTATGCCAACACCTGTTATAAATGCAGCGCCCGCTGCAATAGCTACAATACAAACTCCTCCACAAATAAATCCACCATTTATTTCTCTCATTTCGCTGATTGTTAACTCCTGAGAGTCAAATTTTTCTAGATTGTTCATTTTTTCGGTTTTTAGGTTTAAACATTAATTAAAAAATTTATCCACTAGCATTAGTCCAACGCCCAAGCCAGTGCATATCCTACACCAACACCAACTAAACCGGCGCCTGCTACAATGCCGAAAACACAAAGGCCGCCACAGACAAAACCTCCGTTTATGCTTTTCATTTCATCAATGGTCAACTCCTGGGAGTCAAATTTTTCTAGATTGTTCATAAATTATTTTTTTAGGTTGTACAAAAAATTGAATAAACAATTATAAAATGAGCGACTTTCAAAAAATGATAGTCGTTGATTTTATTAATATTCTTTTTAAAAAAATTTGTCTTTGCCTCAAGAATTGCTCTTGCGAGGAGGTTAACCTCGAATAATTAAAATTGCCAGGATGGGAATACGTTTACTATAAACACTTGTATGGATCTTTTTACCTCTTTGCTACCTTTGCCCTATGTTCGATAATCCCGGAGAAGCTTATGTAGAATTAATTAAAGACGAAGAACTACAACCCTTTGGCGTGAGTTTATATGTAAAACGTGAAGATTTAATTCATCCATTTATTTCGGGCAATAAGTGGAGAAAGCTCAAGTATAATTTTTTGAAAGCCCAAGAATCTGGTCTGAAAACAATCTTAACGGTAGGTGGAGCATTTTCAAACCATATAGCGGCAGTGGCTGCTGCAGGAAAAGAATATGGTTTTAAAACATTGGGTGTAATAAGGGGAGAAGAACACCTGCCCCTGAATCCAACTTTATATTCAGCAAAAGCAAATGGAATGGAAATCATCTATTTTCCCAGGGATAAATTCAGACAGGGGCTATCGGAGGATGATTTTAAAGCAATAGAACAGACTTTCGGAAAATTTATTTTTATTCCTGAAGGTGGAACGAATGAACCTGCTATACAAGGAACGTCAGAAATAATTAATGATATTAAAATTAACTTCAGTTTTATTTGCTGTGCTGTAGGAACGGGAGGAACAGTGGCAGGGTTAATACAATCAAATAAACAAAATGCCTTTTCTGTTCTTGGATTTTCTGCACTAAAAAATTCAGACTATCTGACAGATGAAGTCCGCAAATTAACCGGTGACAACCAAAGCTCGTGGAAAATTACAAACGATTATGCTTTTGGCGGATATGCAAAATTTAATAACCTATTGATTGATTTTATTAACAGGTTTAAAGCGTTACATGGAATTCAATTGGACCCCATTTATACTGGTAAAATGATGTTTGGTATTTATGACTTAATAAAAAAGGGATATTTCCCCAATGGCAGTACAATTATAGCAGTTCATACCGGCGGACTTCAAGGAATAGTGGGATTTAATGAAAGATTTGGAAACTTAATTCATTAAATATCGAACTTAATTATAATCTGATTTTTTTAACTTGCTGTTAAATTTGATTTGCTATGACTCCTCAAACTGCCGAATATTGGATAGATAAGTTGGGCCTCCAAAAGCATCCTGAAGGCGGATATTTTAAAGAAATACACAGGTCGAATTTTGAAATACCGCAAGAAAGCTTAAAAGGTTTTAGCGGCAAAAGAAACGTATTCACTTCCATTTACTATTTGTTGAAAGGAGATGACTTTTCCGCGTATCATAGAATAAAATCAGAGGAAATATGGCATTTTTTCTATGGCAGTCCTCTTACCATTTTCATTCTTTCTGAAGAAGGTATCCTTGAAAAAAAACTATTGGGATCAAATCCGGATAATCAGGAAGAATTTCAAATATGCCTGCCGGCGAATACCTGGTTTGCCGCCAAAGTAAATAACCCAGTCTTATACTCTCTGGTCGGATGTACTGTTTCTCCTGGTTTTGATTTCAAAGATTTTGAGCTTGCTAAAAGAGAAGAGCTTTCAAAAAAATTTCCTGACCACTCAGCAAATATTTTGTCCTTAACGAGGTAGCCAATACACAACTTATTGTTGAATTATTTTGGAATAATACCGATAACGGTTAGCCAGTCCTATGCTTTTTGACTGATAGGCTTCCTTCTCCAATACTTCCAGTGTCCTAATAAAAATTTCCTGTATTCTGGGCGATTTGTAAAGTCTAAGCGCTTTTTCAAAAAAATCGAGCGAAGAAACTATGTTCTTTTGGTTAAAGCTCGCTACGCCCATATTATAATATTCCAACGCAGAAAGTTCTTTTAAATTTATTGCTTCATTAATTGATGACTTAAATACGTAATAGTTGTTATTTCTACCTTCATCTTCCTGGTACTTCTTTTCACTCTCCTCGATCTTTGCCAGTGCAGTAATAAATCCATCTTCAGGATCTGTAGTCTCAAATAAAACCTGCCTGTCGTCTGCTTCTGTGAGAAGATAAACATGAAATTTGGTTTCTTTGATGATATAAGGAATGTTGAGGTTATGTAAAATCAATGCATAAATAGCCGTACCGGAAACACAATCATATTGGCCTAATTCAAATGTTTTAAACAGAGGAGAGTTTAATTGGTATTCCCTCAGGTATTTTTTGTGTACTTTAAAAAAAACATACTTTAGAAACTTCTCTTCTTTCTTTCGCTGTTTTTTTGCCTTCAGTTTCTCACAAAACAAATTAAAATTTGCTGCTACTCGCTTATATTTTTCATCACTCATAGTGGGGTCCAAAGATAGAAACGCCGCGAGCGGATTCACTTTCTCTGTTTTAAGCTGAGTAAATATCTTTTCCTGGAAAGTATTTTGAAAAGGCCTCGTCTCAATGAAAACTGGGCTATCTTTCTTCTGTGAAAAAGAAAAACAGGAAATAAATATTAAAAAAAGCGAGATTATAAACTTAGCTCCTTTCATATTCTCCTTAATTAAAAGAATTAAATGCTTGCCCCTTTTCTATAGGTTTTTATTAAACTTAACAATTTGTTAATGTAGGGCCAACCTTTAGATAACAAACGGATTATGAAATAATGTAGTTTTTATCCGCTTGGACTTCTTTTGATTATACAATTCTTCAAAAAGCAATGGAACTATCAAGCCATCAAAATAACAGATTGAATTGTGAGATCCCTAAAAGATCAGGACAAGTAGTGATGTTAAAAAACCATCACAATCCCTCGAAAGGAAGCGATTAAAGAATTAAGCCAAAACACACTAAAAATCCCGTTATTTAGAGCGGATGGCAATAACTGGATCAAGCCTTGCAGCTAAAGCAGCTGGTATAATACCCGCGATACACCCAATAATAGTTGCAATGCCTAATCCTAAAAATACGTTATTGAACGATAAATAAATCTCAAGTGAGCCAAGCGGCAAAAGTGTAATTAAAAACACTAAAAATATACCTACCCCTCCGCCTATAATACTCAAAAAAACCGCTTCATAAAGGAACTGAAAAAGAATAAAATAATTTTTTGCACCCAGTGATTTCTGTATGCCTATCAGGTTTGTCCGTTCTTTTACAGAAACAAACATTATGTTGGCTATACCAAAACAACCTACAATTAAAGAAAAACTTCCAATAATGGCTCCTGCTACTCCCAGAAAACTAAAGATTGCGTTGATGGCTGTCGATAGCATTTCTGACTTATTTACAGCAAAATTATCTTCTTCCATAGGTTTTAATCCCCTTTTTGCCCGCATAAGACCTTTAATCTCTCCTTCGAGTTCGTTTAATCCTGGGTCTGTGGTTTTTCCTTTGATAATTACGGATGAACCAATTCCCTCGTCACTGGAAGTATAGTACAGTTTAGTGAATGACTTATAAGGAATATAACACTCAAGGTCTTTACTGGGCAATCCTTCCAAAAAGTTTTCACCCTGCCGTTCCATTACACCTATCACAACAAACTTCAGCCCGCGTACTTTAATTTCTTTGCCTATTGCTTCCTGGTTTGGGAATAAAGTTTCCTCTATGTTACTTCCAATAATTGCTACATTTCTTCCCAATTCTACCTCCTGAATATTGAAATACCGTCCTTTCCCAATGGGTATATCAGTAACCAGATTATAACCGTAAGAAACGCCGACAAGATTTATGTTTTCAATTGAATTACTTTCTCTTTTAAGGGTAATGTTATCCTTTCTTGAAAAAATGGAAGTGCCCTCGGTCAATTCGAGATTTTCTTCAAGGAACTTAAACTCTTCGTAGTTTACCTGAGGACGGTTCACGTATTTCCACCAGGGATAATTGCCTTCAAAACTCCATGGCCACTTTTCAACATAAACTACATTTTCCCCTACAAAAGAGAAGCTTTTTCTAAACCCTCTTTCAATCCCATCTATTAATGAATAAACAGTCACTATAGTAAAAATGCCAATCGTTACACCTAATAATGAAAGTGTTGTTCTTAATAGATTGGATTTTAAGGCCTCAAAAGCAAAAATGAAACTTTCGAAAATGAGTTTAATTGTTCGCATGACTTATTGAATCTCTTAAATTTATACCATTTAAAACAATCGAGTAATTTTAATTTTATGAGTGGCAATAATACTGGATAAAGCGCTGCATTTTAAGTACTGACATTGTTCTTAAAATAATATATCCTGATTGGTAAAAATTGTTTTAATTATATATTCCTTCATTTATGTTTCTTATAACAAATCATTACTTTTGCAGTCTTATTTTTTAAGGATTGATATTTCATTGTTCTTATAAAATAAAACCTGTTTGCCAATAAAACCGTCATGAGGAGCAACCTCGCAAAAGGATGAAAAACGATGACAGTTCTCCCGAAAGTATTCGGGGCAGGCAATGAGTACCATTAAAATTAAACACCTTTACGAATGAAATTATCCGAATTTAAGTTTGAGCTACCACCGGGACATGTTGCCTTATATCCTAGTGAAAACAGAGATGAATCAAGGTTGATGGTTCTTGACCGAAAGAAGAAGACTATAGAACACAAAGTGTTCAAAGATATAGTTGATTATTTCAGTGAGGGAGACGTAATGATCATGAACAACACCAAGGTTTTTCCAGCCAGACTTTACGGTAATAAAGAAAAGACAGGAGCTAAAATTGAGGTGTTTTTATTGCGTGAATTAAATAAAGAAACATTTTTGTGGGATGTATTGGTTGATCCGGCAAGAAAAATTCGTGTCGGAAATAAACTGTATTTTGGCGATGGCGATCTGGTGGCTGAAGTTATAGATAATACAACCTCCCGTGGAAGAACTATCCGGTTTTTATATGATGGAAGACTTGAGGATTTCTACGGCCTGATCGATTCATTAGGTGAAACACCTCTTCCAAAATATATTAAAAGAAAGGCGGAACCAGAGGACAGGGACAGATATCAGACAATCTTTGCTGAACACGTAGGCGCTGTTGCAGCTCCTACTGCCGGGCTTCACTTCACAAAACAGTTGGCTAAAAAACTTGAAATCAAAGGGGTTCAAATCTATCCTGTTACGTTGCATGTTGGGCTAGGTACTTTCAGGCCAGTTGATGTGGAGGACTTGACAAAACATAAAATGGATTCCGAAAATTTCTCTGTAGGAACAGAAACTGCAGAAGCTGTAAATAATGCACTTGAACAAAAGAAAAGGGTTTGCGGTATCGGAACAACATCTATCAGGGCGCTTGAATCTTCGGTTTCTGCCAACAACAAGCTAAAACCAAATTCCGGATGGACGGATAAGTTCATTTTTCCGCCTTATGACTTTAAAATTTGTAATGCACTTGTGACCAATTTCCATATGCCCGAGTCAACATTACTTATGATGACTGCAGCATTTGGAGGTTATGACCTTGTTATGGAAGCTTACCAGTTGGCCATAAAGGAAAATTACAGGTTCTTTAGCTATGGTGATGCCATGCTGATTATTTAAAAACAACAAATAAAGATTTATTAAGTTTGTATTAGCAGTAACATTATACATTTAAAAGCTTCATATATATGAAGCTTTTTTTTATGAATCAAAAAGAACAATTTGTACTTATAGTGGCGGGTGGCTCCGGATCAAGGATGAAATATTCCATTCCCAAGCAATTTATTCCCATTGGGAACATGCCTATACTTATGCACACCATAGCTGCTTTTTATCAATCAAATAAGAATATTCACATCACTGTAGTATTACCCGGTGATCACATTCAATATTGGGAGGATTTATGCAAGAAATTTAATTTTACCATCGTCCATAACCTGGTAAAAGGCGGCGATACAAGGGGAGCTTCCGTGATAAACGGTTTAAACTCACTGCCAGGAGAAGGACTTGTTGCAATTCATGACGGGGTTCGGCCTTTTGTTTCAAAAGAAATTATTTCGAATTCGTTTGATATTGCCGGGAAACATGGTTCTGCCGTTGCTGTCGTTGATTTAAAAGATTCGATCAGAAAGGTAGACCTATCAGAAAACAAAGCGGTAGATCGGACAAACTACAAAATCGTACAGACTCCTCAGACTTTTAAAATTCCATTAATAAAGGAAAGTTATCGAAAAGCAGATTTATTAACGTTTACTGATGATGCAACAGTAGCAGAGGCGGCAGGAAATAAAATTGAATTAATAAATGGAAGTTACGATAATATTAAAGTGACAACACCTGAGGATTTGATTGTTGCACAAGAAATTTTAAATAGGCTGCAAAATAAATTGCAGCCTTAATACTCAAATTTATTATTTCTTATGTTAAGAATTAATATTCGTCTTCATTAAAGAAGAAATCTTCTTTTGTTGGATAATCCGGCCATATTTCCTCTATGCTTTCATAAGGCTGGCCATCATCTTCCAGTTCCTGTAAATTTTCTACAACTTCAAGAGGAGCGCCAGACCTGATAGAATAGTCTATTAATTCATCTTTGGTTGCCGGCCAAGGGGCGTCTTCAAGGTAAGAAGCGAGTTCAAGTGTCCAATACATGGTAATTACCTCCTTTTTAAATAATCGTGCAAAAATAAAATTTTATTTAAGAAAACAAACAATTATCTAATTTCATTTAATATTAAAATAAATTTTCCCCGAAAAAACTTTCCTAAGAAAGTAAATTAAATAATAGTATTAATAAAATTTTATAGATTTATCTGACTTGTTCGAGCCTTTCATTAAGTTCATCTGAAATTATCTTCATAATTTCTATCTTTCTCTTCTGTGCATTTAATTTAGATGAAAGCATTTTACTCAACTCAGGGTCACGGTTGGGAACGCTATAAAGGTTTTCTTCAAATGACTGTAGTTCAACGTTTGCTTGTTTGATCAACTCATTCATTAAACTAATTTTGAGTTTCAATTGCTCCGCTTCAGGTTTTCTGAAGAACAGACCAAACCTTCTTAACGCTGTTTTATTTAAAAACTCATATTCGTAAACCTTGGAAACAGAAGTCCTGAACTTCTCTATTAAAGCAAAAGCGCCGCGTTTTTTCTTATTGATTTGTCCAAGAGCCTGCCATTGAGATTGGATAGCTTTTATCTTTCTTAAAGAATCATTAGAGAAGTTTCTGGACACTTCTTCTGCCTGATTGGCAAGATTATCCCATATCTTTAAAGTCGGATCAATGCCTCCTCTGTCAAAGCTTCCGCCTCCATTGGGTTTTAATGCATTAAAATATCTTGAGGTTACAAATTTAAAAGAGTCATTCATTTGCTTCTTCTTCTGCTTGGGCAGTTGGCCAAGCGCTTTCCACTCCTGCTGAATCGACTTCATTTTCCTTATGTTCTCGGGCGTCTTTTCTTCCTTCAAAAGCGCCTCGGCAGATTTCAATAAGTTGGTACACTTATTGACCTGTTCAATGATCTTTCTGTTCCTTTCCTCAAAAAACTCCTTCCGCTTGGAAAAAAAACTTTCAATGATGTCCTTGAATTCTGTTTCAAGCGCATCATTTTCATCTTTATTGGCATTTCCGGTTTTAATCCACTTAGTCCTAAGCTCCTTAAATTTTTCAGAGACATCATTCCAGTCTTCTGAATTTAAAAGTTGCTTCGCCTCATCGGTTAATGCCTTCTTAATCTCAAGATTTTTTATTTTATTCTGGGCAATTATTTCCTGAAGCATTACTTCTTCTTCATCGAGCTTTTTAAATAGCTCAATATAATTGCCTATAGCGTCAAATTTTCCTAAATATTCCTTAAGGTGAATAAGCTTCATTAAGTACGAACCCTTATTCTGAGCTTCTTCTATTGCCCGTGACAGCTCATTGACTTTCCTTTTAGCGATCTCAAACCGGTCCACAAAATACTTTATGGATGATTCCTCACTTTCTTTTACTTCGCCTATTTTTCTATCAGGAAAATCAAGATAGGCTTTTAAATAAACCAGGCCGTCTTTCACATATGAATACTTTGAAGCTTCCTGGATTAATGTAGTTATATCTTCTTGGTTCAAGTCTTTAGAATTTATACTAGTTATTTCCGCAAAATAGTTAATTCAAATCAAAAAAACCCAGTAATTAATTATTTTTAGCATATTTGTAGCCTTTAAAGTTAAGGAAGAATGAGTAATGAAACAATAATATTTTCAATGGCGGGAGTGAATAAAATTCACCCTCCCAAGAAACAAGTTTTGAAGAACATTTATTTATCTTTCTTTTATGGAGCAAAAATAGGTGTGCTTGGACTTAACGGATCTGGAAAATCCTCCTTATTAAGAATCATTGCAGGCGTAGATAAAGAATATCAGGGAGAAGTTGTTTTTTCACCAGGTTATTCGGTAGGAATGCTGGAACAAGAGCCAAAACTTGATCCTTCTAAGACTGTCCGTGAAATTGTAGAAGAGGGGGTAAAGGAGGTGGTTGATCTTTTAAAAGAATTCGATGAGATCAATATGAAATTTGGTGAGGAGATGACGGATGATCAAATGACTAAATTGATTGAAAGACAAGGTGTGGTACAGGAAAAGCTGGACCATTTAAATGCATGGGAACTGGACAATAGATTGGAAAAAGCCATGGACGCCCTTCGGTGCCCGCCGTCTGAAGCTATTGTAGGTAACCTTTCCGGAGGAGAAAAAAGAAGGGTGGCACTTTGCAGATTGCTTTTAAAAGAACCGGATGTATTGTTATTGGATGAGCCCACCAACCACTTGGATGCTGAGTCTGTATTATGGCTTGAACAACATTTAAAACAATATAAAGGGACAGTAATAGCGGTAACGCACGACAGGTATTTTCTGGATAATGTGGCCGGATGGATTCTTGAACTGGACCGGGGTGAAGGAATTCCATGGAAGGGAAATTATTCTTCCTGGTTGGAACAAAAACAGAATAGACTCGCTCAGGAAGAGAAATCCGAATCAAAACGACAAAAAACTTTACAACGAGAACTGGAATGGGTAAGAATGGCGCCTAAAGCACGACAGGCAAAATCAAAAGCAAGATTATCCGCTTATGACAAACTTGTCGGAGAAGATACAAGGCAAAAGGAGGAAAAGCTGGAATTGTTTATCCCGGCAGGACCACGCCTGGGAGGTAAAGTAATTGAAGCTAAGAATGTTTCCAAGGCATTCGGAGATAAGCTTCTTTTTGAAAACTTAAACTTCAATCTTCCACAAGGAGGTATTGTTGGGGTGATCGGACCAAATGGAGCGGGCAAAACAACTTTGTTTGATCTTATCACCAATAATGAAAAACCCGACTCGGGAGAGTTTGAGATTGGTGCAACTGTTCAGATTGCTTATGTTGACCAGGAGCACGACAATCTTGAGCCTAATAAATCTGTTTTCGAAACCATATCAGGAGGAACAGAACAAATGATGTTGGGAGGAAGACAGGTAAATTCTCGAGCTTATGTAAGTAAATTCAATTTTAGTGGATCTGACCAGGAAAAGAAAGTGGGAATGCTTTCAGGTGGCGAAAGAAACAGAGTGCACTTGGCCATGACCCTAAAACAAGGAGCAAACCTTTTGCTTCTGGATGAGCCTACTAATGATCTCGATGTAAATACACTCAGGGCGTTAGAAGAAGCGCTTGATAACTTTGGAGGATGCGCAGTAGTCATATCGCATGACAGATGGTTTCTGGACAGAGTTGCCACACATATTCTGGCATTTGAAGGAGATTCTCAGGTATTTTTCTTTGAAGGGAATTTTTCCGACTATGAGGAAAATAAAAAGAAACGACTCGGAGATGTAGAACCTAAGCGAATAAAGTATAAAAAACTGGTATAATATTAAGGCCCAAAAAGTCTTTCAGCATTTATTTCGGGATCTATAATTCATTTATTGATAAACTTGAGATGCTGAAATAAATTCAACAAGACGGAAAATGTACTTTTTAGACCCTTTTTTATTTATAATCGTTCTACATTATTCATTTCTTATTTGGACTGAATATAAATAAGCCTTACTTTTGCTTAGTTTAATTTTAAAACTTAAGGAATGCAATTACCTAAGGATTTAGTGGAGGTGTACAGTACGGAGAAGGGATGTGTTTATCAAAGTGATTCTCAAAACGCCTTCTGGATAGAATTCGGAGGAAAGATGACCGCATATAAAACAAACTGTTTCCTTAAGCTAAAAGGTACTGTTGACAATATAAACCTTGCACAAAGAATTACCTGCCTGCATTCTGCAGACTGTGAAATCATAAAAATGGGAAAATGCAATGATTTTTATGTCCTCACACTTTGCGAATTGGTTGCTTTCAAAGAATTGATTAACGGGGCAAAAGTAATGCTCGAATTAAACAGTATTATAAAAGAGCGGTTGTATTTTACACCTGCTTATATTGGTTAATCTGATCCTTAAAAGTCAAAAACACCTTTAAATACTTACGCTTCCCTGATTTAGACTAATTCCATATTAGTCGTATCATTTTAACTTTAGCTAAATATTCCCGTACTTTAAATTATAATTACATGGATTCAGCCATATAATTTTAACTGACTTTACTATGAAAGATTTACTTCGCTTAAGAACTTCTTTAACAGAAGAGATAGAAAATGTTCTTAATGAACAAATAAAACTTGAAGCCGCATCATCAGCAGTTTACCTGGCCATGGCTTCATGGTGTGAGAGAAATGGATTTTTAAACAGTGCAAATTTCTTCTTCAAACAATCAGACGAAGAAAGAGGGCATATGTTAAAAATATTTAAATATGTTTGCGACCAGGGAG
>DASPJL010000153.1:0-28109 GCA_035628645.1 Cytophagales bacterium | reverse complement strand
CAAATACGACGTAATAGTAGTTGGCGGAGGGCACGCAGGTTGCGAGGCAGCAGCGGCTGCAGCAAAGATGGGATCAAAAACATTATTGATTACTATGAACATGCAAACTATAGGGCAGATGTCATGTAATCCGGCAATGGGTGGAGTAGCAAAGGGGCAAATAGTAAGAGAAATTGATGCATTAGGCGGAATGTCTGGAATTGTGACGGATAAAACCATGATACAGTTCCGAATGTTAAACCGTTCGAAAGGGCCAGCTATGTGGAGTCCAAGAGCCCAAAGTGATCGAATGCGATTTGCCGAGGAATGGAGGTTGACCCTGGAAAGAAATAAAAACATAGATTTCTGGCAAGACACGGTGAAAGAATTAATAGTAAAAGATGGTAGAATAGCCGGCGTGGTTACTTCCTTAGGTGTTAAAATAGAATCTTCTGCTGTTGTTCTAACCAATGGAACATTCTTGAATGGTTTAATTCACATCGGTGAAAAACAATTTGGAGGTGGAAGAACAGGAGAGAAGGCAGCTACCGGTTTAACCGAACAACTCGGTTCTCTTGGATTTGAATCAGGAAGAATGAAAACAGGAACTCCGCCGAGAGTAGATGGGAGGAGTTTAAACTACGCTGTAATGGAAGAACAGCATGGCGACGCAAATCCAGGTAAATTCTCATATTCGGATACATTGCCTTTGGTAGAACAGAAAAGCTGCTTTATTACCTATACCAATACAGAAGTTCATGAAATTCTAAAAACCGGTTTTGAAAAATCGCCAATGTATGCAGGGAGAATAAAAGGGATCGGGCCTCGATATTGCCCTTCTATAGAAGACAAAATTAATCGATTTGCCGAAAGAGACAGGCATCAAATTTTTGTAGAGCCGGAAGGTTGGCAGACAGTTGAAATTTATGTAAATGGCTTTTCCACTTCTTTACCGGAAGATGTACAATACAAAGCATTAACCAAAATTCCTGGCTTTGAAAATGCAAGGATGTTCAGGCCGGGATATGCCATAGAGTATGATTACTTTCCACCTACACAATTAAGCCATTCTCTAGAGACAAAAAAAATAAAGAATTTATACTTCGCCGGTCAAATTAACGGCACAACAGGTTATGAAGAAGCAGCATGCCAGGGATTAATGGCTGGAATAAACGCTCACTTGGCAATCAATGAAAAGGAACCCTTAATATTGAAAAGGTCAGAAGCTTATATAGGTGTTTTAATTGATGACCTAATAAACAAAGGGACAGAAGAACCTTATAGAATGTTTACTTCCCGGGCAGAGTTTAGAATTCTATTAAGACAAGATAATGCAGATATACGACTATCCGGTATAGGACATAAAATTGGCCTTCTGGATTCAGACAGGTATGATAAAGTAAAAGAAAAAGAAAACAGGGTTGAAGCAGCTATTGAAGAATTAAAAAAGATAAAAGTTGAGCCAACCGATGGATTAGAAATGTTTGACCGATTAAATATTTCTAAATTAAGGGAAAGAACATCCGCAGCTCTATTACTCAAAAGACCACAGATAGAATTGTCAGAGATAAAAGATATTAACCTTAGCCTAAACAAATTTTATAAAAACTATAGAAAAGAAGAGTTAGACCAAGCAGAAATTAATATAAAGTATGAATCTTATATAGATAAAGAAAATAAGATGGCCCAAAAAATCAATTCGCTTGAAAGCTCTATTATTCCTTCCACCTTAGATTATAATAAAATAACAGCTTTATCTTCCGAAGGAAAGGAAAAACTAAAGAAAATCCAACCACAAACTATAGGACAAGCAAGTAGAATAAGTGGAGTATCGCCATCGGACATTTCAATATTAATGATTTACCTGGGAAAATAATGCAATTGACAATTAAGGAATGTCCTGTTTGTACAGAAAAGGAATTTGAAAGATCTATTACAGCAAAAGATTATTTAATAACAAAAGAAACTTTCCAAATAGTAAAGTGCACCAATTGTTCCTTTCAATTTACAAATCCACGACCATTTGATTTTGAATTAGGAAAGTATTATCAATCCTTGAATTATGACTCTCATAATACGAAGTCATCTTCCTTAAAAGATATTCTGTACAACACGGTCCGAAACATTTCCACCGCCAGGAAATTAAAATACATTAAAAGTATAGCGGCGGGAACAAACCTATTAGATATAGGTTCAGGAGCCGGGTATTTTATTAACTATTGTCATAAAAATAATTGGTCGGTAGAAGGAGTGGAGCCCAACCTGCAATCATTCCCTGATATAAATGCCGAAATAAAAATACATTCAAATTACAACACGATTGGAAAAGAAGCTTTTGATATTATTACAATGTGGCACAGCCTGGAACATGTTGGAAAATTAGAAGAAGTATTGAAAACAGTTTCAGCGGCATTAAAAGACGATGGAAAACTAATAATCGCTGTGCCTAATATCGCTTCTTTCGACTTCAATTACTACCAAGAATACTGGGCGGGTTTAGATGTTCCAAGACATTTATATCATTTCACTCAAACTTCAATGAAATTACTTGTTGAACGTTATGGGTTAAAAATTATTAAAACCATGCCCCTGATTTTTGATTCCTATTATGTATCCTTATTAAGCGAAAAATATAAAACCGGACAACTTAATTATCTCACAGCATTTAGAATGGGATGGAAGTCCAATAAATGGGCTAAAGTCAACAACAACGATTATTCCAGCTTAATGTATACCATTACTAAAAAATGAATCTCATAAAAAGCCTCTTTCTATTACTAATCACACTTCCGCTAATATTATTTCTATCCTCCTGTGCAAATAGAAAATCGCCTTCCGGCGGAGAAAAGGATACCAAAGGACCAGAAATAGTATTATCAATTCCCGAAAATAAAGTCTTAAACTTTACCGGCACTAAATTATATTTTGAATTTGATGAGTTTATAAAAGAAGATAATCTTGCACAAAAAATAATAATCTCCCCAGCATTAGATTCTACCTTTACCCACAAAATCATAAAAAAAAGACTTTATATAACTTTTAATAAAAAATTAAAAGACAACACCACCTATACGTTAAACATGGGTGCAGGAATTAAGGATATAACGGAAGGGAATCCGGGAACCAACTTAAAATATATATTCAGCACCGGGACTTTCATCGACAGTTTAAATATATCAGGAAATGTGGTAGACCTTGAAACAGGAAAACCAGTAAAAGAAGCATTGATAGGACTATACCTTGCAGCAGATACAATTACTCCTTTTAATGGCAAACCATATTATATAGGAAGAACCGATGAACAAGGCAAATTTCTACTGGAAAACCTAAAAGAAGACAATTACCTTCTTTACACATTTATTGACCAAAACAGAGATCTAAAATACTCTGGTGCGATGGAGCCAATTGGCTTTATAAGAGATACGATAAAATTGGACTCCAGCGTTCAAAGCTTAAATATTCCAACCCAAAAATTTGATTTAAGAGAACTAATTGTCATTAGGTCCGGATCAGAAGACGAAACAGCAGTAATAGATTTCAACAAAGGGCTGAAGGAAGTATCGCTGAATTATACCTTAGATTCAACAGAAAAAATATTATACACATTTAATGATGCAAAAAACAAAATCAATATTTTCAACACTATCGGCAAATATGATTCATTGCCCTTACACATTGTTTCTCTTGACTCATTCGATATAAAACTGGATACCACATTAAATATTCTTTTTACTAAAGCAGAAGAAGAGAACATAAAAAAGAAAAATAAGAATAACAAAGAGGAAGAAGATGTCCGTCAAACTTTTACCTTGTCTGTCAGTCCATCAAATAAAAACATATTATCAACCACCGAAATTGAGCTAGAGTCCAAATTACCTGTTACAACATATAATATAGAAAAAATTTATTTCTTCAAAGATTCACTCACAACTTATCCATTAGACACTAGTGAAATAAGATGGAATAAAAACATGACTACTTTGAAAATAAAAAAGAATATTCCATTTGCAGACACCATTAGATTTAAAGCTGAATATGGAGCACTCCTAAATGTAAAAGGCGACACCAACCTTCTGGCAAACCACATATTCCTAAAAAAACGTTCTGAAAAATATTCAATAATAGGAGGAGCAGTAGATATAAATGCAAACAGTTTTATAATTCAGTTAATAAAAAAAGAAAACAAAAAAGTCCTGGAGATAAAAAACACCAAGAAATTCAAATTTGATTACCTCGAACCAGGAAAATACTCATTACGCGTATTGATAGATGAGAACAAGAATGGCAAGTGGGATAGGGGAGATCTCAAAGAACGTATAGAACCGGAGAAAATAATATTTTACACGCTTACTGATAGCAAAGGAAATCCAACTACGGAAATAGAATTAAAAGCAAATTGGGAATTACTCGAAAATATAATAACAGAATAGTTAACAATTTGTGGATAACCTTGTAACCTGCTGTTAATAAATTCCGTTTAACATTCTTCTTAAATCAAACAAGGCATTTGATTAATATTTACACACTTATTCTGCCAATCTTAATAACCTTTCCACATTATATTAAAATACCTTACGTAAACCATATCTTATCCACAGGATGTTAATAAATATATAATTACTTGGTTATTTGAATATTATGTAAAAATGTAATGTTGATAAAACCTATTCTTTACACAACTTATATACATTTTTGATTTACAAATTAAATTTTAATTACTTTTCAACTTATCCACACTATAGTATATAATAGTTTTATAATTTAAAAAATACTTACATTCATTATTACCTTGTGGATAATGTGGATAACTTTTGAAATATACTTTTTGTTTATTCGTAAAAATATGGGGCAAACACTTTAATAGATTTCTTGTGAGGACAATAACTAAGTTTATTTATATAGCATTTATATTTTTCAGTTTCCAATCTTTTGCCCAGACAAGCGAGATTAGTTTGGCAAATGAATATTTCAGGTCTGGCCAATTTGAAAAGGCTAAGGATGTTTTTGAGAAAGTATTGAAGGATGATATAAATATTTCAATTGTTCACAAATCTTATTTATCCACACTGTATGCACTTAATGAATACAATTCAGCGGAAAAGTATTTAAAAAAACTCGTCAGGCAATATCCTGATAATCCTTATTACAGAATAGACTATGGTTTAAATTTTCAGAAACAAAATAAGTCGGATGAAGCGCAGAAGTATTTTAATAAATTGATAAATGATATTGCGAAAGATGAAATTAAAGTTCGGATAACAGCTCAATACTTCGTTGAAAACCGGATGCTTGAATTGGCCATTAAGACATTCCTTGAATCGAGAAAACAGTTGTCAGTAGACAATCTTTATGCCTATGAGTTGGCTAACATTTATATGTATACCCAAAACCTGGATGAAGTCGTAAGCGAATTGATTAACTTTTCTGAATCTAATCCTTCTTCTCTCGAGCTTATTAAAAATTCATTACAGGGGTTAATAAATAAGGAGGAAGATTATCTGAAGCTGGAGAAAGTTTTTATCAAAAATATCCAGTCTCATCCGCAGGAACTCATTTTTAATGAATTATTGCTTTGGTTATATGTACAGCAAAAGCAATTTTATAAGGCTTACATACAAGCCAGGGCAATTGATAAAAGGATCAAGAGCGAAGGAGAAAACTTATTGGAATTGGGAATGATTGCCTACCATAATAAAAGCTACGATGATGCCTTGGTTATTTTTCAATATATTATTGATAATTATTCCAAAACAATAAATTATATAATTGCCAAAAATTATTTGATCAGCTCTAAGGAGGAAGTAATTAAGAATACCTATCCCATAGATTACGCTAAAATAGAATCTTTAATAAATGATTACTCTTCTTTAATACAAGAAGTAGGTCACAACGTCAACACCGCTGAGTCTATGAAGAATATGGCTTTGTTGTATGCTTTTTACTACGGAAAACTGGATACGGCAACTAATATTATACAAAAAGCCATGGCAATTCCTCAGCTTCCGGCAGAAGCCGTAGACAGATATAAAATTGTGCTGGGAGATATATATTTATTGAAAGCAGAGCCATGGGAATCTACTTTACTATACTCCCAGGTAGAGAAATCGGAAAAGGAAAAGCCGTTGGGACATGAGGCCAAGTTGAAAAATGCTAAACTTTCTTATTATAAAGGTGATTTTAAACTTGCCCAGTCGCACTTGGATATTTTAAAGCTTGCTACTTCCCGGGAAATCGCAAATGATGCTATGGATTTAAGTTTACTTATTCAGGATAATATCGGAATGGATTCCACAGAGGATGCCCTGAGGGAATATGCGAAAGTAGATCTTCTGCTTTTCCAGAATAAAAAGGAAGAAGCATTAGAACGCCTGACGGAGTTGGAGAAGATTTATAGCACCCATACCATCATTGATGAAATTGTGTTTTTAAAGGGAAAAATATTTTTGGAAATAGGAAAACCGGATAAAGCAATTGAAAATTTCCAGAAAATATATTCCAACTACCCGAATGAAATTTATGGCGACGACGCTTTATTTTTTATGGCGCAAGTCTATGATCAAAATTTAAAAGACAATGCCAAAGCACTAGAGCTTTACACAACTCATCTTAAAACCTTCCCAGGTAGCATATTTACTGCCGAAGTAAGAAAAAGAATCAGGAAATTAAGAGGCGATACAATCAATTAAGAGAAAGAAATAAAAAATTAAAATTTATTATGCATGCATACTAAGTTTTAATATATTTGATTGTATAGAAAGACTTTATCAAGGATTTATTCATCAAAAGAAGGAATAAATTTTTATAATTTCATAATTTCAACAGATTCTTATGAAACCAAAGGAAACTGTAGATTTTAATGTTAAAACACTTTGGCACGCAATTGCAAGAATGTATAATTCTCAAGCAGTAAAGCATGACATCACAACGTCTATTGGGTTTGTTCTTTTAAATATTGACGTAAGCGAAGGAACACCTGCCACGAAGATTGCTCCCTTGTTGGGTTTGGAAGCCCGTAGTTTGACCAGAATGCTGAAAACTATGGAAGAACGAAAACTTATTTATAAAATGCCCGATGAAAAGGATAAGCGGTCTGTAAGAATATTTTTAACCGATGTAGGAAAGCAAAAGAGAGACGTATCCAGAGCGGTAGTTAAACAATTTAATTTCTTTATTAAAGACCATATACAGGAGGAAAAATTGAAAATTTTCCTGGAGGTGGCAGATAAAATAAATAGTTTGATTGAAAGTAAACAGATTTACGAAAAAAAATAACATAGAGAAAACTATCATGATGTGCTAATTCTGAAAGAATCGGGTCAACTAATGATAATAAACAGATAAACCTAAAGTCTATGAAAACGAACGACTTAATGGAAGCAAGAAAGAAGTTCAAAGTGAACTTCCCCAAACCTCGAACCTCATACAAACCCATATAAGGATGAAACGACCAATTAAAAAAATAGCAGTCTTAGGTTCAGGAGTTATGGGTTCCCGAATTGCATGTCATTTTGCAAATATTGGTGTACAGGTTTTATTATTGGATATAGCTCCAAAAGAATTAAGCGACGGCGAAAAAGCCAAAGGACTTACTTTGGACAGTCCGGTTGTAAAAAACAGGATTGTAAATGAAGCTTTTCAGTCTGCTGTAAAATCAAACCCTGCTCCACTCTACCATAAAGATTTCGCAAGTAGAGTTTCGTTAGGAAACTTTACAGATGACTTGCCAAAAATCACTGATTGTGACTGGACAATAGAAGTCGTTGTCGAAAATTTAAAAATAAAACAATCGGTTTACCAGGAGGTTGAAAAATACCGAAAACCTGGAACCCTCATTACTTCAAATACTTCCGGAATTCCTATCCATCTGATGGCTGAAGGCAGAAGTGAGGATTTTCAAAAACATTTTTGCGGCACCCATTTTTTTAATCCACCGAGATATCTCAGACTACTCGAAATCATCCCTACTTCTAAAACAGATCCGGCGGTAATAGATTTTTTAATGAATTATGGAGATCTCTATTTAGGAAAGACGACCGTTTTATGTAAAGACACCCCTGCATTTATAGCAAACAGAGTAGGCATCTATTCGATTATGAAAGTAATGGACACCATGCAAAAGCTTGATCTTTCCATAGATGATGTTGACAAGTTAACAGGCCCACTAATTGGAAGACCAAAATCTGCTACTTTCAGAACAAGCGATGTGGTTGGTCTTGATACCTTAATTAAGGTTTCGACTAATTTAAATCAGGGACTTCCAAATGATGAGTCAAAGGAGCTTTTCAAAGTGCCGCCATTTATCCTGAAAATGGAAGAAAAAAAATGGCTTGGGGATAAAACCGGACAAGGTTTTTATAAGAAGACTAAAGTAGATGGTAAGACAGAGATTTTATCCTTAGACCTAAAAACCTTAGAATATAAAGCCGCTCAAAAATCTAAATTCCCAACATTAGAGGCTACCAAGCCCATTGAAAATGTAAAGGACAGATTTAAGGTACTCTTGTCAGGGCAGGATAAAGCCGGGGAATTCTTCAGGCATTCCTTTTATGGCATTTTTCAATATGTGTCTAATAGAATTCCTGAGATAGCGGATGAACTTTATAAAATCGACGATGCATTAAAGGCTGGTTTTGGTTGGGAAATAGGTCCTTTTGAAAATTGGGATTTACTGAATGTATCTAAAACGATTCCAAAAATGGAAGAACTTGGCTATAAACCAGCCCAATGGGTTTATGATATGATTTCTTTCGGTAAAATCTCTTTCTATGAAGTGGATGGAGGAATAAGAAAATATTATGACATTCATTCAAAGGACTACAAAGCTATTCCGGGAACCGAAGAATTCATTTTACTGGATAATTTAAGGGCTTCTAATGTGGTTTGGAAAAATGCCGGATCAACAGTTTTTGATTTGGGAGATGGAATACTCAATCTTGAGTTCCATACTAAAATGAATACCATGGGCAGTGAAGTGGTAGAAGGAATTCATAAAGCAATAGGAATAGCAGAAAAGGACTTTAGAGGATTGGTAATTGCCAATGAAGGCGCCAACTTCTCTGCAGGTGCCAACCTTGCAATGGTGATGATGTATGCCATTGAACAAGAATTTGATGAATTGGATTTTATGATCCGCCAGTTTCAGTCGACTACAATGCGGGCAAGATATTCCGCTATTCCTGTAGTGGTTGCTCCCAGTGGAATGGCGCTCGGAGGGGGCTGTGAACTTTCGTTACATGCAGATAAAATTCAGGCACATGCTGAAACTTATATCGGATTGGTTGAAGTAGGTGTTGGGTTGATTCCCGGAGGTGGCGGGACAAAGGAATTAACCTTAAGGGTGGCAGATTCTTATGAGCTCGGGGACATAGAATTTAACAGACTTCAAAATGCCTTTATGAACATTGCAATGGCGAAGGTTTCTACTTCAGCATATGAAGCATTGGACATGGATATTCTTAGAGAAGGTGATGAAATTACAATAAACAGAACCCGGCTAATTGCGGATGCTAAAAGATCTGCCATAGAATTGGCGGAAGCGGGATATACTCAACCCAAGCCAAGGACAAATATAAAAGTACAGGGCAAAACCGCCTTAGCAAATTTCAAAGCTGGAATTCATGGAATGAGGATAGGAAATTATATTTCAGATCATGATAAAAAAATAGCAGAGAAAATTGCTTTTGTTATGAGTGGTGGAGATTTGTCTTATGCGCAAACAGTCTCAGAGCAATATTTATTGGATTTGGAAAGAGAGGCTTTCTTGTCCCTATGTGGAGAAAGAAAGACACTAGAACGAATCCAAAGCATTTTAAACACTGGTAAACCTTTGAGAAATTAAAAATCAAAAAATGACCTTTACTGTTAAGAAAAAATTAGTTTTATGAGAAGGCATTAATACTAAATACTCACTACTAAATACTAAAATTATGAATGCATATATTGTAGCCGGTTATAGATCAGCAGTGGGAAAAGCTGGTAAAGGAGGGTTTAGATTCACTCGTCCGGATGATCTGGCAGCAGATATTATAAAATACACGCTATCAACACTTCCAAACCTGGATCCGGCGAGAATTGATGATTTAGTGGTTGGTAATGCAATACCCGAGGCAGAGCAAGGCATGCAAATGGGAAGAATTATTTCTCTATTGGCGCTTCCCGTAAATGTTCCGGGAATGATTGTAAACAGATATTGTGGCTCTGGATTAGAAGCAATTGCCATAGCTTCTGCAAAGATTCATTCAGGAATGGCAGATTGTATAGTGGCCGGTGGAACAGAATCGATGTCACTTGTTCCGATGATGGGTTGGAAAACCGCACTGAATTATAAACTTGCTTCCGAAAGGCCTGAAGCATACTTGAGTATGGGGCATACTGCAGAGAACGTAAGCGCAAGATACAAAGTAACAAGAGATGACCAGGATAATTTTTCTTATAATTCCCATAAAAAGGCGATGGAAGCCATTCAGTCCGGGAAGTTTAAAGAAGAGATTGTTCCGGTAAAAGTGCAGGAAACCTATATTGATGGCTCTGGCAAAAGGAAGAACAGGGAATTTGTTGTAGATACTGATGAAGGTCCTAGAGCCGACACGTCTTTGGAAGTGCTCGCTAAATTAAAACCTGTATTCACCAACAATGGAACAGTTACCGCAGGGAATTCTTCACAAACTTCTGACGGTGCAGCGTTTGTCGTGGTGATGTCTGAGAAAATGGTAAATGAATTAAACCTCAAACCCATTGCCCGGATGGTAACATATGCTGCTTATGGTGTAGAGCCGGATTATATGGGAATAGGCCCCGTAGCAGCAGTTCCGGTGGCTCTTAAAAAGGCAGGTTTAAAAAAGGAGGATATACAACAAGTGGAGCTGAATGAGGCCTTTGCCGCTCAATCAATTGCTGTTATCAGGGACTTGGATTTAAATCCTGATATTGTGAATGTGAATGGAGGCGCAATTGCTCTTGGTCACCCGCTTGGCTGCACAGGAGCTAAACTTTCCGTTCAACTCTTCAATGAAATGCGAAGAAGAAAACAAAAATATGGAATGGTCACAGCTTGTGTAGGAGGAGGACAAGGGGTTGCGGGTATATACGAATTATTGAATTAATAATAGATAAAGAACCATCATTAAATAAGAATATATGGATGCCCTTGCAAAAAATGAACATATCAAAGGGGGAGAGTTTTTAATAAAAGAAACTCCGGCGGATAAAGTATTCATTCCTGAAGAATGGACGGAGGAGCAAAAAATGATTGCTCAAACGTGTAAAGATTTTTTAGAAACGGAAATTCTCCCGCGTCTTAATGAAATTGATTCGCAGAAAGATCCGTCGCTCATGCCAAAACTCCTGGATAAAGCTGGCGAGCTTGGACTTTTAGGTACTTCGGTTCCTGAGCAGTATGGCGGGTTTGGCATGAACTTCAATACGTCAATGTTAGTGGCGGAGATATTGGGCGCCGGTCATTCTTTTGCTGTTGCAATTTCCGCTCACACGGGAATCGGTACACTTCCTATTGTATATTATGGAAATGAAGATCAAAAGGCTAAGTATTTACCAAAACTTGCTTCAGGAGAATGGAAAGCCTCTTATTGTTTAACAGAACCAGACTCCGGTTCTGATGCTAATTCGGGCAAAACCAAAGCAGTGCTAAGTCCGGATGGAAAACATTATGTCATCAACGGACAGAAAATGTGGATCACCAACGGTGGGTTTGCAGATATTTTTATTGTTTTTGCCAAAATTGATGACGACAAAAATCTTTCGGCATTTATAGTGGAAAAATCCTTTGGTGGCATTACCATGAATGAGGAAGAACATAAAATGGGGATAAAAGGATCGTCTACCAGGCAGGTGTTTTTTAACGACTGCAAAGTTCCAGTTGAAAATCTACTTTCTGAAAGACAAAATGGTTTTAAAATAGCGGTGAATATTCTAAATATCGGAAGAATTAAACTTGCTGCGGCAGCAATAGGCGGATCAAAGAAAACGGCTGATCTTTCCATAAAATATGCAAATGAAAGAAAGCAGTTTAATAAAACAATTGGAAGCTTTGGAGCAATTAAGTATAAGTTAGCTGAACAGGCAATAAGAATTTTTGTGACCGAATCCGCCAATTATAGAGCCGGTCAAAATATCGATGATGCAATAGAAGCCTTACAAGCTAATGGAATGCCTGAAGCGCAGGCTAAGCTAAAGGGCGTTGAACAGTTTGCGATAGAATGCGCCATAATGAAAGTTCACGGATCGGAAGTGTTAGATTATGTAACGGATGAGGGCGTGCAGATATATGGAGGAATGGGTTTTTCTGCGGAAGCTCCTATGGATAGAGCTTACAGAGATTCACGGATCAATAGGATTTTCGAGGGTACAAATGAAATCAACAGGCTGTTGATTGTTGATATGTTGCTGAAAAGAGCCATGAAAGGGGAACTTGATCTGATGGGTCCAGCGCAAGAGGTAGCAAAGGAACTGATGTCCATTCCAGATTTCAATGTCGAAGAAGATAATGCCATCTTCACTGCTGAGAAAAAAGTTCTAAAGAACCTGAAAAAAGCGGTTTTGATGGTGGCGGGAGCCGCGGTGCAAAAGTTTATGATGACATTAGAATCCGAACAGGAAATTTTAATGAACATTGCAGATATGGTAATTGAGATCTATGCTGCTGAATCGGTTCTTCTTCGAACGGAAAAATTAATTTCTATGAAGGGAGAAGATTCATGTAAACTTCAAAAGGATATTGTGAGCGTTTATCTGAATGATGCTACGGAAAAGATCAATGTTGCCGGAAAAAATGCCATTAACTCCTTTACTTCCGGCGATGAGCAGAGGGTGATGCTAATGGGGTTGAAACGCTTCACAAAAATTGCCCCTATCAATGCCAAAGAATCTCGAAGAAGAATCGCAGATTTTCTTCTTCAGAAAAATGAATATGCCTTTTAATAAACAATTATTAACTAAACTAAAATTAAAAAGCCCCATTTTCGGGGCTTTTTGCTGTTTTAACACGTTTTCCAAAGCTGATTCACAAATTTTATTCATATGCCCCAAAGGCAGCCTTTTCTTTATTGGCGTTGCTATGGGAAATCGCTATTGCATTATTTATTCTTAAATTAAAGCCTTTCGGTAAAAGCTCCAATAACCTTAGAAAGAAGTAATAAAATAACAGTATCATTTCCCAAAAATTTACAACATTAAATAATATCATTTTTTATTAGATAAGTTATACAAATATAACTGTTTTAACGCTAATAAAAATCGTAAAGCTTTTTATTTCTTACATGAAAAGCTGATCTACAGAATTCATCGTAACAAAATGATATAAAGGACGCGCCTCTTTATAAACCTCTTGGGCAAAGGCTTTTCCTGCTTCTGTTTTAACCAGTTCTTTAAACAACGGTAAAACAAATTTCCTCCTTCCCACATTGGTTAAAAAGTCTTTAATATAAGGATAGGCAGTCAAATAATTATTTTTTATTGATAAAAGGTACCAGGAAAACTGAATTTCCGGATTGTTGGATTGGCTCAGCCTAAAACTTTCGTCAAGCATTTCTAATTGATTGGAATTTAATTTTTCCGGAAGGTTATTTATAAAATAAACCCATTCATGAGAGCTCCAGTTTGACGTATTTAATGATTTTATCTCCTGAGTTTTAATCCAGTTTTGGCTTTGCTTTTTGATGATCTCAAATTTTGAGGAAGTCAGCTCGGGATGTGATTTGGGAAGACCCGGTTCATAGATCCATTCTTTTGCATTTATTTTTTCTTCCAAGCCTTTGTAGTTCTTAATAAGTTCAGCATTTAAATAATTTAAGAATGTTTCTGTATCTATTGTCCGGAATTGAAATTCTTCAAAATAGCTATTTAGAAATTTATCCCATCGTGCTCTTCCAACGGCAGCTTCGATATTTCTTAAAAATAAATTTCCTTTTTGATAAGCAATGGAAGTGACGCCGTCGTCAGGATTTCGACCTTTTAAATCCAGTTTTAATCGTGTATCAGGGTTTGTAGCGCCAAGGTCCTTTATTTCATTCAACAGTTCCTGATACCCTAGAAAAGCCAGCATTTCCTCATATTCTTTGCCATATAACTTTTCCATAATCCTGTTTTCGAAGTAAACGGTAAAGCCTTCATTTAGCCAGAAGTCATTCCAAGTGGCATTTGTTGTCAGATTGCCCGACCAGGAATGAGCAAGTTCATGAGCGACAAGGCTTGTAAGCGACTTATCGCCGACTATTATGGTAGGTGTAGCGAAAGTAAGTCTAGGGTTTTCCATTCCTCCAAACGGAAAACTTGGCGGAAGCACCAAAAGATCATACCTGCCCCATTTGTACTCACCATACAATTCTTCTGCCGCTGAAATCATTTTTTCAAGATCAGCGAATTCTTTGGCTGCTTTATCTACCATTGCCGGTTCAGCATACACACCAGATCTTTTTCCGAGGGATTTAAACTCCAGATCTCCTACCGAAAGCGCCATCAGGTAAGCAGGAATAGGCTGTGGCATTGTAAAAGAATAAATTCCGGTTTCATTTTTTGAAATAGGATTTTCGGCACTCATTAGCGCCAATAATCCTTTAGGAACAGTCACTTTGGCTGAATAGGTAAAGCGAATTCCAGGACTATCTTGAATCGGAATCCAAGTCCGGGCAAGAATGGCTTGCGACTGAGTAAATAAAAAGGGGTACTTTTTATTTAGCGTTTGTCCCGATTCTAACCATTGTAAAGCTTCAGCATTGTTGGAAGTAGAATATTTGACATGGACTAATTTCGTATTCGTATCTAAATTTATTTGTAATGCACTTCCCAGGTTTTTATCGAACCTTCCAATTTCATATGCCAATTGTTTTCCGGTTTCTGCATCTTTTACCTCGTGTATTGTAAGGTGCTTGGTATCTAGAATTAGGGTATCGGCATTATTGAATCTTTCAATTTTTACTTCTGCTATACCCTCAAGCCTATTTTCTTCAAAGCGTACTTTAAGGTTCAGGTCCAGGTGTTTTACAACAGCATCGCTTGGTTTGGCATAGGAATGAATGTCTTTTTTGGGTATCATAGTTGAATCTGTTGAGTTGTTTATTGTCGCTTTTGCCTCTTTGTTTTTAATAAGAAACAAAGAGAGGCTTAATAAGAATAGTAAAAGATGTTTTTTAGGCTCCTGCATACGCATAGTTACTTCAATTTTATTTTTTACAAAATTTCTGCTCTTAATATATATTTTCAAAAATATCCTTTAGCCTCATATCTTCTTTACGCATTTTCCGTATTAATTCCTGCTGGTTAAAATGTAAAACTATTATGGACTTTTATAATGCTGACGAATCTTTCGATAGCTTCGAGGAATTTCAAACTAAGAAAAAGGAAATCACAAAAACCTTAACGGAAACACATCCTGCATTTATTGTCAAACGAAAAATTCTTAATCCTCCTAAATTTTCAAAACTTTCAGCCGAAGAAAGATGGAATTTTAGTCAAAAATTAAAGGAACTTCAAAAGGTTATTAACAGCATCCAAACCGAAATAGATCCGGATATCTCAAAAGCTAATTTTACTTTGGACGAAGTGTTGGAGGTATTAAATATCAGAAGGGCCATGCAAAAAGGCTACGATAAATAATAAAACGGTGCAGAGATGAGTCGAATGAAGGATTGTTTCTACGAACGAGTTGATTTTCTTTGAGTAGATTCTCTTATAATTAACTCACCTTTAAGTACTTCCTGACGCGGATGTTCATTTTCAAAATCACTTTCGATTTGTTGGATTAGCATTCGCGTGGCTGCCTTTCCTATTTCATATCCTTTTTGATGTATGGTGGTTAAAGTAGGAAACATTATGGAAGTAATCGGGTCATCATTGAACCCGGCCAATAAAACATCTTCGGGCACCTTTATGCCTTTGTCTCTCATCGAAAGGTAAGCACCTACGGCTACATCATCGCAAACGGCAAATATGGCATCCGGTAGGCCGGTATTTTTATAGATTTCATTAAATCCGTTTATACCATCTTCTTTATTAAACCCTGTATAAGTTACAAGCGCAGGATCAAATTTGATGTTGTTTTTTTCTAAAGCAGCTTTATACCCGTCTACCCGTTTTTTCACGTTCAAAAGTGTTTTTCTACCCGCAATGTGCGCAATCTTCTTAGCGCCCGACTTTACCAAATGGTCTACCACCTGAAATGCGGCATCAAAATCATCCAGTATAACTTTGCTTACTTCTTCATCATCACTTACCCTGTCAAAAAAGACAAGAGGAATACCTTTTTTATAAAGCGCTCTAAAATGATCGTAATTCCGAGTCTCTTGCGATACAGAGACTAAAATTCCATCCACGTGATTGGAAACTATCGTATCCGTATTTGCCACTTCCCGCTCATATTTTTCATTTGACTGGCAAATAAGCACCTGGTAGCCGCATTCATTTGCCACTTCTTCAATTCCGCTCATGGTGGTAGAAAAAAAGTTATTACCCATTGTTGGAACAATTACCCCCAGCATATGACTCTTTCTTTTTAATAAACTCAACGCCAAAGCATTGGGTCTGTAGTCAAGTTCTTTAGCAAGGTCAACAACCAGCTTTTTTGTTTCAGGGCTGATGTTTGGGTTATTTTGTAAAGCTCTTGAGACCGTGGAAGTTGAAAGGTTTAGTCGTTTGGCAATGTCTTTTAATGTTACCTGAGATGCCTTCATAAATTGGGATTACAATATTGAAAGGGAATAAAGATAAGACTATTTTTTAAATGAAGCTTTATACATATTGGTTTTAACCCCGAAACGCCAAACTAATCCCTATTAAAAAGCTAAAATCCCAAATTAAATATTAGAAACAATTGCTTATTACATATTCTTTAGCTTCTTCATCTCCCAACTCGCCTGCTTTGGTAAAATCCTCACAAGCGCCTTTTTTATCTCCGATTTTAAGCCTTGCCGTTCCCCTGTTGAAAAAATAATCCGCATTTTCCGGGTTTTTGTTTACGGCTTCGGTAAAATCTGCAATGGCACCTTTCCAGTCTTTAAAATTGAATTTCGCCAGCCCCCTGTTATAGTAAGCTGCCGGATCTGAACCATCTTGTTCTATTGCTTTCGAATAATCACTTGCAGCGCCTTTGAAGTCTTTCTGGTCATATTTCAAATTTGCCCTTAAATAAAATACCTCATGTGAGATATATTGATAATTTATAGCCAAATTAAAATCTTCTAAAGCCCCATTAAAGTCCTCCTGTTCATATTTGCACTTCCCTCTTAAAAAATAAGCATCTGCTTTTTTGGGATTCAGACGGATACTCTCATCAAGCTCTTTAATCGCGCCCTTATAATCTCCTTGATCCGAACGCTGCACCCCTCTTGAATAGAACAGTTCATTATCCTGTGCAAAGAGGGACAGGCTTAATACCGACATTAGAAAACTTAAAAGTATTTTTACTCTCATATCAATTTTTTATTTAAATCGCTGTTAAATAAACAGTTATTATTTAATTTAATGAGATTTTTGTTCTTGTCACATTTACTTGTAATCTGGCAATAGCGTAAAGAAGCTTTTTAATGTATGAAGGAATAAAAATTTTATATTCAAAAACATTGTTTTAGCAAAAAATTTTTGTTTCTTACTTCAATATTTTTAAATTCTTCTTCTTTAAATCTATTAGTCAAAAGGCCGTTAATTGTTATATTTGTTTAATGTGGTATATCCTAAATCGAAAAGGGATTTTTTAATTTAAGAAAATGAATAAGGTTCAAAATAGAAAAATTAAGGATTTGGTAAGCGAGAATTATTTGTATGCCTCAGTACTTTATTTTTTTGGAATTGAATTTTACAATTATTCTGAAGATACCTTAGAGCAGGTTTGCAAGGAAAAAGGCATATCGCTAACAATGGTGATCAGTGATCTGGAGGGCGCGGTAAAATCAAAGGTTTCTGTGGATGCTTCCCTTATTGATTTTCCGGTTGATCTTTTGATTGAATATTTAAAATATACGCATCATACTTTTGTTAAGAAAAGGCTTCCATATGTTGCCAAATGTTTAGATAAGCTTGATTTGAGGCAAGTAAAATATCCTTTGGCAAAGGACCTTAAATTTGTTTTCCCATTATTTTTGGAAGATTTCATCCGACATCTTTATGAAGAGGAGGATCAATTGTTTTCATATATCCTTTCTTTACAACAGGTTCTTAATCAAAACCTGAATATGAACAAGGTATATTTTCAAATGGAAAGACATACCCTTCGTGATTTTGCAATTGAACATAGTTCTCAGGAAGATGAAATGAGCGGATTGAGGAAAATAACCAATGATTACGACACTTCTGGTTGTGAGAATGTTTGCATGAAAGTGATATTATCTGAATTAAAGTCTTTGGACGAAGAGTTGAAGATCCATGCAAAAATTGAAGATGAAATTCTTTTTCCTAAAGCTTTGGTCCTTGAAAAACAAGTAAAGACTTTGATAAGGAAAAACATTTCCGCTAATTGATGGGCAGAATTGTGGCTATTGATTATGGTACAAAAAGAGTAGGCCTCGCAGTAACAGATCCATTGAAAATTATAGCAACTCCCCTCGAAACCATTCACTCCAAAGACATTTTCCCGTATTTAAAGACCTACGATCAAAAAGAGACCATTGAAGCCTTTGTATTAGGGATCCCCAAAAAGCTTGATAATACCGATACTAACAATACAATTCACGTTAAGATTTTTGAAAAGGGATTAAGGAAAAACTTTCCCGGAAAGCCAATTTACTTAGTTGACGAACGATTTACTTCTAAAATTGCCCTTCAAACCATGATTTCTGGAGGTATGAAAAAGAAAGACAGAAGAGAGAAGGGAAATGTCGATAAAATAAGTGCAGTAATAATTCTACAATCTTTTTTAGAATCGTCGCTTTAAAATTATTTCTTTTTTGATGCACGAAAATCTTTTTCCAATTTCGTGAACTATAATATTTATGATGGCATTGATAATTTAAATCATTAGAAACATAATTACTTTTAATAAATTTCAGTTTTTTTTAAAGAAATATAATTATTTATGATTTTTCCTATAGTTGCCTATGGCGATCCTGTATTAAAGAAAAAAGCAGTAGAAATAGAGCGTGGATCAATAGATGTAAAGAAGTTGGCCGACGACATGTTTGAAACAATGTATGAAGCAAATGGTGTCGGATTAGCTGCACCCCAGGTGAATTTGAGTATTCGGATGTTTGTGGTAGATGGTGAGCCTATGGACGAAGCCCTTACAGGATTTAAAAAGGTTTTTATCAACCCCGTTATTTTGAAAGAACAGGGAAATGACTGGGGTTTTGAAGAAGGGTGTTTAAGTATACCAACAGTAAGAGAAGAAATACAACGAAAAGAGGAGATTACCATCAAGTATTTTGATACGGATTGGAATGAACATCAGGAAACCTATGATGGCTTAAGGGCCCGAATCATTCAACATGAATATGACCATATAGAAGGAGTACTATTCCTAGATAGGATTTCTCCTTTCAAAAAACGCCTTCTCAAAAGCAAATTGATGAACATCTCCAAAGGGAATGTTTCAACAGATTATCGGATGAGATTTCCCTCTAAAAAATAAAAACGCTTATTAAAAGAAAGTGAACTTTAGGTCTAAATTGCCTTCACTTGGCACGTCTATATTTTCTGTGATGTCGAAAATGGCTGCAGAAAATAACGCTATAAACCTTTCACAGGGATTCCCGGATTTTCCATCTTCCTCGGAACTGCGTGATTTGGTGTCTGCACATATGAGGGCAGGTCATAATCAGTACGCACCTATGCAGGGTGTTATGAAACTGAGAGAAATGATCGCTCAAAAGAACCTGGAGCTATATGGTGTAAATACTGATCCGGTGACAGAAATTACAATTACCGTTGGAGCAACAGAAGCCCTTTTTGCTGCCATTACCGCGTTGATCAAACCTGGAGATGAAGCGATCATCTTTGAGCCGGCTTTTGATAGTTATGTAGCGGATGTAGAACTCAATGGTGGAATTTGTCGCTTTGTTCCCTTAACCTACCCTGATTATAAAATTGATTGGGAAAAGGTTAAAAGTGTATTTAACAATAAAACCAGGTTAATAATCCTTAATTCCCCGCATAATCCGACCGGAGCAATTATTTCAAGGGAAGATATAGAAGCGCTTCGGCACATCGTTCAAAATTCTTCGACATTCATAATAAGTGATGAAGTATATGAACATATTATTTTTGACGGACAACATGAGAGCTTACTGAAATATGAAGAATTAAGAAAGCGAACTTTTGTGCTTTCATCCTTTGGAAAAACTTTTCATACCACCGGCTGGCGAATTGGTTATTGCATTGCGCCTCCGGAGCTCACGCTTGAATTCCGAAAAATTCATCAATTTTCTACATTCAGCGCCCCTACTCCAATGCAGCATGCTTTGGCAGATTTTTTAGGAAATAAACAGAACTATATTGGGCTTCCTGGTTTTTATAAACAAAAGAGGGATTATTTTCAATCTTTAATTAAACCTTCGCGTTTTAAAATCATGCCTTGTGAAGGAACATTTTTTCAATTATTGAATTATGAAGAAGTGACCTTAGAATCGGACTATGATTTGGCCATAAGGCTGGTTAAGGAAGTAGGTGTTGCTTCTATTCCTGTCTCAGTTTTTCATCATGATAAGAAAGACAACAAAGTTTTGAGATTCTGCTTTGCCAAAGAAAATTCAACCCTGGAAGCTGCTGCTGAAAAATTATGCAAGATTTAAAAGTTACATTAATTCAAACAGACCTTCATTGGGAAAATACAGATGCCAATCTACCCATGTTGGAGGAAAAGCTATGGCAGATCAATGAGAAAACAGATTTAATTGTTTTACCCGAAATGTTTTCTACTGGTTTTTCCATGAAAGCCCAGTCCCTGGCCGAACCCATGAATAGTAAAACCTTTCGGTGGATGAAGCAAATGGCTGCCCAGACCGAGGCCGTGGTAGTGGGAAGCTATATAGTGAGGGAAAAGGACAATTTTTATAATCGGCTTATCTGGATGGAAGCCGACGGAACTTTTGATTATTATGATAAAAGGCATTTGTTCCGTATGGCGAAGGAGCATGAAACATATACTGCCGGCAATGAAAAAACAATAAAGGAACTTAAAGGTTGGCGAGTTTTACCGCTTACATGTTACGATCTTCGGTTTCCGGTTTGGAGCAGACAAAGCAAGGACCTTTCGTATGATTGTCTTATTTACGTGGCGAATTGGCCCGAAAAAAGAAATATTGCCTGGAGTACATTAATAAGAGCCCGGGCGATCGAGAATCTCTCTTTTGTAGTGGGCGTGAACAGGGTCGGAGTAGATGGAAATGGACATCACTATTCTGGAGATTCCAGTATAATTCATCCCAACGGAGAGATACTTTTCACAGAAAAGGATAAGGAGGTAATTACAACCGTTTCCCTGAAAGCGGAAGAATTGTATACCTTTCGAAAGGCATTCCCAACCAATTTGGATGCTGATGATTTTGAAATTGTTTAAGAAAATTCGGACATAGGAAAAAGGAAGATGCTTTCTATCCTCTCTTCCTAAATCAACAAAAAATCTGATTATACCTTAAAATACTTTATCAATAGCTTCGGCAAGTTTCCGGTCCTTTTCGGTTACTGTGAAACCTTCACTATGGGTATTTAATTTTACTTCTACTTTGTTATAGACATTCGTCCATGTAGGGTGATGGTCCAGTTTTTCGGCAATAAGGGCTACTTTACTCATAAAGCCAAAAGCTTCGATAAAGTTTTTGAACTCAAATGTTCGATTTAAAGAATTGTTTTCTTCTTTCCACATAGCTCATAGTTTTAAATTAAAAAATTGATTTTATTTTTTGGGATTAAAGTGTTATTCGTATTGCTTAAAAAAAGACTTAGACAATATCAACGTGATAGCTCCAGTTCTTTCTTTAAATAAACGGCCGTATAGCTTTTTTTATTTTTTGCGACTTCTTCAGGAGTTCCTTCACAAAGTATATTTCCACCTTTTTTCCCTCCCTCCGGACCTAAATCTATAATGTAATCTGCGATTTTAATAATATCAAGATTATGTTCAATGATCAATACGGTATTTCCCTTATCGGCAAGCTTTCCTAAGACATCAATTAAATGTTGAATATCCTGAAAGTGGAGGCCTGTAGTAGGTTCATCAAGAATGTAAAAGGTTTTTCCGGTATCCTTTTTAGAAAGCTCGGTGGCTAACTTCACTCTTTGCGCTTCTCCTCCAGAAAGGGTTGTTGCGTGTTGTCCTAATGTTATATAGTCAAGACCGACCTCGTTTAACGTCTTGATTTTTCTTAAAATCCTTGGTTGATTTTCAAAAAACTCTACCGCCTGCTCCACCGTCATATCGAGTACATCAGAAATCGACTTTCCTTTAAACCGCACTTCCAACGTTTCCCGGTTATATCGTTTTCCTTTACAAATTTCACAAGGAACATGTACATCAGGAAGGAAATCCATTTCAATCGTTTTTAACCCCGCGCCTTCACAACCCTCACATCTTCCACCTTTTACATTAAAAGAAAATCTTCCTGGTTTATAACCTCTTATTTTTGCTTCCGGTAATTCAGTGAAAAGCGAGCGAATTTCTGAAAAAACACCCGTATAAGTTGCAGGATTAGATCTGGGCGTTCTTCCGATCGGAGACTGGTCTACTTCTATTACCTTGTCCAGATGTTCTAATCCCTGAATATCTTCAAAAGGCAAAGGCTCTGTTTTTGATTTGTATATATATTTATTAAGAATCGGATAAAGTGTATGATGAATTAATGATGATTTTCCACTACCGGAAACCCCTGTAATGCAAATCATTTTTCCCAGCGGAAGGGTTAGGTTTACATTCTTTAAATTATGACCTTTAGCACCCTTTAGCATCAGGTTTTTCCCCGTACCGGCCCTTCTTTTTTCAGGAATAGAAATGTTAAGTATTCCTTTTAAATATTGAGCGGTAGTAGAATTTTGTTTTAAAAACGCCTTCGGGTCTCCCTGTGCTACCACAGATCCTCCATGCCTTCCCGCTCCAGGGCCAATGTCCACAATATGATCCGATTCAAGCATCATATCTTTGTCATGTTCTACCACTAAAACCGAATTTCCTAAATCCCGGAGATCCTGAAGTGCCTTTATAAGTTTTGTGTTGTCTCTTTGGTGAAGCCCGATACTTGGCTCATCCAAAATATACAGCACATTTATAAGTTGAGTTCCAATTTGTGTGGCCAAACGGATCCTTTGAGCTTCTCCTCCTGAGAGGGTTCTTAAGGGACGGTTTAGCGTGATATAGTCAAGGCCTACGTCTAGGAGGAAATGTATTCGTTTTCTGATCTCTTTTAAAACTTCAGCCGCGATTATGTTTTGTCGGTCGGACAGTCTTTCTTCAAGATTCTCAAACCATTCCTTCAGTTGAACAACATCCATTTTTGCCAATTCAGCAATGTTTTTATTGTCAATTTTAAAATGAAGGGATTCCTTCTTTAACCTGTCCCCGTGGCACTCCGGGCAAATTTTAATGTTCGTGAAACCAGAAGCCCAGCTTTGTGCTTTATCGGATTCACTTTCCTGCAGTTTTTGAAGAAAAGGAATTACGCCCTCAAACTTTGTACTCCACTCAGTTCCCGGGTATTTAACCGACTTTACAGCTACAGGTTCTTTTGCGCCATAAAGAATTACATTCAGTGCTTCTTCAGGAATCTCCTTTATAGCCGTTGAAAGATTCAGATTATATTTTTTTAATACAGATTCAATCTTTTTAAAAATCCATATGTCCCTGTATTCACCAAGTGGTCCAATAGCTCCACGGCTAATACTAAGCGAATCATCGGGAATTATAGAATCTTTTGTAATTTCTTCTATCTCACCCAATCCATTACAAGAAGGGCAAGCGCCATAAGGGGAGTTAAAAGAAAACATATTTGGAGCGGGTTCATCGTAAGATATTCCAGACTCAGGATCCATTAAATATTTAGAGAAATGCTGGACCTTATTTTCGTCATCCAGAATCATCATTACGCCTTTGCCGTGAAGCATGGCCGTTTTAATGGATTGACTGATGCGGTACTTGTCTTCTTCTTTTACGATTATACGATCGATTACAATCTCAATGTCATGGATCTTGTAGCGGTCCAATTGCATTTTGGCCGTTATTTCCTGAACCTCTCCATCTATCCTCACTTTGCTAAATCCCATCTTTCTTACCTGAAGGAAAAGTTCGCGGTAATGACCTTTTCTTCCCTTCACAATTGGAGCAAGCAGGGTTAGTTTTTTCTGATTAAAGCTTTTAAAAATATGTTCGTTGATCTGGTCTTCTGACTGGCGAACCATTTTATTTCCTGTAGCATAAGAAAAAGCTTCGCCGGCTCTTGCATAAAGCAAACGCAGAAAATCGTATATTTCTGTTACGGTGCCTACTGTAGAGCGGGGATTTTTGGAAGTTGTTTTTTGTTCAATAGATATTACAGGGCTTAATCCATTGATCTTATCTACATCCGGCCTTTCCATGTCTCCCATAAATGAGCGCGCATAAGTAGAAAAGCTTTCCATGTATCGCCTTTGTCCTTCTGCATAGATGGTATCAAAAGCAAGGGAAGATTTCCCGCTTCCACTGATACCGGTAATCACAACAAGTTTGTTTCTGGGAATATTTACATCGATGTTTTTAAGATTATGCTCTCTGGCGCCAAAGATTTCAATAAAATCGAATCCTGTATTATCAGAAAAACCCTTAGTTTCTTCAATTTTCACTTCACTTGTTTCTGAGGTTGTTCCATTCATGATGCAAATTTACAAAACGGCCTTTACAGTATGTTAAAATTATAGGTGAGGATAAGCCCTTTCTTTTTATAGGACACAGGAAAATTTTATGGGATATCGGGGACCAGTCAGAAAAGTTGGGGGATATAGATGGTTTAGATAAATAAATTAGAGGAACATCGAATACTGTCAGGTTTGTTTCTTCTCACCGTTTTATTAACTCAGATTTTGTATTATTCTAATTTTTAAGCCGCTTTCTGGCATTTTGTTCCTCCAATGTTCCTCCAATGTAGTTTCAATGTAGGAATATTTGGTATTATTTTAAGATGGACTAAGGTGTGGCGCCGTCCCCCACAACCTTATGGTTTATTTATTCATTAACTTCATTTTTGTTAAAAAAATATAGGTTCAGAAGTCTTGATTTTCTAATTTTGCCGGGTTTAAACTTAACACAGATACAAATTTTAAAAGAAATGAATGTTTTATCTAACAGGATTAATGCTCTTTCAGAATCGCAAACTTTAGCAATGACGAAGAAAGCGAGAGAGCTTGCAGCACAAGGCTTTGATGTAATAAGCCTAAGTGTGGGGGAACCTGATTTTCAAACACCTCAACACATTAAAGATGCTGCCAAAAAAGCCATTGATGATGGCTTCCATTTTTATTCACCTGTTCCGGGATTCCCCGATTTAAGAAAAGCAGTTGCAGATAAGTTTAAGCGTGATAATAATTTAGATTTCAAACCTGAAAATATAGTAGTATCTACAGGAGCAAAACATTCGATTACGAATGTATTGATGGCGTTGCTTAACCCTGGGGATGAAGTAATAATTTTTGCCCCATATTGGGTAAGTTATGTGGAAATGGTAAAGTTAGCCGAAGGTAAACCCGTAGTTATTCACGGCGGAATTGAAAACGATTTTAAGGTAACCGCTAAACAAGTGGCTGACGCCATTACTCCAAGAACGAAGGCCATTTTATATTCATCACCTTGCAACCCAACGGGGTCAATATTTACAAAACAAGAATTAACAGAGATTGCACAGGTTGTTGCTAAACATGAAAATGTCTTTATAATTGCCGATGAAATCTATGAATATATTTCGTTCAATAATGATTTCTTCAGTATCGGATCCCTGGATATTGTTAAAGACAGGACCATCACTGTTAACGGAATGTCAAAAGGCTTTGCAATGACCGGATGGAGATTGGGCTTTATCGGCGCTCCATTAGAAATAGCAAAAGCATGCGATAAAATGCAGGGACAAACTACTTCAGGTACTTGTTCCATTACACAAAAAGCAGCGGTAGCAGGTTTAACCGGAGATTTGACTTCTGCTAAAGAAATGGCAAAAGCTTATTTAAGAAGAAGGGATTTGGTGCTGGGTTTATTAAATGAAATACCTGGAATCAAAACAAATGTGCCAAAAGGAGCATTTTATATTTTTCCTGATGTAAGCGCTTATTTTGGAAAGTATAATGGAAGTGAGCAAATTAAAAACTCTGATGATCTTTGTATGTTCCTTTTAAATAATGCTCACGTGGCATTAGTACCTGGAGATGCATTTGGAGATGCTAACTGTATCAGAATTTCGTTTGCAGCCTCAGATGAAAACCTCAAGAAAGCTATTTCCCGTATTAAGACGGAGTTGGCTAAATTAAAATAATGCACTTTAATTCAATTGAAGAAATATTTGAAGCTTTCAATAAGCTTAAGGTTTTAATAATAGGGGATGTCATGGTCGACTCTTATCTATGGGGTAAGGTCGACAGGATATCCCCTGAAGCCCCGGTACCTATAGTTGATGTACATAAAAGGGAGTCCAGGTTGGGTGGTGCAGGGAATGTTGCAATCAATATTCATGCACTGGGCGCTTCTCCTGTTATTTGTTCAGTGATTGGAGAGGATGAAGATGCTAAAACAATTTTTTCAAATTTTGAAAGCCTTGGCATAAGTACTTCCGGCATTATAACAAGCCCTTCCAGGATTACTACCGTAAAGCATAGAATTCTGTCTGGTTCACAGCACATGCTTAGGATCGATTCTGAAAATGATCATCCTTTAGAGGTTCAGGAAGAAAAGCTATTATGGGAAAAAATAAAAGAAATACTTCTGGACTGCCAGGCCGTGATTTTTGAGGATTACGACAAGGGTACAATTACAGATAATATTATCCACTCTACCATTGAACTAGCCAACAAACTTAATATTGTTACCATCGTCGACCCAAAAAAAAGGAATTTTTTAAAGTATAAAGGAGCAACATTATTTAAGCCAAATTTTAAGGAATTAAAAGAAGGACTAAAGGTGGATATAGATCCCGCTGATCTTGATGCACTTAAAAGTTCCGTAGAATTGTTGAAGGAAAAATTAGAACTCAAAGGAGTGTTATTAACACTGTCAGAAAGAGGTGTATACATTGATTTTAATAAATCCAAACAGTTACTTCCTGCCCTTCAGAGGGAAATTTCAGATGTTTCAGGAGCTGGCGACACTGTAATTAGTATTGCCGGGGTTTGTCTGGCATTAGGCCTTTCACCAACTTTTATAGCTGCATTGTCTAATTTGGGTGGTGGATTAGTATGTGAACAGGTAGGGGTTGTTCCAATTAATAAAAAAGCGCTTTTAAAAGAAGCTAAAAAGGAAAAGCTTTACGGGACGCATATAGAAAAAGAAAGAAGCTTGCTTTAACCTTAGTTCTTATGGGAAAGAAACCATCATTTCCGGATAAAGTCATTTATATCTGTCAGGGAAGTAAATGTAGGAAAAGAGGTGGAACTGATCTGGAAAAGTTTTTTGAAAAGGTAATTAAGTCCGGTAAACTCGGAGACGAGGTGGAGATAATTATAACTGAATGCACGGATCGTTGTAAGTTCGCTCCTATTATATGTTTTCAGCCAGAAAACATTTGGCTTTCTGAAACAAATGAAACAGAAGCCTTTAAGGTGTTTAAGGAAATAATGGATAGTGGGCAGTCTTTAAGTCTTGAGTAATTAGTCTTCATATGACTAATTTTGAATGTGTTAAATTTTACGAGCTGATTTGACAATCGGATATTAAAAAAGGCCAGGGACTACCTGGCCTTTTAATCTTATGTCTACGTCTAAAGACTAATTAGTCAATACTTGCTACTCGTATTTAATTTCCGGTATTTTCTTGTCAATCATATAGGTACCAACGCCCTCTTCTCCGATTACATCAAACAGTTCAAGCGCCCTTCTTGCGATAAATTCTTCTTCGATTTGTTCTTGTAAGAACCAGTTAAAGAAATTTGCTGTGGTGTAATCTTTTGCCTTATGGCATTTGTCTACAATTCTATTAATAGATTGTGTGACCATTATTTCATGTTCAAGTGATCTTTCAAATACACTTCTGA